>JAEEIH010000125.1 GCA_016281275.1 Lachnospiraceae bacterium | reverse complement strand
GAGACCACTTTCTTGTTGAATAATTACATCCCTCGTGATAAAATCAAACAACTATACCATCGCCAATTATTTATGAATAACGAGTACTGATGACATGAAAAAAGAACTGTTTCCAAAAGAACTTGAAAAGGTGCTTTCCGGGTTCCCCGAAAATGTCGGGAAGCCTGTTTCGTCGTGCCGCTTTGATCTTTCGAAAGACGGCAATTATATGAGCGGAATAGCGTTTCTTACGGAACGATATCTCGGAACCGCAGTGGTTATCACAACCGATGATATCATCCACGGAAATCCCGATGCGATTCCTCCTTCCGCCCGCAAAAAGCCGGGCAGAACGCCCGAAATCACTCCCGAACCCGAGAGATTTGAGAACATCCGTCTTTTTGAGCTTGCCGACATAAAGGAGGTACGGATCGAAAGGCTTTTTGCGTCAAGCATGCTCATTGCAAAATGTGCGGACTCTGCAACCGACAAGGAGACGGACATGTTCATCGCTTCGTTCTCCGGCATATACATGGCCGGGATGAATTCCTTCATGAAGGAAACAGAATCTGCTGTAAATAATGCAGATAATTCCGGCGCTCAAAACATAAGCATTATAAAGGATTCAAAAGACCACGCCGACATACGGGCTTCGGAAGACGCCGGTGATGATTCTTTTATTGGCAATTCAAAAAACAGTCCGGCAGGCACAGACGAAAGCGCCGTTCCCGGTCTGAAAAGAAAGCGGACCATCTTCGCCCGTGTGATGCATTACCTCTTCCGTTACAAGCTGTCGGTTATCACGTTGTTTGTTTCGTACGTGCTTGCCGCTCTGGTGAGCCTTGCCTGGCCGTACCTTTCGGGCACCATGCTTTACGACGGCGTCCTGGCCAAAAACGACGAATTGCTCGGCACATTCGGACTTGACGGGGAGTACTTTTGGGCACTCATCGTGCTGGTCATCACGATCGCTGTCGCAAGACTCCTTCAGCTCGGCATCACGATTCTGCAGCAGGTGCTCATGGCTCGCGTGACTGCAAAGACCGTACGCGACCTCAAGCAGGATATATTCACATCGATGGGCGACCTTTCGCTTCGCTTTTTCACCGCAAAGCAGACAGGCGGGCTTATGACACGCGTCAGAAGCGATGCGGACAGGGTGACCGATTTTTTCCTTGACGGTTTCCCTTTTCTGTTTGTCCACTCGTTCACGATCATTTCGACATTCATCGTCATGTTCAGGCTTAATCGCGGACTTGCCCTGGTGTCTTGTGTGCTGCTGCCGGTGCTCGTGTTCCTTTCGGTAAAACTCAAGCCCGCCCTTTGGACGCTTTACGGGAAGCGTCACCGCGCCGAGCGAAACGTGACGACAAAGGTCAACGACAACCTTACCGGAGCGCGAGTGGTCAAGGCATTCGGACGCGAGGAAGAGGAATCCGAGAGTTTTGCGAAGAAGTCGCGTGCGCTTATGACGGCAGAGGTCGACATCGTCCGCTACAACAACCGCTTCACGATCCTATACAATCTCGTTGCCGAAATCTCGAACATCTGGGTCTGGATTGTCGGAGTGATATTATTGATAGATTTCAAAAGCATCAACCTCGGCACGCTGATAACTTTTGTCGGCTATGTAGGCGCTCTGAACGGACCGCTTAATTTCTTTTCATATATATTCAGGACTTGGACGGACAGCATTAATTCCGCACAGCGCATGCTTGAGATCATTGATGCCGTGCCCGATATAAAAGAAGCCGAAAATCCGATACGTCTCACGAATCCGCGCGGCGAAATTGAGCTTTCGGAAGTGACGTTTGGCTACGAGTCCTTCCGTCCGGTGCTTAAAAACATAACTCTGCATGTCCGCGCGGGTGAAAATCTCGGGATCGTCGGTCGTTCCGGAGCAGGAAAATCAACGCTTGTCAACCTGATATCAAGACTGTATGACGTTGACGAAGGAACTATCAGGATTGACGGTCACGATGTGCGCGACATAGCATTCTCCGATCTGAGGAGAAGCGTCGCGATGGTCTCTCAGGACACTTATGTGTTTATGGGATCGGTCGCGGACAACATCGCTTATGCCGACAGAACCGCTACGCGCGAAGACATAATCCGCGCTGCCAAGCTTGCCGGCGCACACGATTTCATTACTTCCATGCCGGACGGCTATGATACGATCATCGGAGCCGGCGGCAAGGATCTTTCGGGAGGCGAACGTCAGCGAATTTCAATAGCGCGCGCCGTCCTCGCCAATCCGAAGATCCTCATCCTCGACGAAGCGACCTCGGCGGTTGACACCAAGACGGAGCAACTGATAGAAAAGTCGATTTCACTTCTCGCCGAGGGCAGAACAACGATCTCGATCGCGCATCGTCTGTCAACCCTCAAGAATGCCGACAGGCTCATTGTCATAGACGGCGGGAAAATTGTTGAAGAAGGAACCCACGACGAACTTATACGGAAAGAAGGCATCTATCACATGCTTTCCAATCTGCAGACAGGATTTTTGTCACTCGAGGAGATCAACATCCACAATGCTGTCTCGTAGCAGCAAAGCAGAAAGGTTTTGGTAAAAGAAATGGAAGAAACAGGCAAAATACTTAAATTTTATGAGAGCGCCGGAGGTTTTCTCGGTGCAAAGGTTGAAAATATAAACACTTCAAAGATCGGACCGGATGATAATAAAAACGGTACTTCGAATACGGAAGCCGGATGTGATCTCACAACCTACGAAAGAGTTCATGCTGTAAGGCTCTTTCCCTTCACGGATCCCGCGAAATACATTTCCATCCGTGTCGGGAGCGAGGCGGGCGAGGAGCTTGCGATCATCGAGGATCTGGCGGACCTTTCGCCCGAACAGCGGGAGCTCGTAAAGCGAGATCTCGAACTCAACTATTTTTTACCTGTAATAAACAAGATTCTTTCGATCAAAGACGAATACGGATATGCTTATTTCCACGTCATCACGGACAAGGGTCCCGTTCGGTTCGCCATCAACATGGGCGGCACAAACGTGACAAAGCTTTCCGAGACCCGTCTTCTCATCACAGATATAAACGAGAACAGATTTGAAGTCAGGGACGTCACAAAGCTCACAAAGAAAGAGCAGAGAAAGCTCGACCTGTTCCTGTAGTCTCCAAAATTACCGCAAAAGCGGCAGAGGATCGGATACGGATCACTTTTAAAAGTAACTCGGACGCCCTGAAAAAGGCATTACATCCGCCCATATATGGATTAAAAAGAAGGTCATAAAATGATACTGAAAGTGAAGATTCCGGACAAGCTCACGGAACAGATACATGAAGCGGACGACGACCGCATCTACTACGCACTCCCCATCGACATAAACAGGGATTCGAATTATGCGGATAATTCGTTCCTCGTCGTGACGACAAAGAGGATCCTTCTCTTTGAAGAAGGTGTACTTGCCAACACTTTGCTCATAAGCGATTGTGCGGGCGCCAAAGCGACCGCAAGAGTCGGACAGGGAATGCTGACGCTTGAATACAAGGGTGCTCTCACGCTTGTTTGCCGCTTTTCTCACGGACTGACGGCAAAATACGCATATATCGCGCGAGGCATCAACATCCTTGCCGGCGGAAGATTCGAGGAGGTTGAGAGCAATGAATATGAACCCTCGTGCCCCATATGCGGAAGAGCGATTCCGGGAACAAGCAAATGCCCGCACTGTTCAGGCGAAGGCGGAATCGTAAAGACCGTCAGAAGGCTTGCACGTCCGTACCACAAGAGTCTTTTCGGGATTGCGATACTTATGATCCTTGCGTCTGTTACCACGCTTTTGAATCCGGAGATACAAAAGCATCTCGTGGACAAAGTGCTTCTTAAGGAATCTCCCGGCAAATCCGCAGCTTTTCTCTGCCTCGGAGGTATGTTCGCACTGAGTCTCGGCATCGTCTTTGTCAACGTTGCCAAAAGCTATTATTCGACTAAGCTCGGAGCGAGGATGTCACACGACCTTAGGGGCGAGCTCTTTGACAAGCTTCAGGCCACACCTCTTTCATACATAAACGACAGACGCCCCGGCGAGCTTCTCAACCGCGTCGTTTCCGACACTCGCGTGATAAGGGAATTCATGGAAAATGTCTTCTGCAACCTTTTCACCGTTGCGTTCATTTTCGTGTGCGACATCGTGTTTATGGTCATCCTCAATCCCGGACTTGCGCTTCTGACGTTCATTCCCGCCCCTTTTGCGATAGCGATCCTTCTCGCTTTCAGGAAAAGCATCAACCGCCGCTTCCATCTGCAATGGGTGAAAAACGACGACCAGAGCAGTAGCCTTCAGGATGTTCTTTCGGGAATGAGAGTAGTTAAATCCTATGGCAACGAAAAAGCCGAATCCGAAAAATTCCTGAAGCTTTCCAACGAATATGCCCGCGTTCAGATGAACAACGAAAGCTTCTGGGCCGTTTTCAACCCGATTATCGGCACTGTACTCGGACTCGGACTTCTGGTTGTTGTCTTCTTCGGCGGAAAAAAAGTTCTCGAAGGTGAGATGACAGCCGGCGAGCTCCTGCAGTTCATGACATACACAACACTTCTCTATCAGTATATAAACTGGATGGCGAATTTTCCGAGAGCGCTCATGCGCCTTAAGAGCAGTGTGGAGAGAATCAGTGATGTTCTTTCGTACAATATTGTAAACAAAGGTCCCGGCGAGGTGACAGACATAAACGGTGAAGTGGTCTTCGACCACACGACTTTCGGGTATAAGTCATATAAACCCGTGCTTGAAGGAATCGAGCTTTCTGTTCGCCCCGGAGAGAAGATCGGAATCGTCGGTCCTTCGGGCGCAGGGAAATCGACACTCATCAACCTTTTGATGGGTCTTTATGAAGCCGATGACGGTGTACTTTTGGTCGACGGCAAGGACATCCGCACTCTCGACAGAAAGAGCTTCCACAGCCAGCTCGGCGTGGTACTTCAGGAAACGTTCCTCTTCTCCGGAACGATACTTGAGAACATCCGCTTCGCGCGACCCGGCGCAACAATGGATGAGATCATCGCGGCCGCCAAGATTGCCAATGCTCATGATTTCATATGCAAAACACCGGGCGGTTATGACACATATGTCGGCGAAAAAGGCTACAACCTTTCGGGCGGCGAACGTCAGCGTATCGCGATTGCACGCGCCGTGCTTGCCGACCCGAAGCTTCTGATCCTCGACGAAGCGACCGCCAGTCTCGACACAGAGAGCGAGTATCTTGTTCAGACAGCGCTTTCGGCTCTCACCAAGGGCAAGACGACCTTCGCTATCGCACACAGACTTTCAACCCTCAAAGACTGCGACCGCCTGATCGTCATCGACGGTCACCGCGTCGCCGAATGCGGCTCGCACGAAGAACTCATCGCAGCCAAGGGACTCTACTACGAGCTTCTCACCGCGCAACTGCAAATGCAGAAGGTGTGATGGACCACGGGGACGGGGGTTGTGGATCACACTTACGTCTCCTGCCACGAAATGTTCTTCGAAAGGCGCTCTCGCTCTCGGTCTCACGTAGCGGTACATAAGCACCCTGAGGTACGGGTGCTAAGTACCGACGTTCGACAGAGCATTTCGAAGAACACTTCGGGCGCGGAGACTTGTGACCCACAACCCCCGTCCCCCATGGTCCACACGTGAAAAAGCGCCCGTCCGAGGACAGGCGCTATATTTACGTGTTCAGTTTCGTTATGTGTTTCATTCGTTCTCGTAGGGAATGATCGTCTTGATCGTGCCGTCGGAAGCAATGTCGAGCTTGGTATATTTAACGTTTCTGCGGTGATTGATGCCCTTTGAGAGTTCACAGTCATGGTAGAAGAGATACCACTCGCCATGATATTCAACGATCGAATGATGCGTCGTCCAACCAAGCACGGGCTCCATGATCCTTCCTTTGTAGGTAAAAGGTCCTTCGGGCTTATCCGACTCCGCATAAACAAGATAGTGCGTTGTTCCGGTCGAATATGAGAGGTAGTATTTGCCGTTAAATTTGTGCATCCAAGGACCTTCAAAGTACCTGCGATCCTCGTCTCCCTCCTTGATGGGCTTTCCGTTCTCATCAAGAATCTGCACATGACGGGGTTCGCCCTTAAATGACTTCATATCCTCGGCAAGCTCACAGAACATAGGTCCGATCGCATCGCGCTCCGGATCAAGGTCGCCCTCAAGCTGACCGGCCTTCTCGTCAAAGAAGCCCTTTGTCCACTTGTCAAGCTGACCGCCCCAAAGACCTCCGTAATAGAGGTACGCTCTTCCGTCGTCATCAACGAAGGAAGCGGGGTCGATACTGTATGATCCCTGAATGTAATTTTCCTCGGGTTCGAAAGGTCCGATGGGAGACTTCGAAGAAGCGACACCGATTCTGAAGATACCGTCCTTATCCCTTGCCGGGAAGTAAAGGTAGTAAGTTCCGTTCTTGAATGCCACATCGGGAGCCCACATCTGCTTGCTGACCCACGGAACGTTCTTCATGTGAAGAGCTTCTCCGTTGTCGACACATTCCGCATCGAGATTATCAAGAGAAAGAACATGATAATCTTCCATGCGGTACTCGTCACCGTTGTCATTGTCTTCTGCATCATGAGGAATGTCATGTGAAGGATAGATGTAAATCTTGTCGTTGAATACATGCGCTGAAGGATCAGCCGTAAAGATGTGTGACACTAATGGTCTTCTCTGTTCTGCCATAAACCCGTATACCTTTCCTGCTTCACAAAAAATCATAATTTCGGTTCGAAAATTTCTCAAACCATTTTCCATATATCACATTATATGACATTTTTATTGATTTACCAAGTTAATTAGCAACTTTACTAATCAAATATTGCTAACTTTTTGTTTCTTTTTGTGGCTCGGAACAAAAAAAAAGGCATTCAGTCTTCTGTTGTCACATTACATATTATTCTTAAACACCGCATTTCGTGCATATTAACATGCGTAAGCACGAAATCTGATTAAGCAAAACAAACGGCACGAATTTGATTTCTGATTCACGTTTCGTGTAGCAGTCATGCCATTGATGGCAAAATTTGACCAAGTACACGTTTTGTTATTTGACTGTAGTTCTGTTTTTCCCTTCCTGTTTTGAGGTATAAAGCGCCTCATCGGCTCTCTTACAGAATCCGTCCGCATCGTCTTCTTCGGTATAACTTGTAACGCCGAGGCTGACGGTCCTGAATCCCGCATACTGAAATTCAGTCTCCGCGAATGCAAGGCGGATCTTTTCTGCCGCATCGAAAGCTTCATCAACGTTCGATGCGGGCATGACGAGCATAAATTCCTCGCCGCCCCAACGCCCTGCCGAAAGTTTCGGATCGATGTACGTGAGATCAAGCATGATCTTCGCAACGCCCTTGATCACGGTATCACCAACGTCATGTCCGTATGAGTCATTGACGGATTTGAAATTATCAATATCGATCATAACAAGAGAAACTCCGTTTCCGCTCGCCATCGCCTCCTCGATGCGGCGCATCGTTTCTGTACGGTTAAAGAGACCCGTCATACCGTCGGTGATGGAACGAAGCTTAAGCTCTTTGTTATGATTATATTCAACGGTTACATCATCGATAACATAAAGCTTACCGAATGTCTTTCTCTCGTTTGTAAGATCGCTCTGCTCAACTTTAAAATAACTTTTCTTGATACTGATGACTTCGTCCTTTTCAAACGCGTCTATAAGCTGGGTGATGACTGTTTCGTCTTTTTCACGCAGAGAAGGATATATGCGCTCCGCAATAGCATTGTTATAGATGATCGCGCCTTCGGTGTCGATCGCCACGATACCTTCTGTCATGTTATCGGCGATGTAATTCTTTACGGCATCAAGCGCAGCGATAAGGTCATATTTGATGGTGGCTATGATCATAAGTACAAGGCAAATGAGGTACGAAATGACGGTTGCGTCATAGCCGCCCATAACGCCGGTCGAATAAACGAGTATGCCGGCAAGCATAACGAGTCCGCAGGAAATTATTATCGCAGTCTGTATTTTACGCTTATGTCTGCGTTCGTGAACGAGTTGTCTGATTGCTGAGAACGTGGCAAACAACAGGTAGCCCGCCACCATCATCACGTAAATATAATAGAAGATTCCGTGTTGGAGCTTAACATGAGGGAAAAGTCCCTCCGTCGTCCAGAAATCCATGTACGTGGGACCGTTCTCATAGTACATGCTGTGGTGCTCGCAGGTAAATACGAGCACGCCTATCAAGGCGTGGATCACGATAACAGTCCTCTTTGTGTACTCGCTGATACGCGCACCCGTGTATTCGGTCATGAAAAACAGGAGCGCTGCCGAAATAAACAGTTTTCCCATATACTCTATTTTGGTTCCCCATAGCGTAGTTATGGGATTACCCGAACTCATAACGATAAAATAACCTATATTGTTTACAGCAACTGCCAGCGAATATATAAACAAATAGGCATGAATCCTGTTTTTCCACGTCGGAAAGAACACCACCATCGTCAAAAAGACGGCGGCAATACTCAATCCCTGAAACCATAAAAGAGTATTGTACATAGTGACCCCGTAATAACATATCCGTTTGGTTTTGACCTGGTTTAAAATTTTTACAGCCTGTAAAAAAATATTATCCGGTCACGAATATGATAAACATTAAATTCAAACTTTTTCTACACAAAAATTCACATAATGTATACCTCGTCACAAAACGCAAAATGCTTTTTCGCTATTTTATTTTATCACATCGTCTTTCCCAATAAAAGACATAAAAATCAAAAATGCCGTTTTCTTTTTTTATATTTTTTCAGGTAAACAGTGCTAAATACCGTACACAGTTTTGATTCTGTCGAGTTTTTTACCCACCGGCTTAAAAAGGAGCGCGAGGAAGATCACATTTGAGACCGCATAAAGCACGGTCATGGGAGCTGCCGAAACTATCGCAGCCAGATAAGGCTCCCATGAAAAGCCGTCGTTATACCAGAGTACGGTCCAAACATCCATGATCACGGAGAAAAGCAGACCGGCGAACATGCCGTAAATGTAGAGCAAAGGCTGTGACTTACGAAGGTGTCTTCCAAGCAATCCGGCCCCGAGTCCGATCATTCCCCACGAGAACATCTGAAACGGTGTCCATGGTCCCTGCCCCCAAAAGAAATTCGATATCACAGCCGTCATCGCTCCGACGAGAAATCCCGATTCTCCCCCGAGGAATACACCGGTAATAACCGTGATTGCCGCCACCGGCTTAATAATCGGGATAAATCGACCAATCACGGCAAGTACTGTCATTACAACAACAATGACCATACGCCTCGAGCCTGTCTCGCGCCGCTCAAAACCACTTATAAACAAGACAATGGCGAGTATGGTTATAACAAGCGAGATATAGGCGTAGACTTTGTCCTCAAAAACATAGGCGCCCAAAAGAACCGCTGCGGGAATCACGAAAAAAGGAATGAGTATTCTGAGGATCTTGCGGATTGCGGAACTCTTTATCACAAGCATATGCAAACTCCTTTCACCGTAATTTCGCCGGGGTTATGGAATACCCCAAAAAACATCACTCCCGTAATCCCCTGTTAATACGATTAAGTGCAGTGGTGTAAAAAAAGTTACCTGAGAAAAATTCGCCCGAATCACACATCGAGACGATCTCACCGTTGAAAAGGAACGCACATCTGTCGGCTACGGACGCAGAGAACTCGACATCATGCGACACGATAACTATGGCCACTCCCGTCGTTGCAAGTTCTCTGAGCCTCTTTTTCAAAGCTTCGGCAAGTGATGCATCAAGTCCCTTTGTCGGCTCATCAAGAAGAAGAAGCTTCGGGTTTGTCCGAAGTACGAGTTCAAGCGCGGCAAACTGCTGCTCTCCTCCCGAAAGGTCATAGGGATGACGTCCGTTTATATCATCTGTCAAAAAGACCGTCTGCACATCCTGCGGCAGAAGAGCCACGCAATCGCGGTAAAGTTCCTGCCCCCTATAGTCACGAATGTTCTTTCCGAACACTTTTATTTTGCCGGAGTACGGTTTCACAAGTCCGGCTGCCGCGCTCACGGCAGTAGATTTTCCTGCTCCGTTTCCTCCGAGCATGCAGAAAATCTCTCCTTTTTTCACCTTAAAGGTCAGGCTGTTGAGGATGTCCCTCCCGGTCCTCTCGTACTTCAGGAAAACTTCCCTGAATTCCAAAGCATCCTCATCCATCGATTCCCGGCGGCTCGGCACATCATCCGCTATATCATCCTGCCGTAACACCTCTGCAAAATCGCCACGCAGCAACTTTTCAAAAGTTTTCGCATTTTCATCACTCTTGCCGATGTATTCCCTGAGAAACCTCCTGCCTTCTCCAACGCTCAGAGGAATGTCCGATCTCCAAAGCTCTTCTTTTTCCGTCTTGCGGTCTTTCTTCATCAGCGCAGAAAAAAGCTTTGCCGAAGCAGGCATCTGGGCTGCGAAGCGCTTGTTATTCACAAGCTCCGCCACACATTTCCTTGTCTCCCCGAACGCAGTGATACGGCCGTCCTCAAGCGCAAGCAGTCTGTCCGAAGCCGGGATGAGTTCTTCGAGCCTTTGCTCGGCTGCGATCACGCTGATCCCGAACTCCCGGCACAGTTTCTTTAAAGTGGCCATAAAGTCCGCCGCGGTGATCGGGTCAAGCTGAGAAACAGGTTCATCAAGTATCAGAAGATCAGGCTGCATGACCATCACGGAGGCAAGATTAAGGAGCTGCTTTTGTCCGCCCGAAAGCGTGTCAGTGCTCCTATCAAACCACGATTCCATCCCGAAATAACATGCGATCTCGCAGACCCGTCGCCTGATCTCATTCCGGGCGACCCCGATATTCTCCAGCCCGAACGCCAGCTCGTGCCAAACCTTGTCTGTCACTATCTGCATGTCGGGACGCTGAAAGACGAAGCCGACCCCCGTCGCAGCTTCAAGTTCACTGAGTTCTTCCTGCTTTCGTCCCAAGATGTATATATTCCCGCTTTTTCTGCCCCGCGGCGAGAGTTCACGCTTTAAAAGCCGCAACAAAGTCGACTTGCCGCTGCCCGTCGGACCGCACACGCAGAGCATCTCACCTGCCTCGAGCGAAATGTTTATATCCCTTAACGCCTGTTTCCCGTCGTGATATTCAAAATTTAAAGCTTCGACTCTCAATATCTCCATCCGATACGCTCCTCGCAAATATTTATGACGATGCCTTGCTTCCGGCACCGGTCGAATCACGTTTCCTTCCTGCTTTCATCTCCCACAGAATCGCAATTATGCTTCCCTCCGAATCAATGTCATGGTTCTTTTCCTCTTTCATCTCTCGCAAATTTGCAATTTTGCTTTTCTCTGACTCAGAACCACGGTTCTTTCCCGTTTTCCCCCCGTACAGAATTACATTTTTGCATCCGTCGGCGCGTTCAATCCTGTCCAAAAACTTTTCTGTGCACCGCTCTGTCCCTGATCCTTGCAATGACAGGTAAAAACGCGAGCCACGCATATGCCGCATATGCGAATATCGCGTACACCGTAAGAGGCTGCAACCGGATGCGAGGGTAGAATTCGGTTTTCAGCCTGTCCGTCGCGATGCCGAAAAAGATAAACGAACAGCACACAACGACAATAGCAAGCATCAGAGCGTCCGATCTTTCAAAGCGGTACATCGAAAAGCTTGTTCGTGTTTGCCTTGTCCCATAACCGCGGGCGCTCATACTGTCAGCCGTGATGATCCCGTTCTCGAGCCCCCATGTCGTCATGGCGGAGAGCACGGAGAGCTTGCCTTTTATGGTGTCTATCGCATTTTCGTTTTTGTAAAGACCAAGCGTTCTCTGCGTGTCTTCCATTTTTCTGCGCTGTCTTCCGAACAAAGGTACAAACCTCAGCGTCATCGAAATAAGGAGTCCCAGTTTCGGAAACGCGCGCCCGAATATATAAAGAAGCCTGTCAGAGGTCATAAGCGTCGAAAAGACTCTGAACAGAAGCAGAACCGAAAGGATCATAAATCCGGTCATCACACCGTAAAGAACAGCTTCGAGCGTGACGGGATTGTCGTTTATAACAAGGAGCACCGTAACCCCGTTGTGACTGAAGACAGGGTTTGCGAGCGATGTGAGCACAAAGATTATGAAAAAGAAAACATAAGCCCGTCCGAGTCCGTCGCGACTGTATGCAATCGCTGTCAGATTCATGGCAACAAACGCGATAGCTGTCATCACAGGATCGGCCGCAAACATCACAAGACCGGCAAGAATAAGGAAATACACAAATAATACCGCAGGGTTATACTTTTCCGGTGGTTTCATTGCACTCCTCCTCTTTTTCCTGTATGACGGTTGCGCGCAAATCAGTATGACGTGGCGAACGCTTGCCGGAAAGCGTTCGCCCGCACTCGTCATTGCTTACATGATTTGTTTCAACCTCACTACTTAAGCACCGGTTCGATTTCAAGATCTCTTCCGATTTCTTTTGTGAAATGCCACTCAATCCTGTCACCGGGTTTAACCCGGTACTCACCGCACCCGACCGACGGTGACTCGCCGTTCACGTAATACATCCAACCCGAAAGCTCGCCCCAGTCATATTCATAGATGTTCGCGATCCCGCATATATAATAATCCTTGGGTCCGCTGCCGGTCTTTTTTCTTTCCATATGAATTCTGTTTTCTCTGACCGCTTTTATCAGTATGTCATAGACGGTATCGCCTTCACCGAATTCATATGTTGTCGTGTCGAGAATAACACCGTTTTCGGGGATGAATTCGGGATCGCTGTAGCCTGCGATCGTGTCGCACCTGATGGTGATCGTGACTTGTCCGACTGAATTCTCAATATTATTATCGGCAGTATAATACTCGTCCTCCGTCTTGAAGTCCGAGAAAAAAATAACCACAGCCGCGATCCCCGCGACAATAAGGATGAATAAAAAATTCTTCGGATTGCGTTTTTTAAAGATTAGGAGAAGCCCGGCCGCAATGATTGAAAGCCCGAGCACGCCGAAAAGCAGGATGGTTTTTATGCCGCTTTCCGGTTCCCTTTCTGCCTTATATAATACCGTTTCGGTGTCCGCGCCGCTTCCTGTGAAGATTTTATCCGCATCCGACCCTGCGGCTTCTGTTTCCGACTGTCCCGCATCCGACCCTGCGGCTTCTGTTTCCGACTGCCCCGCATCCGCCCCCGCGGCTTCGGTTTCCGTTTGCACCGCATCCGACCCTGCGGCTTCTGTTTCCGTTTGCACCGCATCCAAACCTGTGACTTCGGTTTCCGACTGCACCGCTGCCGGTCCGCTTTCTCCGAAAAGATCGCTCACATTTCGATACGATGGTGCTTCAGGAATACTCACAAGGCTCATATTCCGCGGCTTACCTACCATGTAGTAGATCTCGCCTTCCCTGAAGCAGACATATGCCGCCATTGCCGTAAATACCTGCGAGGTTGCCGTAGAATCCGTGTTTCCTCCCTTTATGTGCGAAAAAGAACCGTCCGGCAGACTGTATTTCATGATTCCGTCAATAACCGAGTTGCCGTTCTTGACAAATCCCGGATCGC
Source organism: Lachnospiraceae bacterium (assembly GCA_016281275.1). Classification (GTDB taxonomy): domain Bacteria; phylum Bacillota; class Clostridia; order Lachnospirales; family Lachnospiraceae; genus RUG11977. The sequence goes on along the minus strand of JAEEIH010000125.1, from coordinate 7,086 downwards.
TTGCGGCATCGATACCGAGCGACGAAAGCGCAATAAGAACCTGTGCGGTGCTTTCGGCGTTCTCATTACCGAATCCCGAGTAACCGCCGTCCTCGTTTTGTTTCTGCGACAGAAATCTCACGGCTCTGTCTGCGGCAATCTCAATCGCCGCGGGACGCGATGCTCCGCTTTCACTGCCGATCCCGGCCAATGCCTGAAGGACCATGGCCGTAACATCCACATCTCCCGACTGTCCCATGACCGACCAGCCCCCATCCGGATGCTGCATTGCCAGAATCTCGAGCGCTATCTGTTCCGATGTATATGTTTTTCCGACAACTCCGTTGTTCGCAAGATGCTGACCGTAAACAAAACTCATGATCCCGAGCCGGCCGATGCTGTCATCAAGAGTCTTTTTAATGTATTCGTGCGTCGGATCGCTCATACAGAGGCAAAGCGCGTACTTAAGCCTGGTTGTTGCCGATCTGACGTCTTTTTCGGCAAGGTACTCCCCAAGCGCATCGCAATATGACGAAACATCGGCAAGTCCGAGCCTGTACAGCGCATATGCATATGCATCCGTGTCCGCACCCGCGCCGTCTCTGATTCCGCCGTCAGCCCATTCCTGCACGGAACCGGCTCCGGATTCGCTCATTTTATACATGGCAATACCGCCGATGACGCTTTTCGCATCATCAACGGTATCTGCCGAGACTGTATTTGTTCCGAAAAGTGCTGCCACAAACAGGCAGATCACGGAAAGAATGACATATTTTCTGATTCTCATAAATCTGTTAATTCAATCACCGGATTCAAAACGAATATTCCTGCTTTTTTGTTTTCGAAACAAGGACCACGCCTGCTGCCGTAAGCGCGAGTCCGAGACCCACGAATGCAAATGTAGAAGCAACGCCTGTGTTGGGAAGGGTTGCGGCTGCCTCTGTCACTTCCTCATCCGCAGCTGCTGCCTTTACTGTCGCAACGCAGATGGGAGGAACGAGTGTCATCGTATCCGATGTGGCGCTGATGATCGCCTTTCCTGCCTCCGCGATCGTGATAACCGCCTTGCCTTCCGCGTCCGTCACTACTCCCGTGTCCACTCCGTCAACAACGATCTTTGCGCCTTCGACTGCATTCTCAACGGGATTCCAGTCGGCATCAAATCCGGCGCTCTTAAGAGTGAGTGAGATTTCCTCGCCCGCCTCAGCCTTCACTGTATCCTTTTCAAACCAGCTGTATGCGTCCGACCACGCTGTGAGATCGGTATATACAAACGCATAAACGCTGTCGCCGTCCTGAACGGGATCGGCAAGGCTCCATGCCGAAGCATTGTTAACGTAGTAGCCATACGAACCGCCGTTTTCTTCGCCCCAAAGCTTTCCGAGGCTCAGGCCGTAATCGCTCATAAATGTGCCGTAGCCTTCATCGACACCGTACGGATAAAACAAGCCGTGAGCGTTGCTGAGCGCATCGCTGATCGAGATTACGCCGTCCTCGTCCACATCGGTAACTTCAACCGATTCGTGAGCAACAACTATCTCGCCGCTGCCGTTTGAAATTGTGACATAAACCTTCACGGGCTCGTCAGCCGAAGCTGCCGTACAGGTTGCCGCAATGAGCATTGTAAGAGTAAGAAGTAATGTGATAAGTTTTTTCATTTAATGCACCTCTTTTATAATGTTATTTGTTGTTAATCGTAAAGGTACGGAACAGATGGCAGTCGTTAATCCCGCTTGAGAAAGATCACTCCTGTCCTCCCGGCATAAGAGACCTTAAACGGTCGGATCTTTATATATACCCTTGCACAAAAAGAAACCCTCTGTCACGATCCGACGAGAGGGTCACCAAACAAACCCGTGTGTTTCCCACGGATTCTTCAGGCGACACTTCCCTTTATCCAAAATGCCCGCACCTGCCTGCTCCGTCAAGCATTCTGACTTACCGATCGTAAAACCGCATGCCGACGCATCGGCTCGGGCGACCGGATCACAGTAATGATGGTTGCGACGGATTCTCACCGAGATTTCCTCTCAGAAACCCCCACGGGTTTCACCCCTTTCACCGAGCGCGACGCTTATGAGACGCCGTTTACGGCAATCCTTAACGGATTACCGCAAGCGAAAGAGTCGAAGCAGACGATATGCAATTGTTCAACATTCGCTATTATACACAAACGCCCCCGATAAGGCAACCGGATACTTTCGCAACGGCAAGGATGCCGTCATGCATCCCCGCAGTACTTCCAGAGCATTTCATTGAGGTCGTTGAGTGTGGTCGGTTTAAACACAACATCCACAAAACCGAGTTCTCTGTACTTCTCATAAGCGCCTTTGATCGCGTTAGCCGTGAGCGCGATAACGGGGGTATCGTGGTTCGGACCGCCTTCCTGTTCCCTGATGCGGAACAGTGTCTCAACACCGTCCATTCCTGACATATAGTGATCCATGAATATAAGATCAAATTTTCTCGTGCTTGCCGCGCGAAGCGCCTGGGCGCCCGAAGTCACCTCAATGACAGTCATCTGCGAGTCCTTAAGGAGCGCTTTGATAACCTTGAGGTTTACTATATTATCATCGACAACAAGAATCCTCTTGTCAGGGTTCACAAAGAGCGGTTTCTCGCTTTCGTTCGAAGCCACGGTATTGCAGCTGTGAAAATCACCCATACGGACATACGGCTCACATTCAAAGCGCACCGTGAAGAAGAAACGTGTACCCTTTCCGAATTCGCTCTCAACCTCAAGCTTTGAGTTCATCTTCTCAACGATTCGATAAGCAATATTAAGTCCGAGTCCCGTACCTTCGATATTACGGTTATTCCGCTCGTCAATCCTCTCAAACGCCTGGAAAAGACGGGAAAGATCTTCTTTTCTGATTCCCCGGCCCGTGTCCATAACCTCGAAGGTGATAAGCCGCGCCGTCTCGCCGTCCGGAACAGACGATACCTTCAACGTTACAACGCCCTTGTCAGTGTACTTGACAGCATTTGACACAAGATTGTTGAGGACCTGCATCAGACGGTTCTCATCGCTTGTGACATATCTGGGGAGGTCTTGCGCGGCATCAACCGAAAGAGCAAGACCCTTGCCTTCGGCGCGCATAACGAACATATTGTACATTCTGAACAGAAAAGCTCCCAGATCAAAGCGTTCATTCGCCAGTTCAAGTCTTCCGCTCTCGATCCTTGAGAAATCGAGTATCTCATTTATTATGGAAAGAAGACCTTCGGACGCACGATAAGCATCAGTCGCGTAACCGCGGATTTCTTCGCTGACATCCGATTTCATGATTATCTCGTTCATGCCCATGATGGCATTCATGGGAGTCCTTATTTCATGCGACATTTTCGCAAGGAAATCTGATTTTGCGCGGTTTGCGCGATTTGCTTCATCCACCGCCTCGACCAGCTCGGTCTGACGCGCTTCAAGCTCCTGTTTCTGTTTTGCGATCGTAAGATCGTCGTCAAGCTTCTGGGATCGGTGATCGTCCAGCAGCGTATAGGTGATGATCATCTTTGAAACAACACCGTTCTCGCTTTCGACAGACCGGCACATAAGCCTTGCCCACGGCCCGTGGTCGCTCACCTTAAAGTTCATCTCACGACGCGCCGAATCCTTAAAGAACACGTTGCGAAGGAAGTCTATATTAGTGAAGGACGACACATTATCATCAGCATTTTTCGAGTATTTTTTGATGATCCTGCCCACCTCTGACGAATATGTGCACGTTTGGGGAATAAACCCTTTAAGTCGGGGATCCTCGATGATGGACTTCATCTCATCCTTCACAAGATCCACCAGATAGATACCGCTGTATTCGCTCGCAAGCGTCGAAATGATAGAATCATCGAGCTCATTTTTCTTTTTTTCCGTTTCGGGAATGATCGTCGCCGATCCGAGGATCTTCACAGGCTTACCGTTTACGTCATATTCGGTGGTGAGCTTAACTCTGAACGGAATCCTCGCAACAGTAAGAGGGATGATCCCTTCAAATCCCGGAACTCCTTTTTCTTCAATCTGTCTATGCCAGTCCCGGTACATATCCGCATAATCAAGCGGAAAAATCCCCGCGTCAATGGCCGGCTCGGGATAATTTTTTACAACTGCCGGGAGTCCGAGATCTCGCATGCATCTGAAGCAGGGACGCATCTCATGCGTTGCCACCGTGTATTCCCAGTAGTAGATGTTATTTGTCTCAGCCGTCCTGGCGAACATATCTTTATGATCGACATCTACCTGCGGATGATAATGCTCAAGCGTGACATTTCTAACGCCTTCATATATATATTGCACACCATCCTCGACGCCGAGGCTGATAAGGCGACTTCTGACACAGATATTTTCTTCCCCGCAGCAGTTCGACACCAGTCTTCGCCACGTCTCAAGCCTGATTTCCTCTGTTCCCGCGCACAGTTCCGCGACGGCTTTTTTATATCCGACAAGACTGTCGTTGGTAAAAGCCGACAGATAATCGTGGGAAAGATAGTCATTCTTGTCAAGATTCATGCCCATTTCAGGAAGAAACCTGTCGTTTATGGCTATGGGCACGACATCTTCTCCTTTAACCGACAGAATAATAGCCGGCTCGCCGAATCTATTGTTCATCAGTTCAGTGAAATCCATTTCCGCCTCCTCATTGAAAACGCTTCTTATGTTTCCGGTTCTTCAACCTATAACATATCGAATCATCGGGCCGCTTAAACACACACCTTGATAATAGCATAAACATTCCTTTCATTCAAGGAAGCGTTTGTTTGCGAGGCTTCGTTTATCACGCAAAACATCCCCATGGTTTCCCACGGGGATGCCGGTCATTAATTCAGTTTTTCAAAACGCGATCAACCCTTCTCAAGAGCAAGCGTTCTTGTGGTGATGTCGCAAACCTCTGCGGGACCGTAGTACTGGATGGCACCGGGATATGTGAACGCAGTCTTAACCGCCCATTCTTTCCTGTGCTCCTCAAAGTACTTGAAGGGCTTGCCGTCAAGCTCTACAAGAGCCTTTCTTATAACGGGCTTGTCCTCGCCGTTTCTGCGCTCCATGTTCATCATCTTGGTAATGGGCATACCGCCTGCAACCCATTCCTCAGCGGGCTTGCTGATATTGGAAACCTTTGAAAGATATCCGTTGTAGCCGTACGAAATGAGCATGAATGCGTTATAGCCGAGCGAATAGCAGTAATCCGAATCAAAGTTCGAAGGGAATGCGCATCTTCCTTCATAACCGAAGAAGTGATGCTGTGTGGCAAACTTGCCGTTAAATGTGCCGGCTGCCTTTCTTGCCTTAAGCTTGTCTGCAACAAGAAGAGCGAAGAGCTTCTCGGACTCGATAAGGGAAACCTGAACGTTGCCGTGAGGATCTCTCTCAAGGAAGAGCTGCTTGCCGATCTCCTCGGGAAGGATGTCAAACACCTTAAGAGACTCTGCCGTAAGACCATTCTTGATGAATTCGTACTTGGAAGCCCAATCGGGAAGCGCATTGAACTCTGCAGTCTTCTCGCCAGCAAGGAGCTCGTTGATCTCAGCGATAAGCTTGGAGAATTCGGGAACGAACTCTACGATACCCTCGGGAATGATGGCAACACCGAAGTTCTCGCCGTTTGCGGATCTTGCTGCAACAGAATCGGCGATGTCGTCAGCGATCTGCGAAAGTGACATCTTCTTTGCCGCAACTTCCTCACCGATAAGGCAGATGTTGGGCTGTGTCTCAAGCGCGCACTCAAGAGCAACGTGAGAAGCCGAACGACCCATAACCTTGATGAAATGCCAGTACTTCTTTGCCGAGTTGGCATCTCTCTCAATATTACCGATGAGCTCGCTGTACGTCTTTGTAGCTGTATCAAAACCGAACGAAGCCTCGATATCCTCGTTCTTTAAGTCGCCGTCAATGGTCTTGGGGCAACCGATAACCTGAACGCCTGTTTTGTTTGCTGCCATGTACTCGGCAAGAACGGCTGCGTTTGTATTGGAATCATCACCGCCGATGATCACGATTGCGGTAACGCCGTGCTTAGCGCACACCTTGGTAACCTCTGCAAACTGCTCGGGTGTCTCAAGCTTTGTTCTGCCCGAACCGATAATGTCGAAACCGCCGGTATTTCTGAACTGATCGATATAATCATCTGTAAACTCGATGTACCTGTCATAGATAAGTCCGTCGGGGCCGCCCTTGAATCCGAGAAGGACGTTGTTCTTATCGGCAGCCTTAAGAGCATCATAAAGACCGCAAACCACGTTGTGTCCTCCGGGTGCCTGTCCGCCGGAAAGGATAACACCCACTACCTGTTTCTTTGCGGGAGCAGTGTTCTTGCCCTTAACGAAGGTGATCTCCTTCTTGCCGTAGGTGTTGGGGAATTTTGCTTTGATCTTGTCGCAATCTGCTACGCTGTTAGTCTCGCTGCCTTCGCTGACGCTTATGTTTGCGATGCCCGCGCGGAGCATGCCGGGAAGCTTGGGAGCATAGGAATAACGAGCTTTCTGAAGAGGTGAAAGATTCATGTTGGTACTCCTTTATGTGTGAATTTTATGGTTTCAAAAACGTCGGGAATCATTCTAGCACACGATGCTTTATATGTAAAGAATTTGAATTTCGTATATTCCTCGTATATTCCTCGTACGGCGAAGAGCTGCCACGTGTAAATACTTTTTGCGACACGCTCCCGCTCAGAACGGGTGCCCACTCACGCTACTAAGCTCTTGCTTCGACTCTGTCTTGCAATCGCTAAGTAGCGAGACCCGTTATGGTCCAAAAAGTATTTCACGGGCGCGCTCTTCGCCTATTTGCTTTACAACAATCTTAAAGAAGGACAATTTTTTTTCGTACCAGATATACTGACATGTTTATCTCATCTGTTTGCAAACGAACTTACAACAGGCAGCATTCATTAATATCGAGTAGGCTGACTCCTACTCGATTCGACGGGACATCTCGCGTACAAGTCCGCCATTGGAAGGGCTACGCCCTTCTGAGATGTCCGTTCACTCAGCCGTCTGTACGCGTGGCTTCGCTCCGCTTTGGATATGATACCCTGTTTGTTCATGAGAGCAAGCTCTCACCACAAACCGTGGTATCATATCCAATTGCAAGCTTGCTTGCAACAGACGGCTTTC
>JAEEIH010000124.1 GCA_016281275.1 Lachnospiraceae bacterium | reverse complement strand
TACAAAAAGCTCAGCGCCATTCCGACCGAGGCGCCCATTAATTTCACGGATCTTCAGGAACAGACTCTCATTCCTAAGCTCGGGGAAACAGAGTCGATGAAGAACAAGCACAGGAAGAGTCTCAGAAAAAGGACGTTGAAGAATTACAAGGAGGGGCGTGAGAAGGTCGGAGATATGGCAACGGCACAGACTGTTCCCTTGATGAAGTCTATATCGGATTACAAAAAGAACATCGAAAAACAAAAGCTCAGGGTTGCGCAGGATATGCGGGAACTTTCACAGATGGAGATTCCGTCGGATATTTTTGATGTTGTCCTGACGAAGGAACACTCGCATTTTGATGTAAAACGGGCATTAAGGATCAAGGAAGGACTGTCGAGGATTGACGATTATAAGACAAATTCACCGGAAGAATACGCACTTTTGGAAGTTGCGGTTAAGGCGAAACTGGATATGCTTCTTGAAATGAAGGAGCCTTTTGAAAAGACGCTTAAGACGGTACTGGCAGCGAACGGTCTTAATGAGGACGGAACGGTCGCATCAAAAGAAGAACAGACCGATAGCAGACTGGCTTATGATGCCACGAAAGAAGCTTTTAAAGAAAAACTGGAGGGATTGGCTGCGCGCGTGGGATCTGCCATGGCAACTGAAGCGTCTTTAAGACTCAGGCAGGTCAAGGAACGCGGCACATATGAACGTAATCATATCGCAATGAGGGATTCGCTTATCGCAAAGTGGGATTCTTTCAGACGTTCGGCTGATAATCCTACCGGAGACCCGGATTGGATCCCGATTCCGGAGGGATATGTTAATTCAACAAATGAATTCTACACAAGAGCGTCGTTTCAGCTTGACGATACCGATGAGGAATTCTCTTATGAAAGATTAAAACGCGAGATGCTCGTCTTTAAGCTGCAGAGCGGCGGATTCTCCGGTGATGATGCACAGGAACAGAGAGAGCGCGCTTTTGCTGTGGTTAAGGAATCGGTTGCCGCACAGTATGATGAAGCGAGAAGAACGGTGCCTGCGCTTGTACGGGAGCTCAAGGACGCGCCCTTAGAGACTCTTCTTGCCAGACAGAAAGAAGTATTAAGTACAGAGCTTACGCTCATGCATCTTTCGGATCTTGCTAAAAAATCTAAGGATGCGGAGGGGAAATCCGCGTTTGATATGCTTGGCTTGAGCGCAAAGGAAGAAAGGGAGTTAAAGGATGCACAGAGCCTTTTATCCGTACTGCGCAGAAAGCTGTCCTTTGTTGCAGCCATGAGAGCTTCCGATTCGTTTGTCGGGGATTTTGATGCTACAGACCTTGACATGGAGCTCAGGGCTCATGTGAAAACCAACGAACGTACGGGACATGTTGACAAAAGTAAGTTGAGCGGTGACATTTCTCCTTTGCTGAAAACAACAATTGCTCAGTACGCCATGTTTGCAAGCATGATGACAAGGTAGGTGCTGAGACATCGATCGCCTGAGGGCAACAGCGATCTTCGAAACGGTCAATATATCGAACGGGATGCGGACAATCGGCATCCCGTTCGGAAAACAAGGGGAAGAACAGCAAAATGGACACTATAAAACTAAGCGCACAGGGTGTGGTTCCTTTCATGCATCTTATCAGCGGTGATGTTGCGGAAGAAATAGAAGCCGCTAAAGAAGTGCATCCGGGCAATGGGGCTATTGGTGACGGATTTCATGCGTACGGGCTTTTTGATGAGGAGGAGATGATCCCGATCGGGGCGCTCGCTATACAGAAAGCCGGATATACGCTGATCATACGGTCACTATACGTTGAACCGGCATTCCGGGAGAAAGGCGGAGCAGAAATGCTTGTGAATGCTGTCAGGGCAGAAGCACTCCGCAACGCCGATATTTTAGAGATCGAATTTGTCGCAGCCGGGAACAGCAAGGAGCAGATGGAGGTTGCAAGGTATCTGGCAGGGATCGGTTTCGACATGGAAGAAAGCGATGAAAAGTATTTCAGAGCCACGATCGGAGAGATAGACGAAGCGGGAGTCATCAAAAACGTATCGACTTCCGGTGTTATACCGCTCCGAGATGTAGATGACAGGCTCATCAGGTCGTTTGGTAATGATTCGGCAACAAAAGACAATACATTTGTTCAGCTTCCGATTGTTAAGGATGACTACGATACCGATATCAGCATGGCAGTGATCAGAAATAACGAGATCTTTGATCTTGTGCTTGTGGCTCGGGATGAAGAAGGACTTATTCTTCAGTACGCTTATGCAAAAGAACCCGGAAGAAGCATTATTGCTGCGCTTTCCGCGGCAGTCGGGGTTGCCCGTGAAAAATTGGGTGAGCAAGCTTTTGTCCGAATACCTACGGTGAAGGAAGCGGGCAGCAGATTGGTGGAGAAAATAATACCCAAGGCCCGTGTCAGCGACTATGTAAAATGTACTTATCAGATGATGCCTGTATATGAGACGGTGTATGGGAAAAGATAAGGGACGGCGGGGCTTCGGTCATGTGTTGGACAAGGAATCGGAAGCGGTATTTAACCGCATTTAAAGAGGAGAACAGACGGAATGAGTGAGCATTTTTCACAACTGGTACAGGACAAGATGAGGATTCAGCAGCAGAATTTATTTGCTGCCGGAGAGAGCGTATCGCTTTACAGAGGAATGAAGGGTGTCGTCGATCGACAGCTTGAATCGGAGTCTGCCTACTACGATTCTCTTTGGGGGGAAAAACCTCTCGAACCCGCTCAGCTGGAAACATATGATAAAAAAAGCCTGGCCCCCAGAATAAATGAAACCGGGATGAGCAGGAAACGCAGAGATAAAGTCGTAAAGCGTACCCGTCATAATCTTGAAGAGGGTACACAGCTTGTCGGCAAATATGCCACATCACAGACAACTTCACTTATGCGTTCGATACGAAAAAACTCGGATGGAGTGAGAGAAAATGTCGGGAAGATGATGGATGCGACAAGAATGTTGGACAGTCTTAAGGACATGACAGAGCAGGCTAGGGAAGTCAAACTATTAGAAGAACAGGAACAGAAGACGATAACAGAACTTTCAAACCTTGTGATTCCGGCCGATATATTTGATCTTGAGATAACGAAAGAACACTCGCATTTTGACGTTAAGAAAGCGCTTACGATCAAAGAAAAGCTGCAAACAATAGCCGATTATAAAGAAAAACACCCGGTGGACTACAAACTCCTTGATTTTGATGTCTATGTGAGGCTTGAAACCCTCCTTGACCATAAGGAGATGTTTGACACTACGCTCAAAACGGTTCTTGAGGCGAACGGAGTCACCATGGAGGGAGAAAAGGCAAAAGAGGATGATATAAGGGAAGCCAGAAAAAGGTATTATCCGACGAGGGAAGCCTATAACGAAACGGTGGCAAATTTCAGTGAGACACTTGACAGGAAAAGGATTGAACTTTACGAAAAAGCCCGTGATGAACAGAAGATACACGGAGAATATTTGCATGAAAAAAAGGAGATCAGAAAAAAGATCGTAGAAAAATGGGAATCGTTCAGAGAAATTGACAGTGAACATTGGATGCCTCTTACAAAGGAATTTCTTGAATCGGGAGAATTTGACAGATGTGTGTACAGAATGGTTCCTAATGACGAGGAAGAATGTTACCGAATGATAAAGATGGATATGTACACTTATCTTTTGGGGAAGAGCGGCGCCGACAAAGAGCCCGGGTATGATGAAAGACTTTCCGAATACAAGAAGCTCATCGTGCCATATTATTTAGGATACAGGGAGAAGGCGGCGTCGGTTGTGAAATCGATAGAAGGAAAAAGCATTGGAGAACTTACGGAACGTTATAAAGAATTGCTCACATTCGAGAAACCGTGGCAACATTTGGTCGACATGATGAAGATCAATGACTTTGGCGGTGAGATGCTTAAAGATTCTCTCGGACTGACTGTTGAAGAAAAGAAGATGTTCTACAGAGACATGGAATATATATCCCGTGTTGTAAAAGTTCTGGATGTTACATTGAGCTTCAAAGCGCTGAAAGCGGGGGTTCCGATTCATAAGAGAGACCTCAGCGCCAATCTTGAACACACGCTTATCGGAGGAGACTATGAAAGAACGGACGGAGCGGTGCTTGATATTGCAAAATACTCGGAAATATGGAGTATGAAGCTTTCAGAAGATATTGGAAAGGTACGGTTTTTAGCAGGTGGCGTGATTTCTGCTTACGAAAAAGAAAAGAAGCAGAGTGAGGAAAGACGCGCAAAAATTTTGAGTGATGAGGAAATGTCGCAAAAAACATCTTCCGAGCAGGTAATGGAACTGACTGAGTTTGATTCGTGGAAAGAAAGTAATCCTGTAGGAGATGCGTTTATAAAGCAGTTTTCAAAAAAGAAAAAAAATGTAAGAGATCTCACACATTTGAAGGAACTGGCTTTTGCACGGGGACTAAAATTGAGGGGCGAGGCAGCGGCAGACACGGTCGAAAAAAAGACTGCGGCGTTTGGACGGACCATCAGGGAATTGTTCGGAGGATCCGAAAGGGAAGATCTTTCGGAAGGATCGAAGGTTTCGATCAACGAAAAAGATGTTACCCTGAAACAACTTGAGCATCTGCTTGAAAATTTTAATACGGAGACTTGTAAACAATTTTTTTCGCGTCTGACAGACTTTGATCTTGAAAAATTCATGGAACGTTTTGATGATGCGACGATGTCGGATATTGACAAGAAGTTTGTTGCTGCTGCGAAGGGACTCGATGAGATCCATTATCTGACAACGCTTTCGCAGTGGGCGGATGCGCTTGATATGGACGATGTGCTGGGGGAGGAACTGCTTGAAAAAATATCAATCGGAGGTGACCTTTATGTTACTGCGGCAATGTATCTGTCAGAGATGCTGGTTGCCGGAGGAATGACAAAATCACAGTTTGAAATGGAAAAAACATATATGCACACGCTTATTGAGTGCATAAAAAACAGAAAAAAGATCAAAATGTCGCGAGAAAAAGCGTTGGCGGATTTTGAGACGGCCCATCCGGTTGAAAGATACACATACGATGAGCTTAAAGAAACGAAGGTTGACAGCTTCGATCATTTCTTCTTTGGGAAAGCCAGGACGGATAACGAAGGAAAGATCATGATTCCGGTTTCGAGAGAGGAACTGTCAAAGATCGTCCACCCCGACGGTGAGTTTATAGAGAATCTTGCCGAAAAGGTATCACAGTTTTCGTTTATAACCGATACCGGAAGAATGAGGATTATGTGCGATGATCCGGCACGGGATCTTTTGGATTACGGTGAAAGCGATTTTAGGTATTATGCTGAGGTAAACCGTTACGCTAAGATGCTGATCATGGCGAACGAAAGCGATCATGCCGGCGTACAGGCGATACTCGGAGACAGAACGGATGCCACTCTTACCATGTGCAAAAGAATTCAGCAGATTTTTTTGTCGATCAGCTCAAAGCTTTACGCTCCCGGAGTGAAACTGGGGGATATGAGGAACGATTTTAACAACAGAGGGGGAGAGTCGCTCGATCAGGTGAAGAGGCTTAGGGAAGATGCAGTAATGGCACATGCCGAGAAACTAAAAAGTGGTTACGGGGCTCCGATTATGTGACAGCAACACATGATCTTGCACTCTGTCGGCATTGAAAAGATGCGAAAATCTGATAGCATGAAGTGAGTGGTAAAATGCGGGGACACTTCTACGTGACCTTGATGATGGGGGTAGGAATAGTGAAAAATAGGATGCTATAATGTGTTGAAAATCTTGCAAAACAAGGGAAAATTTGCTAATATACCAAATTATTGAAAATGAATAGTAATGCTTCGGTAATGAATTGTGACCGAAGACTGCACGAGAAGCTGTTAGGAATTACTTCATATACCGGAGCCTAATGCTTCGTTTAAGTATTTGGCAAGAAATCAGATGCGGGTGAAACCCGCATCTAAGTAGGAGGGGAATATGGACCTTATTAGCATCAGAGAGATATTCAGAAACAGAGACAAGTATATCGGCAACGATATCAGTGTCGGCGGTTGGGTCAGGAGTGTTCGTGATTCCAAGACCTTCGGTTTCATGGTGATCAGCGACGGAACGTTCTTTGAGACACTTCAGGTAGTGTTCTCGGATAAGCAGACAAACTTCGATGAGATCTGTAAACTCAATGTCGGTGCGGCTGTCATTGTTAAGGGTAAGCTTGTTGCCACACCCGAGGCAAAGCAGCCTTTCGAGATCCAGGCGGAGACAGTTGATGTTGAAGGAGCATCTACTCCCGACTATCCCCTTCAGAAGAAGAGACATTCGCTCGAGTTCCTCCGTACCATCACACATCTTCGTCCCCGTACGAACACATTTCAGGCAGTGTTCAGAGTTCGTTCGCTCATCGCGCATGCGATCCACTGCTTCTTCCAGGAGCGTGATTTCGTCTATGTTCACACACCCATCATCACAGGCAGTGACTGTGAGGGTGCAGGCGAGATGTTCAGGGTAACGACCTTTGATCCCGCTGACATCCCCATGACTGAGGACGGAGTTGTCGATTACAGCAAGGATTTCTTCGGAAAGCCCACCAACCTTACCGTGAGCGGACAGCTCTGCGGCGAGACATTTGCGTGCGCATTCCGCAACATCTACACCTTCGGACCTACCTTCAGAGCAGAGAATTCGAACACTACCCGCCATGCTGCGGAGTTCTGGATGATCGAGCCCGAGATCGCATTTGCCGATCTTGAGGACGACATGGTTCTCTCCGAGAGCATGATCAAGTACATCATCAACTACTTGCTCTAGCACTCACCTTAAGAGATGAAGTTCTTTAACGAATTCATCGACAAGGGACTCCTTGAGCGACTTGAGAATGTCAGAACCTCAGACTTCGGAAGGATTACTTACACAGAGGCTATAGACGTTCTTTCGAAGCATAACGCTGAGTTCGACTAACAGGTATTCTGGGGCTGCGATCTCCAGACAGAGCATGAGAGATACCTTACTGAGAAGATCTTCAAAAAACCCGTATTTGTTACCGATT
>JAEEIH010000123.1 GCA_016281275.1 Lachnospiraceae bacterium | reverse complement strand
GTTGACAACGTTAAGCATGTCAACGAAGCAAAGAAGGCTATCAAGAAGGCATTCGAGAACCAGATCAACGGTCTTGGATATTCGATCGTAGAAGTGGTTTCCACATGTCCCACAAACTGGGGTATGTCTCCGAGGGATGCCGTAGATTGGCTTGAGAACAATATGCTTCCTTATTATCCTCTCGGTGTATATAAGGATAAAACAGCGACAACTCAAAACACATTGCGTTCGAGTGATGGTTTGGGCGAGGAAACGCAGTCGAATAAAAATCGACTGCAAAGAGGGGGTGAAAACTGATGGATAAGACAATGAACGTACTCCTTGCCGGATTCGGTGGTCAGGGTATCCTTTTTGCAGGAAAAGTTATGGCATATTCCGGACTTGTTGACGGAGCTGAGATCAGTTGGCTTCCTTCATACGGTCCCGAGATGCGTGGCGGTACATGCAACTGCAGCGTTGTTCTTTCAAACGACGCCATCGGTTCACCGCTCGTTGTTAATCCCGACGTACTCATCGCCATGAACAAGCCTTCACTCCTTAAGTTTATGGACAATGTCGTGAGTGGCGGAACGATTATCGTAGACAGCTCAACAGTTGATGTAAAAGTTGAGAGAACAGACGTTACCGTTTACTACGTCCCCGCAACAAAGCTTGCCGATGAAGGCGGACTTAAGGGTCTCGCAAACATGATCCTTGTTGGAAAGCTCTTCAAAGAAACGGGCTTTGTATCGCAGGATTCTCTTGATAAGGGACTTTTAAAGTGTATTCCTCCCAAGAAAGAAGCAATGATCGAGTCAAACAAGAAAGCACTTGCGATCGGTGCACAGCAGTAACCTTTTGGGTTATCGTCCCAAGGCATTAATATATCTGTTATATTTCGGCTCCGGATTATTCCGGAGCTGATTCTATTTAATCATAAAAAAAGTAATATCTGACTTCTCATATTGACCTTTTATGTTTACAATTATATATGCGGTCAAGTATTGGTCAAAGAAACAGCGGCGAAATACACTCCGCTAAAGAAAACTTTTTATGCAGTCAAGTGTTGGGCGAGGAGGTTAATATGAATTTCTGTATCAGTACGGGAGGAACATCCGGTAGAATCTATGTTGAGAAAAGAGCATTCGAAGGAGTAAAACGTATTGCTGAAACACTTGCCGAAGATATAGAGCTTGTTTGTGATATTAAACCCGAATGTGTTATAGGTTCTCCCGAAAATCTCTCGGGTTATTCGATAGTTGCAGCAACTGTATCGAACAGTGATTTTCTGGACTGTCTTGAGAACAGAACAGATATTGCCTCACTCAGGGGGAAACGTGAATGTTTTGGTTTCTTTATTCTTGATGCCGAAGAGATAGATGCGGGCTCGGGCAAAATCCTTCTTGTGGTGGGTTCGGATAAAAGAGGAACGATCTACGGACTTTTGAATATATCTGAAAGGTGCGGCGTTTCGCCCCTTGTATTTTGGGGTGACGTTAAGCCTCCTCATGTTAAAGATCTTGTGATCGATATACCGAACGGATTTATTTCGAAAGAACCATCCGTTGAATACAGAGGTTTATTTATAAATGACGAATTGCCCGCATTCGGAAATTGGGCAATTGAGAAATACGGTGGGGCAAATGCCAAAGCATATGACGAAGTATTCAAGCTTATTCTTAGGCTCAAAGGAAATTATATGTGGCCGGCCATGTGGTTTGAAGTATTTTCGGAAGACGGTCCGGGAACCAAAAATGCAGAGCTTGCCGATATCTACGGTATAGTTATGGGCACTTCCCACCATGAACCTCTCTGCAGAGCGGGAGCCGAATGGCAGAAAATATATAAA
This sequence comes from Lachnospiraceae bacterium, assembly GCA_016281275.1. Taxonomy (GTDB): domain Bacteria; phylum Bacillota; class Clostridia; order Lachnospirales; family Lachnospiraceae; genus RUG11977. Next base: position 12,623 of record JAEEIH010000123.1, on the reverse strand, counting down.
AAATACGGAGAAGACAATACTTGGAGTTTTGTAAAGAATAAAGACGCCATAAGCAACTTCTGGAGGGACGGTCTCATCCGAAATCGTGCTTATGAGAACATAATCACGATAGGTATGAGAGGAGAGGATGATTCGCTTCTTCTCGGGGAGGATGCATCCCTCGAGGACAATATCAATGTTTTAAAAAGCGCTATTCTTGAGCAGTACAGGCTCTTAAGGGAAAACGTTTCACCCGATCTTAGGGAAATCAACAGAATGCTTGCTATTTATAAGGAGGTTGAGGATTTCTATTACGGTGATGAAAACACGCAGGGACTTAAGGACTGGGATGAGCTTGAAGATGTAATCTTTCTTTTGTCAGATGATAATTTTGCAAATACACGAGGACTTCCGACTACTGCGGACAGAAATCATAAGGGCGGCTTCGGAATGTATTATCACTTTGATTATCACGGCGCTCCGATAAGTTATGAGTGTGTGGACTGTGTTACTTTGCCGCATATTTGGGATCAAATGACGCTTGCTTATGAATCGGGTGTCAGAAAGCTGTGGATTGTTAATGTGGGAGATATTAAGTTTAACGAACTTCCGCTTTCATACTTTATGGATCTCGCTTATGATTATGAAAAATGGTCTGCTCCCAACCTTACAGACAAATACATGAAGGAGTTTACAGACAGGAATTTCGGTCATGGCGTTTCAGAGGGCAGGAAGAAGGATATTATAAGGTTTGTCGAGCTTTTTACACGTGTGAATTCGATCGTTCATCCCGAGACTCTTCAGCCCGAAAGCTTTGCTCCCGCAGTATTTAACGAAACGAAAAGGATGATCGCTGTTGCACAGGAGATTACAGAACTTGGTCGTTCGTTAAGAAGCAGTCTCGAAAAAAATGCGGTCGAAGCATTTGAAAGTCTTTTTTATTATCAGGGTATGGTTTCGGCTTATTCAATGCTTGCGGGACTCTACGCCGGAATGAACAGATTCCTTGCGGGAAGAGGCGTATTAAGAGCAAATGATTATATCGCCCGTATTGAAGAAGCAATCGAAAACGATAAAGCTCTGGTTAGGGAATTTCACGCATGGCACGGCGGAAAATGGAATTATATGCTTGCATCGGCTCATACCGGTTTTAAGAACTGGAATGACGATATATGGAATTATCCGGCGAGCATGAAAGTATATCCGCTTGACAGAAAAGCTGCAGTGATAAGCTTTGAGGACAGCCCGAATTTTCATACCGGTTCTATATGGACAGATTCGAAGCCTCTTGTTTCTTATGTGCTTGCTGATTCGGACAATGATGAAACGAGTCTGTTTATTGATCTGAAAGCGCCTTATGATTTTGATTACAAGCTGACTTTTGAAGATCCTCACTTAAGGATCGATCCGATTTCGGGCAGCTTTGATTCTTCATCCGCGACATATCTTGAGATAAAGATTGGTACGGACAGATCGAAACTTGATAGTAAAGGCTTTGCGGATATTGCCTTGGAGCTTGACTTCGGTGAAAAGAAAACACCTTGTGATAATCCTATTGTAAAAGACATCGTACGTGTTTATTACGCTCCCGGGGAACAAGAAAGCGAACTGTTCATCCATAAGAGTACTTCGGGTATTATCGTGATTCCGGCCGAAAGCTTTGCATCCGCCACAGACAGTGAGGAAGGAAGCTTTATTACCGTCAAGGGTTTGGGACGTGAGCGTTATGCGGTAAAAGCGGCGCCTTTTGACAAAAGCTTCTTTGAGCTTGAAGAAAAGCCGTATCTTGAATATCTTTTTGAAACGGAAGCAGGCGGAGCGTACAACATAGATTTTTATACACTCGGTCGAAATCCGGTGGTCATGGGTGATGAGATGAGATTTACGATCAGTATAAATGATTCGGATCCAATCACGATTAAGCCTTGCGGCAAGGATTATAAGACTCATTTTACAAATGCTCTTTGGAGCAGTAATGTAATGACCGGCATTAATGTCGTTTCTGAAAAGGTAAGATTGAAAAGCGGAACAAATTCGCTTAAAGTATTTGCAGGTGATCCCAATATCGGAATTGAAAAGATAATAGTATATCCGGCTTCAATTGTTTTACCTCCGAATCGTCTCGGACCTAATGTTATAAAATAATAACCGCCTCTGAATGGGAGAATGATCAATATGATGCAAAATGAATTAAGATATAAAGAATTGACCGAAAAAGCACTTGTTTTTTTTGGGGATATCTGTAAAATTCCTCACGGTTCGGGTAATTGCGCAAGAATCGGTGATTATCTTATGAAATTTGCCGGAGAAAGAGGATTAAATTCGACTCGCGATGAAATGGGTAACGTGTTTATTTCGGCGCCTGCAATTAAAAAAGAAAACATTCCCGAAAACACTGTTATTCTTCAGGGGCACCAGGATATGGTGTGTGTTAAAGAGGATTCATGTAACAAAGACATGAAAAACGATCCGCTTGATATTATTATCGATAACGGAATAATCTCAGCGCGCGGAACTTCTCTCGGAGCGGATAACGGTATCGGTGTTGCCATGACTCTTGCCGTGCTTGATGAAACGGATGATCCTCGTCCGCCGATCGAAGCAATCTTTACAGTCGATGAAGAAACCGGCATGTCCGGTGCCGCAGCGTTTGATAAAAATATCCTTAAAGGTAAAATGTTCATAAATCTTGACAGTGAAGAAGAGGGAGTGGTAACCTGCGCCTGCGCGGGTGGTGAGAGGATTGATGTTAAGCTCGGGCTTTCGAACAGTAAGTATGTATTTAATGATATAACGAAATCGGAAGGTGCGGATAAAGTATGCGGACAGACCGATTTGTGCAAAATCGGAATCCACGTTTCCGGTCTTGCCGGCGGACATTCCGGATGTGATATCAACAAAGGAAGATTAAATGCTCTTCGTGTGATCACTGATATCCTCGTAAAAATCAAAAATATCGAATTTTGTCTTGCGGATTATGCGGGCGGTAATTTTGATAATGTGATTTGCTCCGATGCCGCGGCGGTAATTCTTGTTGAACGGAAAAATAAAGAAAGACTGTTTGACCAACTAAATGAAATTAAAAACAAATTATTTATCGGTTATGTGAATATCGAAAAAAGCATTTCCGTGGATCTTTTGACATCGGATTCATTGTACGACTTGAAGGGTTATGTGCTCGGAGTTAAGCAGACGAAGGATTTTCTTTCTGCCATGAACAGAATTCCTCAGGGAGTTACGCTGATGATGAAGGACAGACCGGATTGTGTCGATACATCCATGAATCTCGGCGTCGCAAAGATTGAAGGAAAAGATCTGATTCTTACGTTTTCACTGCGATCCGGTTGTGACGACAGAAGAAGAGAGCTTGAAGAAAAAGTCACACAGATACTTTCTCAAATCCCCGGGTGTAAATGGAATATCAGAAATCCTTATCCTGCATGGACATATGCTCCTTCGTCCCGACTTCGTGACATTATTTGTGAAACATATAAAGAGATGTACGGAAGAGAAATGGAAACGGCTGTTACACACGGAGGTCTTGAATGTGGTTATTTTGCTTCGGGCATAAAAGGCTGTGATCTTGTCTCGATCGGTCCGAACATAGACGACATTCATTCCGTTAACGAAAAGATCTCGATTGATTCTCTTGAAAGAACTGTGAAGCTTTTGATAGGAGTTCTCAATAAAATTTGACACAAATCAATCATGAATCATACAGAGTGATGCTGTTGAGACCTTTATATTCGGATGGCGTGCAGTGTTTGAGGTTCTTGAATACCCTGTTAAAGGTTGAGAGTGAATTAAAGCCCGACTGCATCGCAACCTCAGTGATAGATATATCGGGAGTAATTAGGAGCTTTTCGGCATGCTCAATTCTTTTTTGAGTAAGATATTCGTAGTAGGAGACATTTGTAAACTGCTTGAAGAGACGGGCAAAATGAAACCTTGAAAAACCCGCGATGTCTGCAAGCTGTTCAACGGTAACGTCATCCGTACAATGCTCATTTATGTAATTGCATACACGAAGAAATTTCTCTACATATTCATGTTGTTTGTTTGATTTGACATTTCCGAACTGTCTTTCGTTTCTTTGCGATTCGCGACCTATATACACAAAACAATTTATCAGCTGAGAATAGATCCTGGCTTCTCGGTAAGGCAAACGGCTGAAGTATTCTTTCTCGATGTCATTAAGGATTATCGTGAGTTTTTTTGCAAGATCGCTTTCGACATTTCCTTCGATCAGTTTGTAGGGATGGAAGTTTCTGAGTGCTGAATCCATGCCTTTAAGATTACACATGAGCGCATAATCCATCATGATGATGAGACGTTCTCCCACGGGAGGCGCGTAGAGAGCATGGAGCTCTCCGGGGGGAATAAGGAGAATGTCGCCTTCGTTAATGGTAAATTTGATTCCGCCTATTTCTATGTAATAGCAATTATGGATCGGCATGATTATTTCCATAGCATTATGCCAGTGGATAGGGTAGCTTTCATTGACATCGTTATGGTAAACACGCACTCCGTTCATACCTTCGTATGAAACGGTTTCAACAATACCGTTCAATATTTCTATCATTTAAGTGACACCTCTTTTTAAGATACTCAAAAATTGCGATTGCCCAAATTGTTCAAAAAAGCCAAAAATCGATGGTTAACATATGTAAAACATGTGGATTATATCTCTTTATGTTATAAAACGAGTAAATTATAACATGTAACAAGCATACTGTAAATACTGAAAAAGCAAAATTTGATATATAGTCATAATATAAATGGGTAACAATCGCAATATATGATAATCATTTGAACCATAAGTGAATAGTGTGACAGACGTCAGATAATTATACTCAAAATTGATAAATGATGAAGGGGTATGTTATGAGCTACGAATTCGCATGGCTTAATTATAAAAACAAAATCGCCGACGGCTTTGGCGATTGCCTGAAAAAAGTTGCACTGGTCGGTTTTGACACAAGCGACAGAACGGATGCCAGCATACTTGCTTCTGCAGCAGATGAAATAAAAAGAGCTTCGTCGGATATTTTTGGAAAAGAAGCTTTGATTACTGCCTCGACAAATTCCGGAACGGACGGAATCAGCATTGTTTTCGATAAGACCTTGAACATGACGGACGGCGCATACTGCATCAATACAAGAAAAAATTCCGTCACAATTAAGGCGGCAAGCAGCAGAGGTGTGCTTTACGGAGTCTTTAGAACTATCACGCTTGTCAGAACCGGAAAACTTGGGGAAAATGTTGAAATCAAAGAATCGCCCGCGTCGTCGATAAGAATGCTCAATCACTGGGATAATCCAGACGGATCGATAGAAAGAGGTTATTCCGGAAGATCGTTCTTTTTTAAGAACAATCATCTTTATACCGACGACAGGACCAGAGAATATGCAAGGCTTGTTGCTTCTGTAGGAATCAATTCCGTAGCGATCAACAATGTCAATGTGAACGACATCGCAACAGGTCTTGTTTCGGGGTATGACCGTAACGAACTTATTGATATAGCCAAGATATTCGGAGACTACGGCATAAAGCTTTACATCAGCCTCAATTTCGCTTCGCCGATGTCACTTGGCGCAACCGATACGGCCGATCCCCTTGACGGTGATGTTGCCGCATGGTGGAAAAAAACCGCAGATGACCTCTACAAGGACATTCCTCAGCTTGGCGGTTTTTTGGTGAAAGCCGATTCCGAAGGAAGACCGGGACCGTTCTCTTACGGCAGGACTCATGCCGACGGGGCTAACATGCTTGCACGCGCACTCGCTCCTCACGGTGGGCTTCTGATTTGGCGTTGCTTTGTTTACAATTGTCAACAGGACTGGCGTGATCAGTCGGTGGACCGCGCAAGAGCATGCTATGATAATTTTATCGGTCTTGACGGTGAATTTGATGACAATGTCATTCTTCAGATCAAGAACGGACCGATGGATTTCCAGGTAAGAGAACCTGTGTCGCCTCTTTTCGGAGGTCTTTGCAAAACAAACATGATGATCGAATTCCAGATCGCTCAGGAGTACACCGGACAGCAGAAAGATGTATGTTATCTTATTCCGATGTTTAAGCAGATTTTGGAATTTAAGACTTACAACGGTTCGGGTGACGGCATTATACGCGACATCGTCACTAAAAACGGCAAGAACGGATGCTGCGGCATGGTAGCTGTTTCGAACACCGGAGATGACCCGAACTGGACCGGTCACGATCTGGCAGCCGCAAATCTTTACGGTTTCGGAAGACTTGCTTTTGATCCCGACGTTACAGCCGAAGAAATTGCCGATGAATGGTCGCGGATTACGTTCGGGGTCGATGATTTGGTTTCCGGATCCGTTAAACAGATTCTTATGATGTCTTGGCCGGCATATGAGAAATATACCTCCCCGCTCGGAATCGGTTGGATGATCAGTCCCGGTCATCATTACGGACCTGATGTTGAAGGATATGAATTTTCACCATGGGGTACATATCACAGATCCGACAGAAACGGGTTGGGAGTGGAGAGAGGCAAAACCGGTACACGGATGATCGATCAGTACAATGAACCGGTCAGAAGCTTCTACGAGAACCTTGAAACTTGTCCCGATGAACTTGTTTTGTTTTTCCACAGACTTAATTACGATTATGTACTCAAGTCCGGAAAGACGGTTATCGAGCATATTTATGATTCACACTTTGAGGGAGCGGAGGATGTTGAAAAGATGATCGGTATTTGGTCGTCGTTGCAAGACAGAATCGATGCCGATAGATTTGAGCGAACAAAAAAGAGACTTGAAGGTCAGCTTAAAAACGCATGCGAGTGGAGAGACAGAATAAATACTTATTATTTCCGCCACACCGGCGTACCTGATAAACTTGGAAGAAAAATATATTAAAGGGGGTTTTTGAAGTGAGCAAGGGCGCAAATTATATCGAGGGATATAAACCTCGCAGAATGTCCGTGGCAACAGCTTTGAAAAAATATTGGCAACTCTATCTGTTGCTCCTTTTGCCTGTGGTTTATTTCATCATTTTCCGTTATAAGCCGATGGAATATATTATCGTGGCGTTTAAGGACTATAAACTTAATATGGACCTTTGGGATATGCCTTGGGCCACAACGAAAAAAGAAGTTGATATTTTCAAGTGGTTCGTTAAGGCGTTTTCAGACAAAAATTTCCATACTGCCTTGAAAAACACGATCACGCTTAATCTTCTTGATCTTATAATCGGATTCCCCGCACCCATAATTTTCGCACTGGTGCTGAATGAACTAACGGCGAAGAGATATAAAAAGGTTGTACAGACTATAGCTTACATGCCTCATTTCCTTTCGTGGGTTATCATTTACAGTATTGCGCTTCAGCTCCTTGCTCCGACTTCGGGACTTATTAATATCGTCCTGAACAATATGGGGATCGAATCGATCGATTTCCTCGGGAAAGCTGACAATTGGGTATGGACTTACATAATGTTCGGTGTTTGGCAGAATTTCGGATGGGGCTCTATCGTTTATCTGGCGGCCATTGCCGGAATCAACCCCGAGCTTTATGAAGCGGCTTCCGTTGACGGCGCCGGCAGATTTAAGAAAATGTGGCATATTACGTTGCCCGGCATAAAATCCACGATCGTTGTTCTTTTGATTATGGCGCTCGGCGGTATTCTCGGAGGTAATTTTGACAGAAACTTCGCCATGCAGAACAAACTCGTTCTTGAAAAGGCGGAAGTTATCTCCACATTCGTTTATAAACGCGGTATTAAGAGTTTGCAATTCTCACTTACGACTGCGGTCGGATTGTTCCAATCGGTTGTCGGAGTTGTATTCCTTTTGAGCGCCAACTTCCTTTCAAGAAAGCTTGGCGAAAGAGGATTATGGTAAGACACTGTTAGGGGGACAATCATATGATCAAATCAAACAAAACAAAAGCTGGAGATATTGTATTTATTGTCATCTGCTTTTTTGTAACACTTATCTGTATCATTCCGATGCTCAATCTGCTTGCAAGATCGCTGTCGGATACATCGTATTTGATTAAACATGAGGTTTATCTTCTTCCCAAAGGACTGAATTTTGATTCTTACAAAACGGTTCTTTCGGATTCGAAGTACATTGTTGCGTTCTTCTGGACAGCGGGGCTTACCGTGGTATGTACGTTCCTTTCGCTGTTTATGACTACGATCTGCGCGTATCCTCTCATTTATCAGAACCTTCGCGGCAGAGGCATTATGAACATTCTTATCACGATAACGATGTTCTTCAGCGCAGGAACCATACCGAATTACCTTCTTATGAAGCAACTCGGTTTCCTTAATACACCGTTTGCGCTCATGATACCGAGTTGTTTGTCTGTGTTTAACATGATCATTATGAGAAGCTTCTTTTACGGCATTCCCGATTCGCTCAGAGAGTCGGCCGAGATTGACGGAGCAAGTCATATAAGAATTCTGTTAAAGATTTACATTCCTCTTTCGAAACCCGTTATAGCAACACTTGCACTTTTCTATGCGGTGGGAAGATGGAACGGATATACGGATTCGCTCATGTACATTACGGTTGAGCATTCGGAATTATATACATTGCAGCATCTTCTTTACAATATCGTGCAATCCATAAACAGTGTCGAGACGGCGGCGCAGGAAGGATTCAGTAAACCGGGACTTTCGGAATCGCTTAAATCCGCTATTGTTATGTTCTCGACAGTGCCGATCCTTTGTATCTATCCATGGCTTCAGAAATATTTTATCCATGGCGTTACACTCGGTGCCGTTAAGGAATGATGACGGAATGATCATTACCGTCGGACTTTTCAGGAATGACCGGTTTCTCACAGTGAGTTACCGTTAATTCAATATAAATACTTTAAAAGGGAGGACCTAAAAGTGAAAAAAGTATTAGCAATGATTCTTGTCCTTTGCTTAGTTCTTTCTCTTTGCGCTTGCGGAAGCAGCGACAAGACAGAGGAGCCCGCAACCGACAACAAAACGACAACTGAGCCCGCTAAGAAAGAAGAGGCTCCCAAGCCCGCAGTTGAAAGCGGTGTTGGCACAACACTCGCACAGGCAGAGGATGAAGAGAAAGTTGAAGTAATCGAAAATAAGGATGAAATCAACATTCTCACAAACGGTGCACTTGTTGACGGCAAATTCCCTGAGACGGTTACAATCAAGGTTGAATGCTATGATCGTGACGGACAGACACCCGCAAACGACAACATGTACACAGATTACATCAAGAAGCAGGCACTCGAGAGATACAACATCGCAGTTGAGTATGTTCCCGTTCCCCGTTGGACAGAGGTTGACCAGATCAACAACCTCCTCGCAGCTCAGGAAGCTCCCGATATCTGCTACACATATGACTATGCTACAATCCAGGCATATTCTGACATGGACGGTGTTGTAGACCTTTCTGAGTACCTTACTGAAGATTACAAGGGTCTCTTCGCTAACCTTTGGAACTGGCTCGGTTCTGCAGGACTCCTTTCTCACAGAGATCCCGATACAGGCGCTATCTACGCTATCGAGGGTAAGAGAGCAGAGTACTACCGTACCGCTACATTCATCCGTCAGGATTGGCTTGATACACTCGGTCTTGCAAAGCCCACCACAGTAGAAGAATTCGAAAATTGCCTCATTGCTTTCAGAGACAATGCTGAAACACTCCTTGGTGCAGACGCAAGCAAGATGGTTCCTTTCTCGATGGCAACCGATGCAGGTTGGAGAGCAAGCACACTTATCGAGTCATTCATGGATCCCGATATCACAGATAAAGAGCTTTATATCAACGGTTTTGATGAGAGACATTATACTCAGAACGGAACAAAGGACGCTGTTAAGGTTCTTAACAAGTGGTACAACGAAGGTCTTATCTGGAAAGATTTCGCACTCTACGCAGACGGCGATGCCACAGAAGGTGATATGCAGAAAGCCGGCTATGTCGGAGCTATGATCTGTAATTATGATATTCCTTTCCGTGATGGTGAGAACAGCATCAACTACCAGCTTACACAGCTCGTAGGACCTGACGCTAAGTTCGTAGCTGTTGACACATTCAAGGATAAGAACGGCGGATACAGCAAGTACGCTTATACAACAACAGGTTCCGATCGTAAGATCTTCATGCCTAAGACAAACCAGAACGTTCTTGCATCATTCCTCTTCCTTAACATGATCACAGATCCCGAGATCATCAACTACCTCCAGCTTGGTGAGGAAGGCATCACATTCACAAAGAATGCTGACGGTTCCGTTAACATTATCGCAGCTGATGAGGAGCATGTTGCAAACACGATCAACTCTCAGTACAACATTGACTACACAATGACATGTAACGGTCTTCACCTTCTTGATGAGGAATCCACAATCAAGTCAAAGGCTCTCAGCTACGCTAATGTAGATACAAACGACGTTGCTGAAGCAATGAGAGTTGCCGGTAACGATGCTAAATTTGCTGCTCAGGTTAATGTTGGTGTTATCGAGGCTGAATCGGGTCTCGGCAACACACTTTCCGAGCTCCGCAACGCAGGTTACTGCAAGTCTATCACAGCTCCCGAAGCTGATTTCGATACAGTTTGGAATGATTGTATGAATCAGTACCTTACAGCAGGCGGACAGGCCATCATGGATGAACGTGCAGCTGCTTGGCAGAAGGTTATGGGCGATGCTACAATGTATTGATAGATCTCCTCATGATCGGATAGAATACCGATCATAAAGTCAAAGGGTTATGCTAAAAGGCATAGCCCTTTTTCCTTTACATATAGACATCTCTGTGATAAAATTATCCCAAATGGGTTCAAATAGTATTACCCAATTTTAGGAGGTTATATATGTCCAGAGCTAAACAATCTATGGATGGTAACACAGCTGCTGCTCATGTCGCTTATGCGTTCACTGACGTAGCTGCGATTTATCCCATCACCCCTTCAAGCCCCATGGCAGACAGTGTTGACCAATGGTCGGCTTCCAAGCAGAAGAACATCTTCGGCAATCAGGTAAAGGTAGTAGAGATGCAGTCTGAAGCAGGTGCGGCAGGCGCGGTTCACGGTTCTCTTGCAGCCGGCGCCATCACCACAACATTTACAGCATCTCAGGGATTACTTCTTATGATCCCCAACATGTACAAGATTGCTGCCGAGCAGCTTCCCTGCGTGTTTGATGTTTCGGCACGTACCGTTGCTACCCAGTCTCTTAACATCTTCGGTGATCACAGCGATGTTTATGCCTGCCGTCAGACAGGTTTCGCGATGCTTGCCGAAACAAATCCTCAGGAAGTTATGGACTTAAGCCCTGTAGCTCATCTTGCCGCTATTTCGGGTAAAGTTCCTTTCCTTAACTTCTTTGACGGTTTCCGTACATCTCATGAGATCCAGAAGATCGAGAAGTGGGACTATGAAGATCTTAAGGAAATGTGCGACATGGATGCGGTTAAGGCTTTCAGAGAGCATGCTCTTAATCCCGAGAAGCCTGCTATGCGTGGTTCTCATGAGAACGGCGACGTATTCTTCCAGCACAGAGAGGCTTGCAACACCGTTTACGATGAACTTCCCGCAGTTGTCGAGAAGTACATGAAAAAGATCAATGAAAAGCTCGGAACGGATTACGACCTCTTTAATTATTACGGCGCAAAGGATGCTGACCGCGTGATCATTGCCATGGGTTCCATATGTGATGTTTGCGAGGAAGTTATTGATTATCTTACTGCAAAGGGTGAGAAGGTCGGTCTTGTTAAGGTTCGTCTTTACAGACCTTTCGTTTCTTCAAAGCTTATTGCAGCTATCCCCGCTACAACAAAGAAGATTGCTGTACTTGACAGAACAAAAGAGCCCGGATCACTCGGTGAGCCTCTTTACCTTGATGTTGCAGCTGCTCTTCGTGAGGCAGGTAAGAACGACATCATCCTTACAGGCGGTCGTTACGGACTCGGTTCGAAGGATACTCCTCCTTCGTCTGTATTCGCTATCTATAAAGAACTTGAGAAGAGCGCACCTAAGGCTCGTTTCACGATCGGTATCGTTGATGATGTAACCGGTCTTTCACTTCCCGAAGTTAAGCCCGCACCTATCACATCGGCTGCAGGTACAGTTGAGTGTAAGTTCTGGGGTATCGGTGGTGACGGTACGGTCGGCGCCAACAAGGATTCGACAAAGATCATAGGTGATCACACCGACAAATATATTCAGGCATACTTCCAGTATGATTCGAAGAAGACAGGCGGTATCACCATTTCTCATTTGAGATTCGGTGATAAGCCCATCAAGAGCCCTTACTACATCAATCAGGCAGACCTTGTTGCATGTCATCAGCAGTCATACATTATCAAGGGCTACAAGATGGTTCAGGATGTTAAGCCCGGCGGAATCTTCCTTATCAACTGCCAGTGGGATGATGAGGAACTCGGCAAGCATCTCAATGCTGAAGCTAAGAAGTACATCGCTGCTAACAACATCAAGGTTTATACAGTAGACGCTGTTGATATCGCAGGCAAGATCGGTCTCGGAAAGCGTACATCAACCGTTCTTCAGTCGGCATTCTTCACACTTGCAAAGGTTCTTCCCGCAGATGAAGCAATCGCTTACATGAAGGAGAAGGTTGTTGCCAAGTTCTCCAAGAAGGGTCAGGAAGTCGTTGACATGAACTGCAAGGCTAT
>JAEEIH010000122.1 GCA_016281275.1 Lachnospiraceae bacterium | reverse complement strand
CTTGTGAAGTGCCTTACAAGCCTGGGTTCCGGAATAGTCAAATTCGCATGCCTGTCCGATAATGATAGGACCTGATCCGATAATCAGAACTTTTTTGATATCAGTCCTCTTTGCCATGGTTTCCTCCTCATATAGATAACCGATCAATTTTCATTCCGAAAGATATTAGCACAAATATCCTCCTGTTTCAATAAGCGAATCCAATTCCCCGAAAAAATTTTTCAAAAAAAACTCCCTTCCTTAAAGGGAGGGAATCCGGTTTGCAATATGAAGCAACACTACCGCTCTTTGAGGGCTGCCCTTTGCGGTACAGCGAATCTTGAGCGAAAATTCACGGGCTGCCTCAATGAGTTCTTTCACACGGGTATCATCCTTGCGTTCAACTGCATTAAGGAACTTCCGTGAAAGAATGTCGGCCGCGTTTGAATACTCGCTCCCTCGTTCTTCTTTCAGACAATTGATTATGTCCTTGATCATGTATGAATCCTGATTCTCGGCATATGCCTGTCTCTCAAAATCTTCCCTGTCATGAAGCTTGATGAGGGACGCATAATTATGACCGTCACATCTGGTACTTCCGGTAATCAGCCGCTCGTTCGTTTTATTGTCACTGCCGTTTTTTGTATCAAATGCATTCTCCAAAGCTTTTATGATATCAACCTTTGCGCTACTCATTGAGGTCACCTCGCTTCAAAAACACCATGTACGCCACCCCGCCGAACTTTCCGGTCTGCCGAACAAACCGATCAAACTGCATCCCTTTGACTTGTTATCGTCCGCGACGGGTGATATAATTATACCACGTTTTTCAGATTTTTAAAGATGTGTTAATAAACAGATTTCGAGCCGGAATAATAACGGTTCTCCTCAGAGGGGAGGATTTCGGGGGATTTATGCTGCGCGGTTTATTCACCAGATTATCAAAGATGTATTCAGTCAGGCGATATGTTCCTTTTCGCAAAATGATTCTGAAAAAGCAGATTTCCTTCTGCATCAGCATTATTATCCTTATGTCTTTAGGTGCGCTTGTGGGCTTCACCACGAGAATTGTTGCCGACATCCCAAAAGGCAGGCTTCTCTTCCCGACATTCATCGTCTATCTTTTTCCCATTGTTATCGCCGTTCCGCTTCTGATCATTATGAAAAAGCTTCGAACTGACTGTGAACGCCACTTCAGGATTCTCGAAATCTGCACTTATATTTCTGTTTCGATACTTCCCGTATGGACTTTGCTTGTACTTCTTCTCCCTTCGGTTGAAGAAGGTTATTCTCCCATCGTCTGGGCTATCGGACTCCTTGCTTTTTCGGGAGGTATCTGCCTGCTTCCGTTGTATTCGCTGTCATATCTTCTCGTTTATTTCGGAATCTGTGCCGCTCTTTTCCATTTCTCGGACATCGACCTCGGTCCGAACAAATGGCCGGACCTCGTTATTCTTGAATTTACCTGCATTCTTGTCAGCGCCATCAGATTTCTCCGTGAATATGACACCTTCTGTATCGGCGAATCCATGCACACCCTCGCGGAAGAAGCAGACCTGGCCAGACAGGAAGCAGAAAAGGCAAGCATGGCTAAAGACGCGTTTCTTACGCATATGTCACACGAAATACGAACCCCTATCAACGCGATCCTCGGTTCAAACGAGCTGATCATGAGAACATCGGGCGAATCCGAAACTCTTTCATATGCAAATGACATAATGAATTCCGGAAACCTGCTGCTCGCCACGATCAACGATATTCTCGATATGTCGCGAATCGAATCCGGAAGCATGGAAATCGCTTCTCTTCCTTATGGTTTCGTCGATATTCTCCATGAAGTTGACGAGTGCATGAGACCGCTTGCAGCCGCCAAGAAGTTAGGCTTTGTCATGAACATCGACGAGCGTACTCCCGGAAGATTCTGCGGTGATGCGGTAAGGGTACGGCAGATTCTCATGAATCTTATTTCAAACGCAATAAAATACACAAAAAAAGGAACCGTCACACTTACATCCGACTTTTCACTTCTTCCACGAAACCGCGCGGAGCTTATGTTTACGGTTTCCGACACCGGTATCGGTATAAAAAGCGAGGACATAATCCACCTGACAGACCGCTTCAGGCGACTTGATGATCCCGACACGAGAGGAACCGTCGGCACCGGTCTCGGAATGACGATCATCGCCAGACTTCTGGAGCTCATGGAAGGAAGGCTTGAGATTTCGAGCGAATACGGCGTCGGATCCACTTTCACCGTTTATATCCCGCAAAGCGTTGACGACTACCATCCGATCGGACGTTATGAGCCGCCCGCTGTTTCTCCTTCGCTATCAAGCGAAGGCACGGCATATACCCCGTCATTTAAGACCGACTCCTGTCATATCCTCATAGTTGATGACAATATGGTCAACAGAACCATCGCCCGAGACCTTCTCAAAGAAACAGGTCTTCGGATCGATCTCGCCGACAGCGGTTATTCCATGCTTGACATGATCCGTGAAAAGCACTACGACCTCATTTTCCTCGACCACTACATGCCCGGCCTAAGCGGAATCGAGACCATCCGACGCAGCCGTGAAATCGAGCATTTATGCAAAACGACACCCGTCATCGCGCTTTCTGCAAACTCCGATTCGGGTGCCCGTGAAGATTATTTAAGAGAAGGTTTTGCGGATTTCCTGTTAAAGCCCATCATTCCCGCCCAATTCGAGGCTATGATCCGCAAATATCTGCCGAGCGGCTCATTTACCTCACTGGTGTAACCGTTCGGGAAATACCCGGACCGAATGCTGTTACAACCCATAAGACGCTTAACAAGTTTTCAACCGGAACGATCCGATCATTTTTTCATGATCTCGTAGGCAAAGATCCACTGCTGGACAAGACCCGAAAAACCCTTATATCGACCGAAGACCTCCCGTGCGCGCTCCCTAGCCTGTACGGGAGTCAGTTTTTCTACTTTCGTAGAATCCACCGATTTTTCATTGATTGCCTGGATTTTCTTTCCCATCTCTCCGTGTGTGTCTTTCCCATCTTTCGTATTATTTTTTCCGTACGACGGATATTCTCTTTCAAGAATGCTTATGATATGTGTATCTACCGGGAACGAATCGAGATCCCCGCAAGCAAAAAGCATAATACAGTCCGCAACCTTTGCCCCGATCCCGGTCATTGAGAGAAGTAGCCGTTTTACATTCGGGAAGTCTTTTTTCTCTATTGACTCCCTCAGTTCCCGTTCGATCATAATAAATCTGCAGCTGGACTCATAGATGTAACGCTCTCTGTATCCGAGAGAAAGACCTTTGAGCGCCCCGGGTCCGGCTGCCGCAATACTGCGCGGATCCGGAAATCCGTACCACCCTTCGCCCATATAACATTCCGATCGTTGATCTTTCGATTTGTCGTTGACCTCGTGCCACTTACCGAATCTTTCGCAAAGAGCCTCAACACACTTTCTGATGGATGGAATCTGCTTCTGTTGCGAAACAATAAACGATATTATCGTCTCAAACAGATCCTGATTTAGAATTCTGAGCCCTTTTCCCGCATCATATGCCCTTTTCAGGAAATCATCGCGTGGGTCTAGCTTTGACGCAAATCGTCCGTAATCGCGGTCCATGTCGAGAAAGTGCTTCCAATACGATTCATATTCATCATCCCCGCAGTGAAAAAAAACATCCTTTCCTTCCCCGGTGATAACAAGCCTTCTGTCCCCGGAATATAACAAAAAGACAGATGCCCGATCTTCTGCCCGGTACATTCTGAAAATCTGACCGCTGTCACATATTCTGTCCGGATCAAAAAGAGAAACTTCTGTCTTTATCATTTATTAAACTCCCGATTAAGCGTTAAACATGATCTTTTCACTATTGAATGCCTTGCTTGTGAGACCCACAAGTATAGCGATAGCTGCGACAAGTCCCACGATAGTTGCTAAGAACGATCCAAGCTGAGGCTCGCCCGAGCAGATCTGCTGTACTACCAGCGCATTTCCATAAACGGGAATTGCATATTTCCATATTGCCATCTCGCTGCCTCCGGCAAACATCGTCATCACTCCCGCCATAATAACCACGATGTACATAGGTGCGATGAGAGAGCTTGCTGTCTTGGTATCCTTTGCGCAGATCGAAACTGCCGAAATAAGCGATACAAAGAGCAGATTCATCAGTACTATTGTGGCAAGAAGCATGAGTCCGGTATCAATTCCGATAAAGGACAGATTTACGCCGCCCGCGCCCATCCCTTCCTGCATCATGGGCATTGCAAAAATCATGCTCACGCAGTAAACAAGCGCCGACAAGGTCGAAATGATTGAAAGCGAAACAAGCTTTCCGACAACAATCTCAGTTCTGCTGATGGGAGCGAGAAGCATGCTTGCAAGCGTGCCTCTCTCCTTTTCACCGGCAATGGCATCAACAGTCAAGCCCATCGCCGACGAAAATAGCATGATGACTATCATGTAAGGCAACATTGTCGAAAGGAACTCTGTTCCCTTCTTTGCCTCCTTTTCTATCAGTTCTTCGTTAACGGAAAACACTTCCAGTCTTTCAAGATCTCCGAAACGAACAGTCTGAAGAGCCTGCCTGTAGCTGTTTGCCACCAAAGTATTGAAAACATTGTGCGCTTTTGACGAATAATTCTCGGTACTGTTGTAAAAAACGTCTATCGAAGGAATCCGGTCACCGTTTTTAGCATATGCATTGAAAGCTTCGTCGAAATCCTCGTCAAATACAACCAAAAGGTCGAGGGCTCCGTTTTCGACATCATCTCTGTATTGAGATTTATTGGTCGTATAAGAGCTTGCGTCCGTGTATGCGACGCTTGCCATCACATCATACCCTGTAGCCTTTACCGTCTCCTTAAAGGATGCGGGAGCATTTACAATCGTAACAACATCCCTATGCTCGGTTATGTCACTGTTCATCGACTTCATCAGCGTTCCTATAAGTCCGTAAATGGCGAACATCAGGATTGCAGGCATTATGAACATCGTAAAGATAAGCTTTTTATCCTTAAAAACCCTCGCGAGTTCCTTTTTTATAATTCTTTTTGCACCTTTCATATCTATCCTTTCATTTAAGACAATACGTTTTATTTCGGTAACACGTTTCACAGACCTCTCAATACTGTCCCTTAACTGATTTTGTCTTCCCCTTTTATTCTCTTGTAAACTTTGAAAAAGGCATCTTCCAGATCCTCTGCCGATTCGCTTTCAAGCAGCTCCTCAAGTGTTCCCTCGGCAACTTTTTTTCCGTCGATGATCATCCCTATCCTGTCGCAGAGCTTCTGCGCCTCGCTCATTATGTGCGTGGAAACAATGATCGTCTTCCCGGCGTCACGAAGTTCTCTGAGGAAGTCCGTAACCACTCTCGCCGTAATGATATCGAGTCCGTTCGTGGGCTCATCGAAAATAATAACTTCGGGATCATGGACAAGGCTTACCGCAATGGCTGCCTTCTGCTTCATACCCGTTGAAAGGTCTTCTATCTTCTTGTCCTGAAAATCAAGAATATCAAAACGCTTAAAAAAGTCTGCCTTTCTGTTTGCAAGGACTTCCTCGTCAATCCCGTGAAGTCCGCCAAAAAAATCAAACATATAACTTGCCGAGAAATGCGGATCAAGCTTGATCTCATTTGTTAAAAAGCTGATTTTGTCGCGAACCTTCTTCCCTTCTTTCACGGAATCAAATCCACAGACCGTGATCTCGCCCTTTGTCGGTTTAAGAAGAGTGGCAACGCACCTGAGCGTCGTCGTCTTTCCCGCACCGTTCGGACCCAGAAGTCCGTAAATTTCACCCGGGTGAGCTTCAAGAGACACCCCGTTTACAGCGACTTTTTCGCTGTCCTTTGTTTTAAGCTCGGCTTTCTTTTTGTTTGAAAGCTTATAAATCTTTGTTAAATCTTTTATTACTATCAACTTTCTCCTCCTCTTTGGAAGCGAAGAATTCGCTTCCGTTTCCTTGTCCGATTCCCGACCATGTACCCGGTCCTCTTTGGAAGCGAAGAATTCGCTTCCGTTTCCTTGTCCGATTCCCGACTATGTACCTAAACCCATTTTACCAGAGCTTGGCGGGATAAACTCCTTTGTTTATAAGTTCCGCGATCTGTGTCTTAACACTGTCACGATCCTCTCTGTATGTAACCCCAAACCATTTTTCGTTTGTGGGGATAACCTTTACCGTGGCGGTTCTGTCAGCGATCTCTTTTGCCACGGGGTCAAGAAGATAGTATTCGCATTTCGACAGATTGCCGCTGTTTATCCTAAAAAAATCCTTAAGACCGTTCCCGACAGTATCGAAGAAATCGGGCACAAAACCCCAACAATTCATCGAAACGATTGTTTTCGGCTTAAGCTCCTTCTTTGAGCCGTCTTCAAACGTGTTAGCGATCACTCCGTTCTCGCGGGCAATTGCTTTGTGCTCCTCAATGGCCGTCAAATGACCGTTTTCATCCACCCCACAGACTCCTCTCGAAACACTTCCGTTCTCCGTAAGCGTATTGTCAAGCTCATAGCCTATCATGCAATATTCGTGTTTCCCTGCATTCGAAAGGAATTCACTGAGAACCCGGAATGCCCCTCGACCGTAAAAATCATCCGCATTGATAACCGCGAACGGTCCGTCGATATTCTTTCTCGCACAATAGACGGCATGAGCGGTACCCCAAGGTTTGACTCTGTCCCCCGGAATCGCAAAACCTTCCGGAATATCATGGATATCCTGAAATGCATATTCTATGGGAATCACGCTTCCCGCCCTTTTACCGACCGTCTCCTCAAAAAGCTCCAGATCGTCCCTTCTAATGACAAAAACTGCTTTGTCAAAACCCTCGCGATGTGCATCATAAAGCGAATAGTCCATGATGAACTCTCCATTGGGTCCGAATCCGTCCGTCTGCTTATTCCCGCCGTAGCGACTGCCCATTCCCGCCGCCATAATAAGTAGTGTTTTCATCCTCATCCTCCGGTAATTTTCGTCCCGTATCAGTAAGGTGTATAGTCAGACAGCGACTTGTACATAAAATCGTAGGTATAATCACCCGAAAGATACGAGCTTTCACCCATTGACGTATAGTACTCGTCAAGATAATCATAATAAACCGTCGCGTCTGCGTTCTCCTCCTCAACAGGATACTTTATATTATAACTCATTTCGTCGGAATCCATATCAATATAATGATATTCTCCGCTAAAAACTGTCTCGGTTGTTCCGTCGTTTTTCAGTAAAACAACCGCATCCTCGTAATATCCCTGCCGTCCGTCACAGATCCTTATCACGCCTTTTCCGGATATGTATTCGCTGAACCCGTCTCCGCTCTCAAGGGCAGTAATGTGATAATCATCACCTCCGGTATAAGAGATAAGATATGCACTCGCATAACCGAAAACACTGTTGACATAGATTTCGGGTATAAAGTCTCCGTTTACATATACATAAGAGAAATGTCTGGAGAAAGCATCGTCTCCGTACTGGTCGGGTTCATAATTATATATCTCTTCAAGCGCCTTCAGATATGCGTCCTCGTAATGAAGCTCTTCCACATCGGTCATATCGATCCCTGCAATGCTGTAGCCGTCAAAGAAGCTGTCCGGATTGCTTACCGCTGTAACCAGCATATGCGCCTTGTAGTTTAGTCCGTCAAAGAATATGTTCTCATCATATTCGAGGAGCAACGACCCGTCATCCTGCTCTGTTACTTCGATGTCGCTAATGCGAACCGAATCCATATTTCCCACGTAGTAATAGCCGTAATCGTCTTCAAACTGGGCGGAATAAAGTGCTATTTCTTTATAGAAATAATGCTTGTTTCCCGTAATGAAATATGCAAGATCTTCGCACTCTGTACGAGAGAAGCCGCATGTCCAAGAACCGTATCCGGCAGCCGCCTCGGCCATCTGTTCCTCAAGCTCTTTAAGGTCCTCTTCCGAATACTCGGTGACCGCTTCCTGTAAGGGAGCAGCACCCCAGCCGAGAGTATTTCGAAGCTCGTCCTTAATCTCATCCGTCAGAACGTGCTCACAGATAAAATACATCTCCTCCTCGCTGAGTTCACCGTCATAATGATAGTCAAACAGCATGAAGTAATCGG
Source organism: Lachnospiraceae bacterium (assembly GCA_016281275.1). Classification (GTDB taxonomy): domain Bacteria; phylum Bacillota; class Clostridia; order Lachnospirales; family Lachnospiraceae; genus RUG11977. The sequence goes on along the minus strand of JAEEIH010000122.1, from coordinate 5,124 downwards.
AAACCATATTGGATACGAGCGAGATAAACCTATCGCAATCTTTTATGCTCACCGCATATTCGTCAACATACGTTATACAGATCCTGGCATTTTCAAGCGCCTGCGAAAGCTTGTCATCATTCGCTGCCTGCACCATTGCATCATATGCGTCATTAAATAACGGGCTTTCTTCCTCCGTGAGTTTTGTTACATCAAAACGGTCGATTCTGTCACAGAATTCTGCGTATGCTTCCATATTTGCTTCATGGGTTTCTTCGTAGAAGGTCGCATACTGCGATACGATGTCTGAAATGATGTCCGCATCTTCCCCTCCGACAAGCGCATCCGAATACGCGATAAGGATCTCGTTGTACCTGTCCTCATCCATCACCTCAACATCGGAAAACAACGTGTCGTAATACTCTTTTCTTTCTTCGATTTCTTTGTACGGACGATTGGCATCCTCGATGTTTCTTATGAGTTCTTTACCCTTTAACAGATAATAAGGAACATCGACTGTCGTCGCCGAGGCAAGCACATTGTTCACCTGTTCTATGAAGTCGTCTGCTTCATTTTTGAATATCGCATATGAAGAATGCGTGCTCCTCAGATCGACGATCTTGTTTTTAACAACCTCAAGTTCCGCTTTGTTCTTGTTGTTTGTGTCTATTATTTCGGCCGAAAGCCTGTCGCAATCCTTGATGATCGCTGCCAGTCCCTCATAATCCTCACCGGATATTTTCCCGTTTACATCCAAGCCATACTTGCTGATCCGGGCGCCCCATTCTTCGATGTTATACTTCTCGCCGAGTTTTTCAAGCTTTCTTACTGCCTGAAGAGCTTCTTCGGGAAGCGCGGTCTTGCGCTCGTTTATTCTTTCAATAAAGGAGTCAATCTCGCTTCCCAGAGAAAACGAACCGAACACCTTTAATACACCTTCTCCTGCCTGAGCGCGGATAAGCAGATCGTCATATTCGGATTTCATGTTCTCGATGAGAGATGAGCTTTGATACGACTCGAGCTCATCAACCTTATTCGAGTACCTTGAAGAAAAGAAGAATGCCAGTCCGACCGCAATCCCGAGCAAGGCTACAGCAGAGCAAAGAATAATGACAAGGCCTTTTTTACTCTTCTTTTTCTGCGCTGCCCCTCCGATATCAGGCATCCGCCATGCATCCCCGATCGGCATTTGTATAACATTATTCGGTATCCGCTGTGTATCCTGCGGAGCTGTCTGTACCGCATCCGCAGCAGGCATCTGCATCATGTTGTCGTTCGGTGCCTGCGGTGTCTCCTGCGGAGGTGTTTGTACCGCATCCGCAGCAGGCATCTGAGTCGTGTCCGCAGCAGGCATCTGTACCGGAATGTCAATCGGTGCCTGCGGTGTCTCCTGCGGAGGTGTTTGTACCGTGTCCGCAGCCGGCATCTGAGTCGTGTCCGCAGCAGGCATCTGCATCATGTTGTCGTTCGGTGCCTGAAGTGTGTCTGCGTTCGTAACAACCGGACCGGGAATTCCCCTATCCACCGGAGTTCCGCACACAGGGCAGAACTTAGCCGTATCACTCAACCGATTGCCGCATTTTGTACAAAACATAGTTTTTCCTTTCTTTGTGGATTGATCGATAATCAAAGGTTTTGTTCCTCTTATTGCCGGTCAATGTCATATACAAATCGGATAGGGAAGTCCCATACTTCCCTATCCGCTACCGACTGTTTCCGACGAACGACATCATTACGAGAACAAATCTCCGAAATCAAAATTATTGTCACCGTCTCCGTAAAGGTTTCCCAGCCCGTTATACAAATCACCGAGATCACCCAGGTCAAAATCACCGAGGTCATAATCACCGAGATCGTAATCTCCAAAATCGTACTCCCCGTAGTCGTAATCATCGTAATCCCCGTAATCATAGTCATCGTAATCGCCGTAGTCATCGTCATCGTAATCGTACCCGTCATCGTAATAGTCATAATCATCATAACCATATTCATAGTTATAATCGTTATAACCATAACCGCCACGCGATGAGAAAAGGTTTCCGAGACCTCCGCTTCCGAGCAAAGAATCAAGCCCGAACGAAGAACCGACCCCACTGAAGATGTCCAAAAGATCATCTGTCGATGCACCGTTCAATTCTCTGTTATTTCCGGTTATGTCTGAAACTGCGCTCTCACCGGAAATACCGATCGTTCCTTCAAGATTCAACACTTCCGAATAATTACGGAAAAGCGAAATCTTCTCAAATTTGATCTGCTTTCGACCGGACTCATCTGTGATTCCCGCCTTTATCTCAACTCCGTCAAAGCTTGTTGCGGAACTGTTATTCAGATGGGTACCTCCGGAAACATTCCCGATCGCGACATTGAGCTCATTAGTTTCTTTATTGTAGCTCCACGAACCAAGCTCTTCATCTTCTTCAATTGTGCCTCGCGAATTCATATACGCCGAACAAACCGAACACTTGTCGGTACCGTCACTCTTTGTCCTTCCCTTGACGGAAAAGCCCCTTCTGTTTCTGAAGAAAGAACAGTTCTGGAGCGGGTAATCTCCTTCCTTTCCGATAAATTCGATTTCCTTTTCGGAACTGTATTCCATTTTAACGAAGAAGTTTGATATCGTTCCGTTTTTGATGGCAAATTGTATTATTGCCTTGTCGTTTGTCTTTTCGGCTTTTTTATGCATTTCATCGGAGAACTCGTTGATATAATCCTCAAGATCTTTCCTCTCGCCGAGACACTCAAGAATTTTGTCGATTGACTGGTAAGTCTCCGTCTTCTTCAATGATTCCGTCGCGATATCGATGGCCTTGTCGATAAAAGCTGTTGCCTGCCCCACGCCGACCTCAACCTTGTATCCGGTCTCACCTTCAGAAAGCTCATCTTCTTCAAGCCGAATAAAGCCTGCTTCATCAAGCGCGTTCCAGAATTCATCAATCACTTTATCAAACGCCTTTTTGAGTTCTACTGCTATAGTTCCGCTCTTTGAAAGCTCTCCGAGAGATATTCTGAGAACATCATAATTCTTATCGAGAAAGTCCTTTATCGCTCCGTCTTTACTGTCCTTATAAGTGAACACAAGATTCTCGGAAAGGATTTCGGGACATGAAAGAACCACCTTATCCGGGTCGAGCATCAACGAAACCGCTGTCTTCAGATTCAGTGCCGGAATATTAATGTTAAAATCCGTTCTTATCTTACGGGAATCCGCGTCGCTGACAGCCTTAACGTCGATTGCAATCTTGTCACTGCCTTCGAGCTGCATATCCATGTACGAATCAACATCTTTTCCGGTCGATAGTGAAAAATCAGCCTCCACCGTACCCGAACCGTTCCCAAAGAAGTCTCCGTCACAGAGCTTTTCAAACATCCCCGCGGGCGCAAACGTCTTTTCTACGGCCTTGCGTACTTTATAAGCGGGACGCGATGTATAAACAATCTGGATCGTAACAAGCACTGCAGCAACAACAAAAAGCGCAATAACGGGGATAATCCATTTCTTTGATTTTTTCGGCTTCAGAGCGCCGGTGCCTTCTGAGCCGGGATAAAGCGGCTGCGACTCCGACAAGTAAGACGGATAAGCGGGTTGGGGATAATTCGCCTGCGGTGTCTGAGGAAATCCTCCTTGAGCAGGCATCTGCGAAAAGCCACCCTGCGGTGCCTGAGAAAACCCTCCTTGAGGACTCTGCGGAAATCCTCCTTGAGCAGGCATTTGCGAAAAACCTCCCTGAGGTGCCTGAGTAAATCCTCCTTGAGGACTCTGCGAAAATCCCCCCTGAGTAGGCATTTGCGAATAATCTCCCTGAGGTGCCTGAGGAATTACCCCTTGAGGAGACAGTTGCGAATAATCCCCCTGCGGTGCCTGAGGGATTCCTCCATGAAGAGGCTGCTGAGTGGGAGCCTGAGGGTACACCTGCTGTGCATTCAGTCCCTGAGTCTGAGGGTATCCGCCAGACCCTTGAACGTTGGGTTGCTGAAAAGCACTCTGATTTTCCTGTTGAACAAACCTTGCACCGCAATTCGTGCAGAACATAGCTCCTTCGGGAAGCGGACTTCCGCAATTTGTACAATTCATGCTACTTCCTCCTCTTTAGCGGCGGTTTTTTCGCCGCTGATTCCTCTCCAAACACATGACCATGTATTAGGCTCCTCTTTAGCGGCGGTTTTTTCGTCGCTGATTCCTCTCCCCCCGCAATTCCCGAAGGGAATGCAACGGACCTTTAGGCAACATATTTCACAATGCTGCTCCTCATAAAGTGCTTTGAACAACACACTTAACAGTTTAAGAATACCATAACATTGCTTCGGTAACAACATTAATGATTATCAAAACTGCTCTGTTCCACACCAACAGCGATCATTGAAACGAATTGGTTTTGGGATCGTAATGATACCCGGCACTTTCAAGAAACGCCGTTAGCTCATCTCTGTCCTCTTCAAGATCGTCACACATCTCGTCAAACGAACCGTAATAGTCTCTCAGTTTCATGTTAATGATGCTCATAAGCATCGTCGCATCATCTCTCGGAAGCATTCTCCCTCCTTAACGAAAAAGTCTTCCACCTTTTCCTCTTATAAATTTCAAAAGTCATCAAATCCGGACGTATGATAACTCTTTGTTTATCCCTATCGGCTCAATACCCCCGCCCATGGTCTAAAAGGCATGAGCGGGGGAATCCCATTCTTTTATTAAATTACCGAACGATCCTCAATTACCAAGCACCGCTTCTACCTTGTCGGGATTGGCAACTTTGAGTATCAGGATCGCTCCTTCGTCCGAAGGAAGTGTGTACATGTACTCGATGTTTGCGATCTCTGCAGGGATCTTGGCAAGCAGGTCATGCATGAATCCCACCTTGTTATTTGTGCGAACCGCAATAACAGGTGTGATGCTGACGGGGAAGCCTGCTTCCTTGAGTACCTTCTTCGCAAGTTCTTCATCAGAAACGATCATTCTGAGCATGCCGTATTCAGATGTGTCCGCAAGACTGAGCGTCCTGATGTCGATGTTATTGTCCTTAAGGATCTTCGATACCGTAAGGAGATTACCTTCTTTGTTTTCGATAAAAACCGAAATCTGGTTCATCCTCATAAGCGTACCCCTTTCTTTAGATAAGCTTTCTCTTATCAATGACTCTGACTGCCTTG
>JAEEIH010000121.1 GCA_016281275.1 Lachnospiraceae bacterium | reverse complement strand
TAGACGGCTTTGATAATCTTAACCTTCTTGGTGCTGACTCCCTGAATCTGTTCATCGGCCGCCCTGCCGATTAACAAGTAAGAATTCAGGATATAACCTGTGAGGTCTCCACACTCAACAAGTGTGAATTCAGGACCTTTCTCAAGCACCACTCCGTACGAACCCTTCAGAAGCTCGCCGACCTTGTCGGAGGACTTGCTTGCTTCCTTGCGGACATTAACCTGATAATTGATGTTCTGAAGTACAAAATGTGTTTCGCTTCCGTCAAATTTAAGGTTTTCCACCGGCACACTCTGCCCTATCGGCAATCCGTCGGCCGTTACGGTCGGATTCCCTTCCTGTCCCACGGTCGAAGCAGCCCCTGTCCGATCCGGAGCCCCTGTTTCGGAAGCTTCCGAAAGACTACCGGAATCATCCGTGTTTTTGTGTGCTTTATCTGTACCGTCATCCGGATCCGTCTTTTTTTCGGCGGTGTTTTTCTTTTCTTCCGAAGCAGCCGTATCCTTTGAATCGGCGCCCGTCTTTGTCTCCGAATCCTTGGACCCCAAAAGCTCCTCATCCCCGCCTATCGGAGAAACCGCATCGGGATTTTTTTCATTAAGGGTAACATTTTTATCTTCTTTTTTTTCGTCACTCCCAAGCTCCTGAAACAGCACGATTCCACCGAATACAAGCGCTACAAGAGCCGAACAGATAAAAAGAACGGTAACGATCTTAAAAAGTCTGTTAATGTTCATTTAACACATCTCCTCGCGGAAGCTTATTTTTCACTGTTGCCGGGAAGCTGGATATAAATGCCCATACCCGCTCCCGGAGCACTTTTGGCATATATGGTTCCACCGTACGCATTAACGATGTCCCTCGCCTGTGTAAGACCGAGGCCGTTGCCGCTGACTCTGTTGGAGCCCTGAAAATTAAGGTCGAATATGTACGGCAGCTCGTCCTTGCCTATACCGAGACCGTCATCCTTGCAAACTATGAAAATATCATCCGCAACGTTCGAAACGGTGATATGGAGACTTCCTGCACGACGCATATATTTTACGGCGTTATCAACTATATTTTTCATCATAACGGATAGGAGCATCCTGCTTCCGGTATATGTAACGTCACCCGAACAGACATATCCGGTTCTGATGCCTGCCGCCGTTGCAAAGGGATCCATGATTTCGAGCGTCTCACCGACAACCGATCCCATATCAACTTTTTCCTTTTCTTCAAGTAATTCTTCGTTGAAGAGCACCGTCTTAAGCTTTGTAACCTCACGAACGGTTTCGATCACTTCCGTCTTAACAACCGTTTCAAGACCTGTGCCCGCTCCGACAGCAGCATTATCGGGAGCACTGACAACGGTAACATTGCCGTCTTCTTCAGCGGGAACCTCAAAGGAAACATTCTCCGGTCCGCCCGCGTAGAGTCCGAGTCCGCTCCCGTCATCACAAACCTTTTCCTCGGTTTCTTTCGCCTCGGTCGCGTTCAGCTTTCCGAGGAAGCTCATGATGAGGATAAGGAACAAAACCGTTTCGGTGCAAAACAATATCGCTGTCACAAAGAGGGGAAATCTGAACAACCCAAAGAACGCAGCGCCGAAAACGATCAGCGCAAAAACAAGCAATATAACTTCCCCGACTCCGGTTTTTTTCTTAGCCATAATCTTTTAACTCCTCCTTGGAAGCGGATTTGACAATCCCGTTTCCGGTTTTTACCCGACATTCAAATGTACAGGTTCCCTCTTATATGTCCTTTGATCTTTAGGGAAACAATGTTTCAGTCCAATCCGAGTCAACAGGCTCGGCTCACTTCTCATCGATCTCCTTTTTGGAAACAATATCACAGTCCTATCTGAGCCGCATAAGGTTCAAAGTCACCCTTTGTAAACACCTTGCCTACCTTAATGAACTCGTATTTGATGGCCATAAGATAATGCTTCATATGAACCTCTTTGCCGTCTCCGTCAGCTGCAGCAAGGAATGCGGCGTTGAGGATGCAGTTCTTGATATTACCGCCGGCAAACTCGAATCTCTCTGCGATAAACCTGAAGTCAACATCATCAGCAAGCGGCGTGGTTTTCGGAACCGTTGTCCTCCAGAGCATCTCACGCGTGTCAACATCGGGGAACTGGAACTCTACAATGTATTTCATACGTCTGAAGAACGCGGGATCGATATTGTGTTTGTAGTTAGTGGCCAGAACGCAGACACCGTCGTACGCTTCCATTTCCTGAAGAAGGAGTGCCGTCTTGTTATTGGCCGAAGCCTGGTTTGAACCACCGTCGTCGGAACGCTTTGCGAAGATCGTATCGCACTCGTCGAAGAAAAGGACGACGTTACATTTCTTGGCTTCTCTGAATATCATGGAGAGCGACTTCTCCGTTTCACCGACATATTTGTCGACAACCTTCGAAACGTCAACTCTGTAAAGTTCGAGATTAAGCTCATGCGCAAGTACCTGCGCCATCATGGATTTACCGGTACCGGGTGCGCCGAAGAGAAGAACCGTAAGACCACGTCCGTAAGGGTACTTCTTGATGTAATTCCAGTCGTCGTAAACCGCATTTTTGAAGTTCATCTGCTCGATCGCATGAGAAATGGTCTCTCGCTGATCGGGGTTCATAACGATGTCGTCAAAACCGAATTTTGCCTCGACACGCGTCGCCTTCTTTGAAAGCTCCGATGACATCTGGGCATTGCAGCCCTTAAAAAGCATCGCCCTTGATATCGCCTTTTCCTTGTTCATCGTTGCTAGGCTTCGTGCATGATAAAGCGCATCCTTGATCTTACCCGGAGTAAAGAGGAATTTGATCGTCATTTCACCAAGATCGCAATCCTCGCCGAGCTCGTAGGGCACAGCGTAATGATCCCAGCACGCCCTGCGCTCCGCTGCCGAAGGAGTCTGGATCGAGAGCTCAGTAAAGTCGAGCTTTGTGATCGTTTTAAGCTGTAATGTGTCCATGCTCAACGTGAACACCAGCACGCCTTTTTCGGAAAGCTTCGCAAACGCAAGATCCATATAACCCTGGAATTTTTCCTTTTCCTCCTCGCGGTAAGAAAGCTCCTCCATAACACACGCCGCATTTGTAAGGATACATTCCCTCGCGGCAGCCCAAAGAGCCTTATCGACAAACGAATGGTCATATACGAAAAGCTTACGGCAGTTAAGAGCAATGGCTTTCATGCCGCGCTTCCTGCAAAAATGCTTAACAAAAAATTTCCTGCCGCTTCCCTCGTCACCGCAATACGAAAAGATCCTGACGCCCTGATCGTAGGAGATCTCCATGGCTTCCAAAACGGCACTGTTGGCCAGAATCGGATCGAGATCCTTGTCATCCGTCAGCATCCTCATGAATCTGATGTAATTTTCATCAATCTTATCGGGGTTTCTTCCGAACAGATAATCGATTATCCTCTTATCGGGTGATACGACTGTCGAGAACGGCATGCTCGGCTGTACCCTCAGATCAAACACCGGCAATAACTGCTCAAGACATACCGACATATCGGCATAAACACTTGTGATGGAAAATTCCTTTCCGTAGAAAAGCTTGGCTGCAGACTCTATGGTGGGAGCCGGAAGCGAACCGTTCTCATTTATGACCTGAAATACGCCCGCGTAATCTGTCTGTGTCGATGAAAGAACGGCAGCAGCGAAACAGAACACCGTAAACGGCTCGAATCCCTGTTTTTTGCAAAGCTCATAAAACGGCATCCTGATACCTTCGTCAACGGATGCGCCTGCTCTGCTCATGATATATTCCATGATTTTCGGGAGACTCTCGACAGAATCGGCTTCCTTTTTTTCGGAAGCTTCATCCTTGGAGATTTCCGGTTTCTCGGCGAACCCCGAAAGCAGGCTCATAAGATCGTCGTCATCGGCCGAGCTGTCCGACTCTTCTTCGTCCTCATCTTCACTTTCACCTGCGTCCGCTTCTTTTTCTTTTGCTGAAAAAGCCCGCATCTTATCACGGCAAATGTCATGCGCCACTTCAAGATCGGGATACAATACGTTTTTATACCCACCCTGACCGGTCGCGAAAGTAAGCTTCATGCCGGAAAGGTACAGATCAAGACCCGTGTTTACGCAAGCAAAAAGATTCTCCATCAGCTCGTCGTAGCTTGCGAAAGGCTTACCCATCAACTCCTGCGAACAGATCATTACCAACAGTCCTTCCTTTAATAGTTGTCTTCCCGTTTCCGTGTCTTAAATACGGCATATTTATCAAACACGCTTTCCTGCGTGTTGATCCCGTTGTCCATCACAGACGAAAAAACACCGCTTCCCTCATTTAAATAGTGCCATTCGTGCGGCTTATATTCTATCGTGTCATCTTCAGGCGCATCATCCCTGCGCCTTTTCGCTTTTTTATCCTCAGCTGCTCTCTTGTTTGACCTCGTAAGTTCCTTCTCGATCCTCATAAGGCACTTCCTTTCAGTCCGTCCTCTTCTTCATGATCGTGAAAACATTTTTTCCGTCGGTACGAGCATATGTTACGCCATCCATACTCTTCTTGACCATGTATATTCCAAGTCCGCCGATCTTCCTCTCCCCGGCAGGAAGTGTTACGTCGGGATCATCCCTTAAGAGCGGATTATATTCAATTCCCTCATCTTCAAATACGATCTTTACCCGGTCGTCCTCGGCATCAATCGTAATATCGGCATATTTATCGGCATCCGGCAATGTCTGATACGCATATGATGCAATATTGACGAATATCTCCTCAACGGCAACGTCCATAACGGGCAACAATGCATCGCTCCATCCCGCTTTTAAGATCGTTTCGTTGACAAGATCGATAACGCGCGACAGCTCGTCGATCGATGCATCAAATCTTGCTTTGACCATAATTCCTCCCATAAGAGATCATCCGTCCCGTCATTCGATAGTAATAATGCTGTCAAAACCCGAAAGCTTCAGCACCGACATAAACGTATCTCCAACATGAATCAGTTTCATCTGCCCACCCTTCGATTGTGCCGTCTTCTGACCGATAAGCAAAGCTCTCAGGCCCGCGCTTGAAACGTATTCACACTGCTCAAAATCAAGTACAAGATCACGTACTTTCTGAAATGCCAACAAAATTGAGTTTTGCAGCTGCGCGCTTGTTGTTGCGTCAACTCTGCCTTCTACCGAGAGCGTAATGCTCTCTCCGTTCCTTGTTTCACTGATTGTCATGTTTTCCCCTTTTCCATGTAACAATAATTTACAGGCAAATACCACGCCCTTACGAGCCACTCTGTCCTACTCTTGTTATTATACGCTATTTGTCTGATAACGTAAAATAAAAGTTTGTTTTGCTCTTTATCATTGTTTCATGGACGGTATGATCCGATCAGCTGAGAACCGGTCCGTCGCCGTCGTCGCTGAGTATCACCCCTTCTTCGGCAGGCTCTCCCGGCATGAGCACATTGCCGTCAAGCGACATATGCTTGTCGAGTTTTCCGTTCCTTGTATCAAATACGGTAGCATTTATATCAAGATAGCTGTGAGTATCAAGTCCGCTTCTGCCCTCAAGATAAATGATGCGAAGGTGCGTCCTCACAGGAACAAACTGATTGAGTAGGAAATAAAGCTGCGACTTCTTCTTTTCCTCTACAAACGACTTTATGAGGATGGTCACGTCAAAGCGGCTTTCTCCGAACATCCCCGTTTCCGAACCCCCAAAGTTCTCGACAACGATACACTTCTCTGAAAGAACAATCTCGCAAAGTCTCTCAAGTGCAACCTTTGTGCCTTTTTTCCTGTTAAGCATGGGAGCTTCCTTCACAAGCAGTCGAAGCCTGCTCTCATCGAGGAAGTCACCGCTCAGGTCGATCCCCATCCAGCCCGCATATGTGACAAGCAGTTCCTTGTCGGCAACATCGGGATCGAGGTTTACGCGATAGCCATCGATCTTGTCCTGAAAATCATTAAAGATCGAAGAAAGAACAGAAAGGTACCTGTGAAGGAACGAATTACGCTTTCTGTATATTTCCGGGAGCGTCATCATGAAAGTATCACCCGGGTTGATAATCTTTATATCCGAAAGAGGACCTTCGAAGTTACCCTCGATCCTGATGCAGACAAACAGATAACGTCCCCTGATCTCATACAGGAGCATATCGCTCGCTCCCCTGATCGATTTCGCGCCGGCAATCGAGAAAAGCTCAAGCTTTACGCCCGGGTTTTCTTTAACGTCGCAAAGAAATTCCTGCATGTTCGCCGGCTGGTGTCTTCTTGTGAACTCCAAAGTATCCGTGGCAAAACAGAATATCGTAACCTCGGTATCATCGGGAACACTTATATCAAATTTAAGCCTCCCCCACTCCGAATCCGGCTTTCCTCCGTCAAAAGGCGGAAGAAAAAGATAATGCATCCTGTCGGAATCGTCACAGAAAAGACGCCCCCGCTCATCCGCTTCAAGCGCATGAAGCGCGGAATGATCGAGTCTGCTCTTTTTAACTGAATACTTTGATAGGTACGGCATGTCAAATTCCTTTCTGTCAGAACATATTGAGTTCGATCGACACCCTGCCTGTGCAGCAGAGCGCATTTTCGGCGGGCACGATATCAAGTCCGCTCATATATCCGTTCGCATTTTCCGGCTTTATCGAAAGCTCATATATATGATCGACACAGTCAAGCTCCTCAATTTCATTGAAGAGAGCTTCAAATTTCAGTATATCTCCAAAATTTTTGTCGCTGTTTATGTAATCAAGGTGAGACGAGATAACTTTTTCGATCTCTGCCATGCAATTCTCGTAATGACGTCTGACATATATCGTTCCCGTAACCTCGATGGGAAGATATGTGGGCTGGACGACCTTAATCTGGGTTGTAAGGACTCTGCGCTCACCGAGATAATCCATGATCTTTTTAATGTATATGTCGGAGAGGAATGACCTTTCCTCATCGGCATATGGCTTGACCACTATCCTGACCTCATTTTTCGACGAATCGGCGATGGCTCTTACTTTATGGATGCAAAGATCGGGAATCATCCTGACAATGTCCTCGTAGTCCGACCGCTTGACGGCAGTATAAGGGGTATTAAGATCTTCGGTGAATCTTGCCGTCAGTTCTTCAAGATTTTCCCTGAGGCGTCCGCCCTCTCCGATATAAGGATTGTAGAATCTGACGTCGGTTTCATAACCGATCGGCGTAAATGTGTTTCCGGGGCGCACATTTCCCTCGTCTCCCATAGTTACGGCACAAGAGCAGATAAAAAGCTCCGCTCCTATATAGTCGCCCGCATCCCTGATGCAGATATTCCCGTCTCTCTCATCAAGCGTATAGTAAAGTTCTCCCTGCTTGTTTCTGTCGGGACGAACGAAATCGTATATTTCTTCACCGTCAACCAATCGCTTCGCGATCAGCGTGAAACTTTCGGGAACGACATTTTTCACCGGAAGCTCAAGCACCTGGTCGTCATACCCGATAACTGCCCCGAGCATGCGCTGACGCATAAGCTCCTCGTTATAGGCAACGATCTTTATGCTGTCGACATCGGAACACGGACCGAAGCCGTACTTTTCCTTGTTGAACACGTACTTGTACAGTCCGAATGCTTCTCTTTCCTGATCAAAGAAACGACCCTTATCGGTTACTCTTGTCCTCGAATCGGTGTAATGCCTGTAGGATCCTCTTTTTTTCTCCTTGACAAAAATGTTCACATAATCCTCTTCAAGCAAGTCGCAGTATATCGAAATCTCATCCTGCCCTCGGAATGTGTGGCATATCGATCTCGTTTCCTTCTGCCATACCTCGAAAAGGAAACCGTGCACGGAGAAAAATCTCGGAGGCACGTCATAATCCGCTTTTTCGAGAACAGCCTTCAGCACGTAGCCGCTTCTTCCTTCTTTCTCATAAACCGCTCCTTCGACGGCAGGTATCTGAAGTCTGAGTTCACCGCCGTTGAGGAACGCCCTCGTCATATCCTTCTTTTTCAGGTCCACAAAACCGTCTTTGGTGTAATATTGCCAGTTCACCGAAGCGAAAACATTCTCATGTTTGTCGCCGCCCGGAGTTCTGTGGAAGCGGTCATCAAAGCCGAAATAAAAGATCAGTTCGGTATCCATGATCGGTTCTTTTTCAAGGAATATATAAAGTTCGTCACCGACAGCCGGCTTATCTCCGAAGATCCGTACCGTTATGGTGGAATGCCTGTCGATCAGCGGACCGCAATCGATCACATTACCGGATGCGATCGAAAAGATCGATGTGACGGAGTTTGCATGAACGATACTTCTTCTGTTTGTTTCGAAGCTGATGTCTCCGATCTTGAATTTCTGATCGTTCGGCAGATAAAAATCGTGATCGACGTTATCGGCCGCAAGAAGCACTCTTCCGCATCTTCCCTCGCGCGGGGTAAAGCCCATGAGCTTTAACAGGCTCTCCTTTACGTCGTCGGCAACGCGTCCGAGCTGGTTCGACTGAAGCGAATTGAACGCCGTGATCACTTCAAGAAGCGTCACGCCGGGGTCAGACGGGTTAAAGTTTGTCCATTCCTTTGAGTAAAGCGGTATCTTGTTGAACGCTTCCCCCATCATGGTCAAATAATCTTTTGATTCTTTTCTTTTTATCCTGATCATCTAAAGCTCCTTTGGCAACCGCCGAAACGGATCCGTTACATATTTGCGAGTCTGTCTTCGCTTATAATGTGCGTTTTATGGGTACCGCTCTTAACAACGTAGAACTTGTTGGGCGGCAGATTGTCGATATCGCATTCGTGAGAACCGTCCGTGTCCATATAAGTTGCGGTGATAACAAGCCTTCTGATGAATGCGCCTGTTTTGAGCGCATTCAGTTTCATCATGATCTGCGACTTTCCGGGAAGCTTTCCGATCTCCCAGCCCGGATTCAACGGATCCGAAACAGGTGAAAGGAACGATGTAAGAGCATCTGTAAGCTTAAGTCCGACCTCATAATCCGTTTCATCGGTCATCCTGTTCATCCAAATATCGACCGAGATCGCCACGCCTATGGGCTCAACTATCTCTATGGTATCGACTCCCGCGGTCAACTCCACGCACTGCTCAAGGTGGCTCTTCAGCATCGGAGCAAGCTTATCAAAGGTGTGCGTTCCTTTTCCGAAATCCTTCATAAGAAGAACAATACTGATAAGGCCGTCCTTTTTGCTTCCGTCAACAGATTCTCCGATGATACACTCAACCTTATTTATGTTGTCGCTGAAGCTTAATACCTCGTTTTTATAATCCGCCATGGTGACAATCCTATTGCGGCTGCCTATGATATTGGCCGCTCTGTTCATGGCGCTTTCAATAGACTCTATGCTGCTTCCGCCATATGCGGGATAAGGGTTGTAAAGACCTCCGAGGAAATCGACTCTTGTCATACAGCCCTCGAGGGAATTTGCCGGGATATTGGCCTCCGCGCCGTAGCAGCTGCGCGCTATAACCCTTACCGAGGTAGCTTCCGTCACGGTCGGGATCGCAACATGAACTCCGTCACCGAACACTATCCTGCTCACCTGCCGGTCGAGGACATAATGACGGTCGCCGTCCTTTGATTTATCGAAAGACGGTACTTCTTTCCAACGAACAAAAAAGTCATTTATATTTCCGTAGCTGTCGTACTCGGCATATACACCTTCGGGGTCATGCCTGATAAGCTGCTTCATTTCCTCAACGGTATGTTTTCCGATCTCGTTGACCCACACCTCGGCATCAAGGATATTTCCTTCCGAAAGGTCGATGGTCATTCCGGGCGATACTTCGTCGAGATAAAATTCTTCCGGTTCGTGCGTATCTATATTGTTGACATCTACGACATTAAGGACGACATCCCTGATCATCGGCTTATATACATTCTTCACCGAAAAATGCTCATTGACATCAACCACTCTGATCCAGAAGCACCTTCTGCCCTCGACGTTCACTGCCGCCATATCATCCGGAGGGATAAACCTGATCTGACCCGTCCTGGCAAGCGCATCGGTCTTGTCTATAACCTGAAGCGGCTTAAAACCGTCGATCGTCGAATATTCAAACCTCAGATTTGTGCCGACATAAGCGCTTTCATCCTCAAGAACAACGAGCATTGAAACGGGACCGGCCGTGAATTTGCGGTTGAAGCCGAGCCAAAGCGCATTATCCGTATAAGGACTCACTTTAAAAGCCGTAATTCCTTTTTCCGAAAGGAGCGCTGCCGTTACGTCTTCTCTCGATGTATTGCCGACCGTTTCAACACGCTCGGGCTTTACGTACATGTCTTCGTATGAATATTCTACCGTCGCATTTTTAATAATGGGGTAGTTGTGATTACAAGGCATCATGTAGCAGTTATCGCACTTAATGCTCTGGAAGCGGATTGCTCTGCCCCTGCCGCTCTCGTCGTCCCAATCGTCCGGACATATGAACGAGAACGAACGTCTTCCGGCCTTTGCCGATCCGAAGATCGTCGTTTCGTCCGACGCGAGCACAAGCCTTTTCCATCCTTTTTTTGATGAATATTCAATCGAAATCTCATCAACATACGATTCAACCACACGCATGTTGATCGCCATTATCGGTTTTCTTTTAACTACCTTGAGCGATTCCTCGACCATCTGTGTCGACATCTGCACCTGATTGACGCCGTATTCAACGTCGAAAGAGATCGTGATTCTTGCCCCGACCCTCGAGAAATAATCATCCTGACGCATGATACACTCGTCAAATACCGAAAGCTTTTCCGTAAAGGGCTTGAAATTCTGCGGATCGCAGTCAACGCTTCCCGTACCGACGGAATCGAAAGGCTTTTTCTCTCCTACAGACGTGAAATCTATGTCCTTTACTTTAATACGTTCGTTCACATCACCGCATGCCTCTATCAGAAATACGGAATATTCACGGTCGCGTTTTACTTTACGGCATTCACCCGTTTTTCTCAGGTAAATGATATCGTCACCGGCAAATCCGACTTCATCGAACGGCACAAAGCCTTCCTCGCTCAGATATGAAATTTTATATGTACCGTTTATGATCCGTTCCGCAAGATGGTCGGGACTCTTGATCCTCATGAATATCTTTTCTTCTTTGATGTCAAAATAGAACGAATGATACAAAAGAAGCGCGTTGCGCCCAAGCTCCTCGCCACTCTCGTCAAAAGCGGTAAACGGCCGGAACATGTGATCGTTTGCCGATTCATCACTGACCGCAATTTCCTCTTCCTCTGTCTGTTCAATAGAGTTCATCTCCGGAATGATCGGTATTCTCTTTGCATCTCCCATGATGTTCCTGATCTTTCCGGATTTTGCATCGGTCGAAAGTATGTCTGTCAGATGTGAGTTGGTGATATAGAGGGGATGCGTGGTTTCAAAAATAAGTCGCTGCTCACCGTCGCCTCCGTAAAGCTTTGTTCCTTTCTGAACATAGCTTCCCGGAACCGTATCCGAAGCGAGCTCCATGACAGCCACGGTAGATGCGGGCTGCGCAGGTAACAGAGAGATGCCCGTCATGTTTGCAAGTTCTGCATGATACACATCTATAAGCTCATTGTATCGTCCTATGTTTTCCGCCATTTGTTCCGCGAAAATGATTCCGATAACAGATCCTATATCGGGATTCTGCGTATTGAAATGCCATTCGGGAACATATACACCCGAAAGAGCCTTTATCTGCTCCTTTATGTCTGCGGCCTTTCTGTTGTCAAGATCAACCCTGCTGTTCTTCATTTTTCTCCTCCGAAGCGCCGTTCAAATAAAACGGAAATACCAGATTGTCCCTTGTATTGGATTCTGCGATCGTGTATTCGATATCCACAAGGAGATATCCGGGTTTTGATATCGCATCAAACCTCACAGTTACGTCCGTGACTCTGGGTTCGGACGTTTTGATATCATTGACGATATCAAGCTTCATAAGGTTCAGAATAGTGGGATTCGGATCTGCAAACGCGAATCTCTGTATCTGACTTCCGAAGCCCGGTCTGAGCCATCTTTCAGACTTTTGGGTCATAAGAACTATATAGATCGATTCCTTGACTCCGGCCGTTCCGCTCGAAAGCTCAAATCTTCCCGTCGTGGGATTGACAGAGGGCGGAAATTTCATTCCCGTACCCAAAAATTCATTACCCATAGAAATCATCCTTTCATGATCAACCGATCTTTATCGCGCTTCCGCCAAATGATGCCGTACCGTCCGCTTTCACGTTGACTGAACCGCCCGCCTTGATCTGCGCTTTGTTTGCCGAAACATCGAATCCGCTGTCCGTATTGACCGAGACTCCGCTGGAAGCCTTGATCGCGGCCTTCTGGTTCGCTTTTACATCAATATCATCGCATTGAATGCTGATCTTTCCGTTATCCCCGTCAAGCTTCAGCTTTATGCTGTCCGCAACGGAGATCTCAATTCTCTTCTGTGTTTTTATACGTAAGAGACCGTTGTCATCCTGACCGTCCAAAACAATGCAGTTCTTTTCACCCTTGTCCGAAATCACGACCGTCTCCGTCTTGGAATCAAGATCGATGAACACATGACCGTCAAAAAGCTCAAGCCTCAGATTGTCCTCTTCTGCTTTTTCCTGACCGTCATCGGTATATTTGAGGAAGGATTTACCGTTTCTGGCTCTGATCTGCTTTATGGAATTTTTTTCATCTACCGAGGCGCTGACGAGCTTGGAATTACTTTTGGGGATACATCCGATCACATACGGTTTATCTATGTTTCCTTCTTCGAACGTGACAAGCACCTCATCACCGACCTCGGGGATAAAGTATCCTCCCCAATTTGCTCCCATCGAAAAGGTTACGACCTTGGCCCACTTGAGCACGTTGCTGTTCGCATCCCTGTTGGGAATCCTCACGCACACTTTACCGGGCTGCTTCTGGTCGTAGTTTTTGTCGACTATACCGACTACAACGCCGAATATTCTGTTGTCACCCGTTTCGGTCTTGGTGACCCTATGGGCGCTGATATCTTCCATAATGTCAAAAAATTCCATGCCTGTCCTCACAGTCTTTTTTCATGATTATCACGGACATAATGCCGTTCAAATCCCGTTCCGCCGTGCCGAAAAAAACATTTTGCCTTTCCTTACGGCAGATCACGCTTTGCTTACGATTAATTATACGAAAACTACAGCGAAGGTACACTTCCCATTCCGGGAACCGCCTGCTGCTCTTCTATGCTCTTTGCTTTTCCGACCACGATGCATTTATATTCACCCTTTTTGGACATCACATGACGGACCTCCTGAAGGTAAAATTTATTGTCGGGTCCTTCCCCGAGTCCCGCTACTTTGATGAATTTCCCGGGCACAAGCTCGGGCACTCCGAGTGTCTCGCAGTTGAGAGTCGCGAATTTATAGGAAATATTGTCGACAAGGAAATTCTTTCTCATGTCGGCTTCCTCTTTCGTGTGAACCGAAGGATCCAAATAAACCATCTTGTGTCCCTTGACGAGTTTTTCAGCTTTTTTTCCGAAAGACCACTTGTTGGAAACCTTTTGGGATGACGTGATAAGCTCTCCTTTATCTGTGTCGGTTGCTCTGACCTCTACCGTTCCGACCTGCCCTGTTATGTCATATTCAAAATCAAAGCTTCTCAAAATGTTTGACGGCGATAAGGTCATGATACTGTCCGTGTCCACTCTTGCAGGTCTGAAGATCACTTCGCCCGCAGAAATGAAAAATTCATAATTGATCCTTTTTGCCATTCTCACAATGAATTCATAGTCACTTTCGCCAACCATTTCGATCGTCGGTTTTTCCGATTCGGATCCGCCTGCCGCTCCTGTCGGAGCTGCTGCGGGCGCGGCCCCGCCGGCTCCTCCGGCAACTCCTCCCTTGCCTCCTCCGGGCGAATCGGGCGTTGCTTCAACCGAGATTTTTGTGATTATGCCGGTCGTCAGAAGGTTTTTGTACGCTTGTCCGTCGAGTATCTCCTTAACGGCTGCATCGATCGTGGTGGCGGTCAGCTGCTTGGAATGATTGTTGGCCATCATAATACCCTTTGCATCCATCGCCGTTAAAAGAATATAAGGCAGCTCGGGATCTTCATAGATGAAATTAAGCTTTGTGATAACACCGACAAACACGGGACTGACGCCTATGCTGTAGCCCATTGATATCTCGATCGAAGATCCTATGTGCAGTAATTTCTCATACTTTTTTGTAAGATATTTACCGGCATCCCTGTCAAATACTCCGTATATCCTGAAGCTTGCCACCGATGCCTCGAAACCGCTCGAAAGATCGACGCTGACCTGACTGATCTTCAGCTCGGATTTTTTGTCGACCATATCTTTTTTATTCACTTTTATAACGACATGAGGATTTTGAAAGCCACGGTAATTGCTTTCCATGTCCTTGTAATTTGTGCCGGAATCCGAAGCCGGACCGGGAACACCGCCAATACTTGCCATTTATTTACCTCTTTACATATTAAGATTCAGGAATGCTCCACCGAACTTGTCGGCGGTCGTCTTGGCATGAACCTCCTGATCGACGCCGGGCTTGCCGAACAATCTTTCAAAAGCATCATCCCAGTATGTATGCGACATGCTGTGTACTTCATATCCGTCCTCATCCTTGATTCCCGCGGAGGATTGACGGATTGAAATGTCAACAACGGCCGCAATGGGATGACCGGTCGGAGAGAACATGGTGTACTGGGCATTCACGGTTTCAATCTCTCCGAAAAAGACAACCTCTCCCATGACAAAAACCGCCTGACGGGTCGCATACTGAGTGACAAGAGATACAAGACCTTCAACGGGAGTCTGGACGGAATAAGTCGCCGCTATCGCCTCTATGTCCTTTGCAACCGCAGACGCCGAAACTATCAGCTTGTCCTGGAGGAACGCACTCGCATTATTGATATCATAAAAATACACCTTAAAGTTCATCGAGGTCTGCGCAGGGATGTCTGTCATCGTGACCTGATTGAGACCCTGTTCGGGAGCACCCTGCCTGCTCATGTACGAGCCGGCCTGCGAATTAATGTATATTATTTCCGGATTGTACTGGAATTCAAAATAATCCCAATCCCGATGTTGTTTGACAAAATTGATCAGATTATTTCCCGTGAGTCTCCCGCCGCCGGCTATCGAATTCACCGCCGCGCCGGCCACGCTCTCAGCATTGGACATAACATCCGCCATTCCGATGGCCGAGTCCGGATTGGCAAGTGAAGCGAGGCTGCCCGATTCCGCGCCCAAGCCCGAATTGGCGGGATTTATCCTTCTGACAAGAAGGGCCGCTTTCGCCACATAACCGGTAACACTTCTACCAAAATTTTCTAAGCCGTCCATTACACCGCTCATACAAACTCCTCTTTTGAAGCGGTCTCAAACCGCCTGTGATTTCTCTGCCCCGCGCATTTTCAAAGGGAACGCGGCGGCTTTCAGATCAACTCATAGCTATGTCTCAGATCATCCAATATTAAACAACGTACCGACCTTTTGACCTGCCGTTACATTAGAGATCATATTATCACCGTTTTCTTTAATAAATGCAGCTCTATAGCGATCTTCCCACTGACCCATGGTGCCTGACCTTACATCCTTGTCCGTACACAAGAGGGTGAGGGTCACTACTGCCCTGATCGGTCTTCCGAGCGGAGAAAACATTGTGTATTGTGCATTCACTCCGTTTATGAGCCCGATATAGCTCATCTCAGACCAAGAGAACATTATCTGCCTTGTATAATCATTACGAAGAACGGAAATAAGACCCTCAACCTGTGTCTGTACCGTGTGTACTTCTCCGAGTCCGTTAGTGACCGCATTGGCAACGTTTTTCGCTATCGACGAAAGGCTCGTGTTAAGCTTGTCCTCAAGGAACGCATCAGCATTGACGACACTGTCAAAAATGAGTGGAATCGTAACGGTAATACGCGGGTCCATCGTCGTGTATTTAATACTGCCACCGACATCAGATCCTTTTGTATCTCCGGCGACATTGGTAACCTGGGCCATACCTCCGCCCTGCGCCTGAATCGTGATGCCTGCGGGATTAAATTGTACCTCGAAGCTTTTTTTTGCTCCTTTTCCGGCAGCGATCTCTTCAAATCTTCTGTTACCGGGTTTGTTCGGATCCATCGGATTGGCTGAAAGTCCTGCGGTAAACCTGTCGGTGTTGCCGCCATTACCCGTTGTTGCGATCTTTCTTTTGGTTGAGACATTCGTCGCCGGTTGTCCTTCATTGGACGGAGCCAGCGGACGCGTATCAAGTATTGTTATGACTCCGAGCACCGGGTTACCGGTAAATTGCGCTATGGCACTGTCTGCTAATCCCATATCTTCCGCCTTCCGTGTACTGTTTTTATGAGCCCCGTCTTATGACCCAAAGACCTTAGAAGCCTCGTCGCTTCCTTTCCGAAACAAGCATTTTTTCTATCCTGTCATAAACCTTCTCGGATATCTCGTCCATATCCTCCCTGAACCTGGTGGAGATCATTTTATTGACGGTATCCATACTGACTGTTTCGTTATTGACCGTCGTCTTTTCCGTGATATTTTGTTTTGTGACATTCACATTATCGACTATGTTCTTTATTTCTTCATTTGTCTTTTTGATCTCTGACCTCTGTCTGTGAAGCTCCTCAACAAAATCCAGCGTTTCGTCAAGGTCTCTTTCCTGCTTATGCACAAGATTCAGGTTCTCGAGTTCGTAATCCGATCTTGCGATCTGCTGCTCGCCGATCTTCGTTCTGCTAATCTCATTGACGGTATTAACAGTTCTTTCCGTGACATCCTCCACAACACCTTCGATCACCTCTTCTTCGGATCTTCCGACATTAAGGTACTGAAGCTCTGCTGCGAGAGCTCCCGGCTCCGAGGGCATCACACGTCCCGACACGATCGTTTCAAGAGGATTCTCGATGTATTCACGGACCACCTGCATGATCTGTCTTGTTTCCTCGGACATCACCTGCATTACCGCTTTTTCGTAAACGGTTTCCTGCTTTTCCTGCGGTTCGCCTTCCTTTAGGTATTCGATCTCAAGAGGCGACTTGCCCGAAAGTATGTCCTCTGCCGCAAGCAGCGCCTGTGATCTGTCAAGTCTTACCTCTCCACGCTTCTTTTTTTCACCCTTTTCAGGCATTATTTTGCTGAGCTGTGTCAGTTTTTCAAGATTCTGCTCATTTATTATCTCAAGAGCCTGCTTATAGGCATTAATGGTCGTCGAATCGAATTCCGAGGATCCTTCCGTAACATTCGTATCGCCCTCTTCGGTCTTGTTTAATGTTATATCGACGTCACCTTCAACAAAAGACCTCTCATCGCGGCGAATGTCCGTACGATCCGAATAATACGCGGTAGTGCCTCCTTCGGTAATGTCAGTCCGACGGCTTCTCATATCACGATAGGTGTAAACATTACCCTCTGTGGGACCCGTGACCGTTCTTTGGTCCGCGCTTATCCTGTTGAATACATTTTCGGTCAATGTGGTATTCTGGTTCTTTACAGTCGTCTCTCCAAGTTTCTCGATAAGCTGTCTGGCGGCTTCGGTAACATATTTTTCGCCCTCTGTCCTGAATACCTCGGTGAGCTGCGGCGACTCTTCATGAATTAAATGAACAAGCCTGGTAAGAAGTTCAACCTCGGAATGTTTCTGCTCGCTCGAAACCTCAAGAAGGTTTTTGTCGTATATATATACGTTTTCACCGCGGGAAGCTCTCTCCCTGATCCTTTCAAAGGTGTCTCTTCCCGCTCCGAAGAAGGTTCTTGAATAATCAAACCATTCGTTTTTGTTTTCCGCTGTTCTGTTTGAATAAATCCTGTACGCTTTTTCAAGATGATTTAAGAGAACGGCGGACGAGATCATATTTGTAACGCTTTTTTGATTGTTTACCGTTCCTTCGTAATCGCCTTCCTCATATACATTATAACTGCGGTAGGTCAGGGGCAATTGTTCGTTTCGAACATAGTTCCTGAACACCGAAAGGAGGGAATTTCGTGAAAATTTCTCATCTCCTGCCATCCCGATCTGCTCGGGTAACACGGGTCTCACATCATATGACACCGGATTATACATGTTGTACAGCTCGGAATAGATGAGCGCCGTGTCGAGTCTGTTGAATATCTCATTATAAAGAGCAGGTTCCTGTTCTTTCTTCTCCGTTTCGTCCTTTTTATCTTTCGTGCCCGACTGCTTTTTCTTTTCTTCCCTTGCTTCGTCGGCGATCGTACGCAGCTCGTCCACGCTGCTGTAGTAGAGTTCGAGAAGCTTTGTGGTTGCCGCATCCTCACTCTCAAGTATGTTAACCTGCTTGAGGAATTGTTTAACGTCAGTGATTCCGAGCTTTCTGAGCACATTTTCCACATAGACGGTATCGCGGTACGTCGGCTTTACCGTTCCGGAAAACATGAGTCTGTTGATCATGTTGTTGATCACATCCATTTTGATGTTCTGATTGTTTGCGACTCTGTTATCATTGACGATATTGGTTATCGGAGCTTCGTTGTAGTAGACATCCGGCTGTGAAGTGACCAGATACAAAAGCTCTTCCGGAACAAAGCTCGCCCTCATCAGCTCGTATTCACCGAAAATCCTCTCACAAAAAGGATCGCTTGTTTTGCAAAGAGGTGTAAGGCTCTTATATTCCATATTCGTTTTTATCGTGAGCACTTTTCCACCTTCCTTTTATCTGCAGGTTATTTTATCTTTTGACCGGCTGCCATTCTCTCTTCTTTGCCACCGTTTTTTCAAGAGGCGCCTCACGCGCTCTCAGCGGGGTGGCATTCTTTTTCATCTCGAATTTTTCGGGAGTGACCTTGCTATCCTCAAGCGGTGCCTTCGCCGATCTCACCGGTGCGGCACTCTTTGTCATCACGAATTTTTCGGGCGTTACCTTTGTATCTTCATACGGTGCCTTCGCCGATCTCACCGGTGTGGCACTCTTTGTCATCACGAATTTTTCGGGCGTTACCTTTGTATCTTCATACGGTGCCTTCGCCGATCTCACCGGTGTGGCGCTCTTTGCCATCACAAATTTTTCGGGTGTTACCTTAGTATTTTCAAGCGGCGACTCCTCATGTCTGACCTTCTGCGGTGTGCGCGAGTGCACATAGGCAGCCCTGTGAGCTGCTTTCGTGTTCATTTGTCCTTTTCGGATTTCGTTTTCATAAATGCCTTTAGCCTTTTGCATCGACCTAAGCGGAGTGCTGTTCATCGTCGGCGCCTTCGAGGCCGCATCTTTAACCCATTCAAAGCCCTCATGGTACGTAACACTACCCATGTCGCTTTTCCGGATCTCACTATTATACAGATCCCTGACAAACTGCGCCGATCTTAAAGGCTTTGACGAAAAAGTGAAATAATTCCTTTTCTGCGTTCCGTCTGCTTCATAAACCGGATTTCCTTCCTTGTCCTTAGCCAATTCGCTTTGTGTGGCTTTCCTTTTTTCTTTTTCGTAAAGTGATTTGTTTTTCTGCTGTGTGCGGTCTGACGGTGTCATTTTTTTTGAAAAAACTACCGTTGACGCTGCCGCTTTTGAAGCATCTTTTCTTCTTTCCTTCGGTGAAACCGGTTCAAACAGCTGATTTCCTCTGACCGGTTTCATATTACTTACTTTTACTGTTTTATTGTCTATTTTGGTGTCCACCGCGTAATTATATAAAGCATCCTTATGATACTCTACTTCACCCATATTTGCCTTACGTCTTTCTTTGCTATAAAGCTCTTTTAACACTTGCAAGGAGAATAAAGGCTTTGACGAAAAAGTGAAATAATTCCTTTTCTGCGTTCCGTCTTTTTCATAAACCGGATTTCCTTCATCGTCCTTAGCTAATTCGCTTTGTGTGGCTTTCCTTTTTTCTTTATCGTAAAGTGATTTGTTTTTCTGCTGTGTGCGGTCTGACGGTGTCATGTCTTTTGAAAAAACTACTGTTGACGCTGCCGCTTTTGAATCCGCTTTTCTTCTTTCCTTCGGTGAAACCGGTTCAAACAGCTGATTTCCTCTGACCGCTGTCATATTACTTACTTTTACTGTTTTATTGTCTATTTTGGTGTCCACCGCGTAATTATATAAAGCATCCTTATGATAAGGTACAGAACCCATTTCAGATTTTCGCTTTTCTTTATCATAACGGGATTTATTTTTTATCATTGTATTATCCGACGGCACCGCACCTGTCGGAAAGGCGGTTATTCTCGCAGCTTCTTCTGATTTTGCTTTTCTTTGTTCACTTTGATTATATATAGCATCGCCCTTTACAGCACCGGCGTCATTTTTCGGATCCTTACCAAGGTGGGTAATACCCGCTGCCATCTTATATGTCGGGCTGTCGGGATTGCCGGGAAGATCAAAGCAGAGCATCTCACGATACGCTATCGTGATGGATTCCGTAAGAAGACCGCTCTTTTCGGAATTGAGGCTTCCGAACTCCTTGCTGATGACTGTACATCCCGTAAAGGTAAATGTTCTGGGACATTTGTCGAATCTGTTGCCGTCACGGCTGATCATGAGGATCACGGGAAGAACAAGCTCGGCTCCTAAAGCGAGCGGATCAACTATATATGCGGGCGTGATATACCTTTCCACTGTGAAGGTAAAAGGCTTAGAGATCGGTCTTCTCTTCATGTGGACATAGTCGTTTAATCCACCCTCCTTGATATACTCAAATTCGTTCTCCTTTGTGAAGGCACTGACGGATTTACAGGGAATATCCATGAGCCCTTCCACGCGAAGCATGAAATTGAAATTCACGAGCGGATGCATGCCGACGTTAAATACGAATGCATTTGTATTCTGGTCTCCTTTGGTATAACCTGATCTTTCCGACGCACTCATTATATTATTGTCATTTTTTACTGCTGGCATTGACGTTCTCCTCTTTGGAATCGCTATTCGACTTTTTTACGCGAGTGTTACAGCTTAAAGTCAACAATACTCTTTTCTTTGTTCTTGTTATCCGAGGGATTCAGGCTCTTGTTGATCGCCGATATCTCATTACACCACCTTCGGCGGCTCATGTGATCGAGTGCCATTACCTCATCATTGCTCCAGTGAAAATAGTACGAGATAAAGGACATTTCCCTGTAAAGCTCTTCCTTGGGGTAAAGCTTTATCCCTCTCGAGTAAAATTTACGGGTACCTCGAAGGTTTTTCCGCATTCCGGACATACAGCCGTCATAACGGGCAGTTCAACATCATTGATCCTTTGATACATGTCCTGAAGAAACGCAAGGTCTGCCGTGAAAAGCTTCTCGATGAGAGTCGCCGACACGGTAGCCACTCCTTCAATTTCAGTCACAACCTTTCCGAGTATCGCAATCGTGAGATATGAAGGGTTTGAAAGGACTCTCGGATCCCTGGTCGCATTTATTTCATCGCCTGCCGTTGCAAGCCGCATTTTTCCAAATTTATGTACTTCGCCCGTATTGTCGATATATCCCTTGGGCAATTCAAATTCATATACTGTCTGCATAATTACCTCCTCTTTAGAAGCGGGCTTTCTTTATAAGCGGGTTACTTCATTTTACTACCCCATCATACCGCCTCAAGGGAGTCTCAAAGACTCCCCTGAAATACGGTATATGAAAAACACTTAAAATCATGCGACAAGCGCATCAGTTAGGAATAACAAGTTCCTCGTACGCAATCTCAACAGATTCGATCGCGATTTCGGATGTGGTTGCATTAAGGTCGGGACCTGTATATTTGCAAACCCATGCATCTGTAAGAAGCCAAACTCTCGAACCGTCAAGAGATGCATTTACCGCTGCTTTGGGAGCACCGCCGTTGATGTCGATCAGCTCGATCTGAAGATCGTTTCTGGGCATCTGTCCTCTTACTTCGGAAACACATTCCTGAATCCATGTCTTGAAAGCACTGTCAAGTGTATAACCAAATTTAAGAGTAACGTTACCATGCTTTACGAGACCCGGAACCTTAACGGGTGAAAGGCTGTGAGCATTACCCTGGCGGAATTCGATGACATCGACAGATGCCTCAATTCCTGTAACCTCGCTGAAAGCAGCTGTTCCCGCAACGCTGTTGACCGTTACGAGGAAGTTCATTTTAGTTAACGGATATGATAATCCATCACTGTTTTCATAAGTTGAAGCCGGCATTTATTTTTCCTCCTCTCGAATTATTCTTCTGAACCACCGGACTCTGCAGTATGCTGTGTAACTCTGAAGATTACAAATTCTGCAGGCTTGGAAGGTGCTATACCAATGTTACAGATAAGTCTTCCGTTGTCGATATCATCACGGGTCATCGTATTGGGACCGATATCAACAAAGAATGCCTCCGAGGGTGAACCTCCGGCAAGCATGCCGTTTCTCCACAATGTCGTAAGGAACGATGAGATGGTTACGCTCACTCTGCCCCAGAGAGTTGTATCATTGGGCTCAAATACAACCCAGTTGGTGTTGTTCTTGATGCTCTCCTCAACATAGATGAAGAGACGTCTGACGTTGACATATTTGAATGCCGAATTGGAGCTTGCGGTTCTTGCGCCCCAAACACGGATGCCCTGACCGGGAAGGATACGAATGAGGTTGATTCCTTCGGGATTAAGGATATCCTGCTCGGACTGCGTGTAATTTACCATAAGACCTGTGCAGGCAACCGTCTCGTTTGCGGGAGCCTTATGAACACCGCGCTCGATATCTGTTCTGGAATAAACGCCCATGATCGCGCCCGAAGGGGGAATAAATCCTGCCTTGTTTGACGAACGATCGAACATCTGGATCCAGGGATGATACATTGCCGCATATGTCGAATCGATAAGATTACGATATTCAATGAGATCCTTCGGCTTAATGAGATCCTTCGGCATATCAAGAACCGCGAATCTGCTCTTTAATCTCTCGCAATGAGCAACGAGTTCAACAACAACCTCGGGCATTGTGATGCCGGGAACCGCCATCATGCTGACGATCGAGTTCTCAACAAACGACTTGATACCCGTACGCTTTGTGGGGCCGTCATCCTTTCCTATGAAGGTCTGGGGACCAACCTTTGCGATCGATCCGTCCGATCCGCCCGCAAGAAGGATAATACCGGGCTCATCCTTGCCAAAGATCTCAGCGATGGGATTCTCTGTCTTGGGTGCATCAACTTCAACACGTACAAGATCGCTCTTTGCCATCTTTGATGCAATGAAGTTGGGTGATGCGGGATTAAAGTTGAATCCTGCGTAATTCTCAACTATATCGTTGTACTT
The DNA here is from genome assembly GCA_016281275.1 of Lachnospiraceae bacterium. GTDB lineage: Bacteria > Bacillota > Clostridia > Lachnospirales > Lachnospiraceae > RUG11977. The sequence continues at coordinate 38,715 of JAEEIH010000121.1, read as the reverse complement.
GATCTGTGCTTCGTATTCCACAAGGCAAAGGAATGTCTTGGGAATGATGTCGGCATCAACGATATTTGCCTTAAAAGGCTTTGCGAAAGTAACGGTTCCGTCGCTCACGGATGTGATCTTGTTGTATTCACCTTCGCAGACAACAACATCGCCTTCCTTAAAGCCGTCGGAATTCTTTGCTGTATAAACTTCACCGTTCTTTGCAATGATCTGAAGTCTTCTCTTTGCAAAAGAAACGATTGAGAACTGGATCTTGTTTCCCCACTTTCCTTCGTTAGCTGCCGTGAGAGAAAGGATACCCTTCTTTATCGAAGCTTTCTTCGCATCGTCGGGTACTACCCTGGCAACATAACATCTTGTTCCGCCGTTAAGGAAGAACTGCTCAACGCTGTTGGCAAGATATCTGTATTCTCCGAAAACGAATTCGGAAAGGAATCCACCAAACTGCTTTGCAAAATCCGCAAAATTAGTAACAAGCGAAGGAGCTCCCTCTACTGGTCCTCTTTCAGCAAGTCCGACAAAACCCGCTGTACTGGTTCCCACGCCTTCTATCGATCGCGGTGAACTGTCATACTCCTCCACATAAACACCGGGTGATAAATATTCTCCCATTTTTTATGTTCTCCTTTCAACAATTTAATTTTGACTGTCCGGGTGAGGTTATCCTGATCGTTCCTCCCATCCCGCACACCAGCTGGCAGCCTGATGTCAAACACAAGCTTCCACCTATAGATACGGTTGTTTTTTCCGCGGTCCACGGTCCCGGAAAAACAGGTGTGCACGGAACCGGCGTAGATACGCCCATTGCCGCAGCTGTAGCCGCTACATATGCCGGATTACTCGGGCTGATGCACATCGGAAACAATATGTTTCCTCCCGGTGCGCAATCATTTATTGTTGCGACGGGTGTTCCCGATATAACATTACTTTGACTCGATACATTAAGAGTAGCCGGTCCTGTTGCGTACGGACACATTAAAGATGCTCCCGCATTAACTACTGTTGACATATTACTGTGTCTCCACCTCCGTTTCCTTTCCCTCATCCCTGAATGCTTTTTCTCTGTCAAGTTCATCCTGCCCGGCTCCGTGAAGCTCAACCTTCTGGAAATATTCCCGGTCGTCTGCTTCAAACCTGACCAGAACCTCAATTTTGTCGGCGTCGTCCCTCATCCTGAGCAGGTACCTTCCGTCTTCGAAAACTTCCCCCGGAATTATCCGCTCGATCGGATCGTTGACCCCCGGATTCCTCCTTAAGGGTTCTGTGGGACTGATCGTCTTGAGTCCATCCTCTTCCTTAAGATAAATCTTTTCAAAAGACTTTCTTTCGGAATCGAGAATGCCGTACAGATGATGCTGCATCACACGGTTATGAGGATTGAACAGCGTTATAACATTTTTTCTGGCATCGTAGCTGTTGACAAAACAGCCCGGAGTTACCAGTCTTACCGCACACAGTGATTTGATCCCTTTAAGGGTCCCCTCCAGAGAGAGTGCGTTTTTCGGCAGAAGCCAAATCAGCTTCTCAGGTATCCGTTCTTCAAGTTCCCCATAGTCGATCGTTAACTTCTTTACTTCATATCCGTAGATGTTCAAAGTAAGCTCGAAGTTCTCCCTCCCCGCATTGATCAAATAATAAATCCCGCCATCTTTTTCGATCATACGTATCGGAACGCCGTCTTTGGCAAAAGAAACATTTTTTTCATCGACCGGTCTGCCTGTTGTCGCATCGATAAGCCGGATCACGAGATCAAGCCTATGATTGATTATTGCCATTCAGGTACATCTCCCTCCTTTCCTGTTGCGTTTGCAGGTTGAAGGTTGCATCCGCTACAACAGGTGTATTGATGAGGATCTCGCTCGACAAGAATACCGGTGCCACCTTATAAAAGAGGCTTACCTGATACGGCTTGTTGATCGCGGACCACACTCTTACCTTTTCCTCAAGTGAAATCTTCGATTGAGAAAACACTATCGGGGGTTCGGGTGTATCAAGCCACGGCTGTAGTTCAGTCGGAAGGACCGAAGCATTGTCATTTACTATCTGCGCAACCCTACCTACGATTTTTTGTATATCCGGTGCTTCGAGACCCATCTGCGTAGCACCGTTTACAAAAACCATATATTCAAGCGTATATGGCTTTGGCGGCTTAACCAGCTGGTACCTGCCCCTTCTTACCCTGTCGGGGCGGGTAACGTCGGCGCAATCCTTTATGTCGTAAAGGTACACGCCGAGAAGGTAGTCAACGTCCTGTGACGAAGGCGATGACACCTGAATGTTTCCGGCCGAAGGAATCGGTTCCGGGCACATTTTTTCTCTGAATATTTTACAGAGGTAATTGCTCACATCGGCTATTATCGAATAATCTGCCATAACAACTCCGTTTCGTTACGGTCAGGCGGGAAGAGAAGCTTCAACCATCTTGTTGTATAATTCTTCCGCAAGCTGCATTATCTCATCGTCCGCACAGATTCCCGTATAATTGTCGATAAGATAAACGGCTTCCCACCCAAGCGCTGATTTACAATATGTTTCTTCAGCAAAAAGATCCTTTCTGAAAACGGTCTGGGTTGCCATTTCATCCACAACGTCTTCAGGTCTTAGTACCTCTGAGGAGAACTGATTGAATTCGTAGTAATCCTTATCGCCTCTTGTAAGTACTACTTTATGTATGCTGTTATCAAAGAGGTACCTGTATCCCGCACACAACGAAAGTGTATAGAGCGGAATATATTCGGCCACTCCCTTGTACTGCACGTAGAAGCAGATATTTCCCTGCCTGAGGAACGCTCCGGCAAGTTCCTCCACAAGATCCTTTATCGATTTGTTGTTCGTAAACCGTGCAAACATATCAAGGGCTATCACGGCGCTTGCCTGTGCCTTATCGGACAAGGTGCTCAAAGATCCGCCGAGAAGATCTTCCAGAAGTCCGAGCATTGCGTCGGCATCAACTTTGCCCTCAAGGAGATTAGAGGTGTCCGCAAGTAATCCCAGAACATCATCGAGAAGTCCCGAAAGATCTCCCAAGCCACTACCGTCTCCGAGTCCGCTGCCGTCTCCCGAACCGCTGCCGTCTCCCGAACCGCTTCCGTCTCCCGAACCGCTTCCGTCTCCCGAACCGCTTCCGTCTCCCGAACCGCTTCCGTCTCCGGAGCCACTTCCGTCCCCGGAACCGCTTCCATCTCCCGAACCGCTTCCGTCTCCCGAACCGGCGTTGTCGGCGTTCATCTTAGTCTCGATCGCTTCGGCAAGATCTCCGAGTGCTGCGGTGACTGCATTGGGATAAAGTCCGGAAAGCGCTTCGAGCGCATCTATTCCTTCCTTGAGGCTGTTCATATCGTCCGAATTGAGTCCGTCAAGCGCACCGTTTAAGGCATCGTTCACACTGCTCGTATCGCCGCCGAGCGCATCGATCCTTGCATCGAGCTCGGCAATCTTCGCATCGGCTTTCTTCGATCCGTTGAGATCGTTGTTGTCAAGGCAGGTAAGCTTCTCAAGGATTGCCTTCTCCTTTTCCGAAAGCAGGTCGGAAAGATCTGAGCCCCCCATTGAAGCAATTATCTCACTTTTCTTTTTTTCAAGCCACTCTTTATATTCCTTAATGCTCTGAAGCGCAATATCCCTAAATTCGTCATCTATCGGAACAGTCTTTAGGACTTCCGTTCCGTCTATCAGCGTCTGAAGGTAATCAATGGCTACCTGAGGGTCTTCCCTCTTTGTTGCGGAATCAATAAAGAATTCAAGCTCTCCTCTTTCGGAGTTCGGTCCGAGGATCTGATTTTTAAGAAGCTTGTTAAGTCTCGCAACGGTCGTATTTGTATTTTCTGCTTCTTTTTTGTACTGAGCCGATGTACCGGCACCGAGACCTTCCTGATACCTCTTCATCGATGTGGGAACGAGGTCGCTTACGAGCATATCGTCCTCGGCCTTAAGATCGACACCGTCGGGACAGTTCTCAATATTGTCAAGGATAACAAGCGTTTTTACGGCTGTTTCCGCTTCTCTGTACCTTCCTCCGAGAGCGGAATCCGTGAGCTTCATCATGTTTTCGCTCTGTCTTGTCGAAAGGACTGTCGTTCCTCCTCCGATAACCTTCGATGAATTCTCATTAACGGTATCGGACATATTATTGGTCGAACTTGTTACCGCGGTAACAAGCATGTCCGTCGTTATATATCTGAATTTTTCATCATCGTCATCATCGTCGTCCTCATCATCCTCACTTTCCTCCTTGGGAGGCGGTTCAAAGGCTATTGCGGGCGGAATAAATGAAGGATCGCAAAGTCTGATGGAATACTCGGGGATTCTGAATCCCACCCTGCTCTTTCCGTTAAATGCGTCCGAAAGGATCTCAACGTAAGGAGCGACATTATTCATGATGTAAATCTCTCGCTGAGCGTTCACACTTGCCTGAGCTTTCAGTATGAATTCGAGTTCTCCCGCCGGAGCCTCATTCGAAGCCTGTTCTTCATAAAATCTCTGCAGCGCATCTATGTACGCATCGCACGCATCGGTTTCGAGGCTGTGTGCGGCAGGTCCCGCATAGTCGTAGAAGGATTTGATGAAATTGTAATTATATGCGTCAAGATCCTCAAGATCGCCCTTTTCGACATAATTGTCATACTGGTTTCTGATGGGCTGGAGCTCTACTCTCTTCATAAGATTGTAGGGATCGTCCGTATCAAAAATGCTGACCGGAACACCAAGCATCAGATCGTATGTGATCTTATCGCTCTTTGTGTGCCAACGGAGGAAAATGCTTTCTATGACGGACGCCTCGACAGGCACGCCGCCGGTAGTGATATCCTCCACCGAAGTGGCGGATGTTATCTCGTACCACTGACCGCCCGCAAGCTCGGACTTGTAATATATCTTGTCATTTCCGGAGTCCGCTGCCGTGTCCATCGCCTTTTTGTAGATTTCATCGTTCATCGCCTGGATGTGGATGAGGTGGGTTCCTATAAGAAGCGTACCGGGTTCCACATCGGCATCCTTTACATGAGTGTGCTCTGCCTCGTTAAATATAGCGTAGAGCGTCATCGGCACCGAGACCGCAACCACTGCGAGGATTGCCGCGCAGATCACAATGACGGAGATTTTTCTTTTTTTATTCACTGCGCGTCACCTCCCTCCGGCTCTGTCTTTACTGTCATTGTTTCGGGATCGGGTTTTCCTTTAATGATCTCTTTCCCGTTAGAATCTGTTATCGAAACCGTAATGTCGGTCACGGAACCTTGCAGAAGCGAAAGATAGGTCATTCCCTGTCCGTTCGGCGTGTCCGTGTTCGCGATGACCGATCCGTTTGATGTCAGGAGCTTGAATTTTTCCGCTCCCTCGACCGATTCGTCTGCTTTAAAGGTAAATGTCACCGTCCCGCTCGCATCATTTGTTTGAAGAGTGTAAGTTCCGATAGTTTTTACAGCGTCTTCTCTCTTTTTCACAAGATATCCGGTTATGATATCCACCGGTCCGCTGTACTGCGAAGGATCGATGGTATAATCACAGATCATCTCTCCGTTGTCGTCATAGAACCTCAGGAATACCGTCTCACTTCCGTCAAGTATAAGACCGAGATGCTTGATCGGTTTGGCGGGATCCGACGAACCGATCTTCGTGTTGTCAACCCACAACTCGAATTTCGAAATGCTCACCTCAAAGTCCTCCGGTACATGAAGACCGAGTTCGAAAATATTCGATTCAAGCATGACCTTGATGTAGTAATTAACTCCCTCGGCGATTTCAGCAACCAAATAGCTGTCTCCGCCGACCGTATCCTCCGAGTCCAAACCGTCGCCTTTAAGGATTGCGGTAATTCCTCCGCAGGTAAGTCTGTCAAGTGAAACAAGCGCTTGCGTGTATGAATCAAGGTCCTCATTTACCGTCAATTGCGTACTCTCAAAATCTTCCTGAAGCTCCGTGTATTCCGCAAAAGTCAGCTCTCCCATCTGGTTCTTTAAAAGCGCCTTTTCCAGCTCCCGTGCTTTCTGATCAAGCTCCTTGACCCCATTTCTGTAGGTTTTCTCAAGCGCTTTCACATTTTCGTACGCATCCTTCACCTGGGACCTTATGTCCTTTTCAAGGTTTTCCTGATCGAGTCTTGCGGACTGATAATCAAGTATCGCATTGTAAAGAGCGTAAGGCTCGTCCTCGATATATCTTGAACCGGCTGTAGCACCCTTGAACCAAAGCTTCGGGATCTTTATGAAAAGTATCTTCAGCTTTCCTTCCCACTTTTCATCGATCTTCTTTAACAGCGCGTCAAAATCAACCTTAAGAGCAAGACCGTCAACTTCTTCTCCGTTTAAGGCAGCCTGTACATATTTCTTAACGATGTCCATATGACTGCCGTACTTGCTGAGCATCTGCTTGTAGTACTGATTAAGTGTCGTCCTTGCGAGCGAAGTTGTGGATTTTGCCTCAAAAAAATCCTGAGAATTATCAAGAGTATGCTGTATAAGGGCTTCCAGATCCGCACGTTCAATGATCGCGCTTTGGTAAGGATTCTCAAAAACATAATTCGATCTGACATCCACGCCAATCATGCCTTTGAGCTTTTCCTTTTCATTCACGAACGACGTTTCCTGAGTGGCGATCTGGTTCTCGAGCTTTGTTATCGCCCCCTTGATCGCATCCACATCACTCTGTGTCGCGAGTCCCAGCAAAAGTCTTCCTTCATTTCTCTCAAGCGTTTTCTTCCTTGCTTCAAGAAGCTTGTTGTTGAATTTAATGTTTTCCTGAAGTGTATAAACCTTCACATAAAGGTTCGTCGCTTTTTCGTATATCGAATAAAGATCATCGGTAAGCTTATGGTTTAAGTCCGTGATCGCCGACTGTATCGAAACAGGCTTAAAATTGAATTCGAACTCCTCGGTAAATCCCGGGTCGGTCGGGAAATTAAAGTTCAAAAGAGGCATCCATGAAAAAGTGCTGAGCTTCTTCTTTTTCTGCGCGATTCTTTTAACCGCATCCGTATAATTCGCTTTCTTTGTTATGATCGAAACTTTTGTTTTCTTGTATTCCTTCGATTTTGAAACCGCAAGCTTCTTTACTTCGCTAAGAAAGATCTTCTTGGGACGCACCGGTTCGATCGTACCGCCCTTAAGTCCGTTCATGCCGATCGCAGCAATCGATCCCGAAATATCCAAACCTGCCGGAGCTTCATTCCCCACGGGATCTGCCGAAACGGTAAGGTAGGAGTTTCCGATCACGTCGCTCACTGAAAAAACAGCGACCATAACGGCACATGTAACGATATATAACAGCCTTCGTTTCATGCTTTCCTCCTTTCCGTATTACATACAAAAGACCTGTCCCGTCATTTCCTACAAACGATTATACGAGCGAGGTTACATTATTCCTTGGTGATCTGGTACATTTCAAATCCGCCGTATCTTTCGTTGCAGAAGAAGGTGTACATAAGTCCTTCATATCTGAATGTGTAAAGGTACAAAGTGTATTCTCTGTCAAATGATTCAACATCGTACGCATCGTCAAACAGATTCGAGAGCGTCATGTCAACCTTACCTGAAAAAGCATGACCCATTTCATTAAGCGAATTGATGCCGACAGCTTCCGCAAGTCTTACCCTTGTGTTGCCCTCATAATAAGGCTCACCGAAAGCATCGGTCAGACCCCTGATCGTGGAGATCGGCTCCCCGTCGATATAGAAGCGGTTTTCAAGAACAAACACACTTTTAACGGTAATGGAATCGTCCACCGTATCACTGTTGAGGCTGCCCTCGTACATCGCATTGATATCGGGCATCGTAACGATGAAATCATCCCGGCCTCTGTAGATCGCGGTTGCTCCGGTGTACAGTTCTCTCGCTTCCTGTGTGCTTCTTCCGAGGAAATCCGAATAAACAAGCCTGTCTCTCGAGAACAAGCCCGAAAAAACAAGTTTTCCGGTCGGATCGTACAGTTCTCCGCTCCCCTCCTTAAGTCCGCGTGAGAAACCGCCGATATATTCACGAATTCCGGTCTGCCTTAAAAGAGTGCCCTCTCCGTCATATATGTTGTCGATAAAATCGCCCTCATAACGCGTCTGACCGTTTTTATAATATGTTTTTCCTTTTCCGTTATACATATTGTTTGAGAACTGACCGGCATAAACAAGATTACCTTCCTTGTCATAGAGAACGCCGTCACCCTTGCATGCGCCTTCTTCAACATCTCCGACATACGCGATATAGCCCGAATCCGCCTTGATCTTGACCTTATCATTCGTAAATCTGAGCGCGAGAGAATCGTAGCTGTAGATCGGAAGTCCGTCCGATTCATCCGATGACTGGAAAACAGGATTGATCACAAGCAGATAGAAAAGACTCAGTACCCCAAGTGTAAGCAGTATCGCATAAACCAGCTTCCGGCTTATGAGCCACGCGAGAAAGCCATAATAATCCTTGCTGTGTCTGGGCTTTACAGAAAGCGTCTTTGTAAAGAACTGACGTATGGCTGTCGTGATCTTCGCAAGAACAAACTGTTTCTGCGTGTATCTCGTGATCTTCGTCCATGCAGCGGTAAATTTGGCTTTTATTGAATTTATAAGAATTGTCAGGAACTGCATACTCCCCTAAATCCCTCCTCTTTGGAAACATTACGCTTCCGACTCATCGCCCCGACGGGTCATCCGTGCCGGCGGCTCTTTCTCTTACGCAACAGTTTCATTCCGAAAGAAGCCCATATCCGAACTGTTCAACCTTACCCCCGTCAAGCATCCCTTCGCATCTGAACAGATACCATCTTGCCACAAGGTCTTCGGGGCAGTCCTTTATTACCTCCGTAAACACATTTCGTGCAAGATAAAAATCGTTTGTATAATAAAGATCAAGCGCTCTTCTGAAATTCTGCGCCGTCTGCTTCTTTCTGTTTCTCTCCTCCATAGGAGCAGAATCAAGCACTTCGTACAGCTTTACGTTGCCGCCGTTTTCACCGAGTTCAAGATACCCTATATAACGAACGGAATAGTCGTTGACATGGTTTGCCATCGCATCCTCCGATGCAACCACACGCAATCCGAGATCCAAGAGCTTAGGAATGCGAAGCGCTATCGCGTCAAGCTGTGTCGAGCTTATGCATGCAAAGCTCTGATCGGCCGAGCCCGTGATCCCGTACTCATATTCCGTCTTGTGAAGCAGTATGAGAGCCCGCTTTCTCTGTGCCGGATCCGATTTGATCAGCGCTTCGACCGTCCTCACCCCGAACGCTATGGGATTGCCGTTCTCATTTGCAAACAGGATCCGCGACGAGCACATGGTCGCGCTGTCGCTGATTATCACGCCCGAATATTCTCTTTTGTATTTACACAATATTTCAATGTTGCGGCTCATGTAGTCCATGTAGTCGCTTCGTTTCCTGATGAAAGGTCTCGCGACTTCTACCAATGCGACCGTTCCGTTAACGGACCCTCTGTCCCCGACTCTCACATCCGTAATGGAATCCCTGCCGAGGAATTTCTCGATATTCTGCGGAGCAAATCTGGAAACGGAAGTGAGCGTCTGATTCTTGAGGTAATTGTTTCTCTCCATAACCTTGGAAAGCTCTGCAGCCGCATTCCACATTCTTTCAAAATCTTTCGATCCGGCATGCGGTTTCACAACCTCCAGCTGATCTCCGCTACAGACACGCGTCAGCGTCGTCGAAAGAACCTTAAGCTCCCTCGCACGCATATAGCTGATGATTATGATAATCACGAGCGCACAGCCCCAGACAAAGAACATATATCCGAGATACGTGATAAGGTTGATCGCATTATCGGCGATGATATCCTCGTATTGCACGATAGCCGAGATAAAGCTTCTCGCGCCCGCTTCATCGGTTATGGGAAGCGCAACCGTAAGGAAGCTGACACCTTTCAGAGTGATCTCATTCCATACCGGCGAATTGCCCGCATGTGCCTTTTCTATGCAGTCGTCTACTGCTTCGCCCCATGAATCCGCAAGCCACTGTCCGTAAGGAAGCTGGGTCGAAACATTCACCAGTGCCCTTCCGTTGTTTATCGATGTAACGCAAAGATCAGCGATCGTACCGGTCTTACCCCAATATCCGCTGAGCGCTTTATACGCTTCGTCATATCTTGCGGTTCCCAGTGAACCGTCATAATCGACAAAATCGCGACCGATGAGCCTAAGTATATCCTCCGACTCCCTCATCCTTTCTTCTGCCCTCGAATGACTGACGGGCTCATTTACAAGGTATATGGATGCCGAGAGGCACAGAGCCACCAGAATCATGAATCCGTAGATTTTAAGCCATACGTAATTTCTCTTAAAGACAACCGTTCTGAAGAAGAATATGATCGCAAAGATGATCGCAACCATAAAGAGAATGTTACGCACAACGGTCGAAAAACCCATCGAGATACCCATGAAACCGACATTTTCGGGAAGCTTCGTTCTTTCGTCTGTGGATGCCGCAAAACCGGGTGTCCGCGATCCGTCGGACATAAGTCTTTCCAATCTTTCATTGACATATCTCGCGTCAAGGAAGCGAAGTCCGCCTTCTGCCGTTTCAAAATAAACGACTTCGGGGTCGCGACCGGCTGCTCCGAGTCTGTAAACAACCGCCTCGGTTCCGCCTTTTTCGATCGTGACCGCCAAGAGCGATCCGTTGCTTAAGCAAACCGATGAAACAACAACATCATTCGAAAACGGCACTGTCTGACTGTTACCGTCCTTAAGGTCATCACTCCATGCGAAGATTTTAAGACCCGACTGGGTTCTGACAGCCATCCGGATCATTCCGGAAGAATATATCAGATCAATAACCTTGCCGCCGTCCCATGGATTACCCGAGCCGTCGACCACGGATGCCATCAGTTTATTGTTTTCGTTAAGCTTGTATATTCCGGCATTTGCGGATGATTCAAAATATACATAGCTGTTGCCTTTTCCGTCTTCAACTCCGAAAAGGACATTTTGCTCCGAGGGTGCATAAACAAGACACTGGTCAAACGTGATATACCCCGTCACGACCACTGTCAGCGCTATTAAAACCACCATGCAAAATGCACCAAATGCCCTTGATTTCAAAGGAATTCCTCCTCACGGGATGCTTTTTATTCCACCCGATTTCAGTCCCGAAGCTGCGCTGCGGTACCGATCCTTCGGTTTCGACACTTTCGCATCCGATTTCTTATCCGTAATAACGGACTTTATTGGAGCATCGATTCCGTACCTATCTCCTTAAACGGATTCTTAAACAAACGGAAAAACGAAATATCTCCTACCAGCAATTGCGTCAACAACATCAGGAGAACCACGACTACGAGTATGCCGCAGAGTATGATAAACAATTTAAAAAATCTCCCCAGATTTCGCGACAGAAATGCTCTTGCCCTTTTGACGATACCGACTTTTACTTCAGCCTCGGTCGTGACTTTTATATCACGAAAGATCTCCGCAAAATGAATGTAGACGTTCTTCGGTACCTTTCTTTTCATGAGCTCGTAACTCATTGCTTTGGCTTCCGACTTTGATTCGATAAGCCCAAACACGATTTCGGCGCATTTATTGGCACATTCGCGTTCTCCTATGCTACTGTCATATGCCGAAAGATCGAGTCCGTAACCGAAGCTGATCGAACAGTCCTTTCCCAGGTCGATCTGATCCTGGTCAAGTATCAGATAAAGTAACGGATACGGTATGTCAGCCCTCATACATTCCATGACAAGGTTGACGCAGATTTTCTCGCACTCCTCATTCGAGAAAAGTGAACCCATATAAAACTGTGACAATCGTCTCTCCGGCTTATACGGGAACAGGATCAGAAACCCATCCGGATGCGGTGCCGTGGCAAGAAATTGTTTTCCTTCAGCTTCAAAGCTTTCGATCAGTTCCTTGGCAAGACCGTGATCCTTAACCGTCACAAGCGTGTAACAGGTGTCGGCGGCTGCGTTTATATCCTGACAGATGCTGACATTGTCTGCTTCGCATCTGAACACCTCTCTTATGCAGTTGAGTGACATATTTCCGATCTCATAGATCATGTAATTCCCTCACTTGCCCAATACATACCTGTGTACCGGGTTTTCATCTCATAATCACTTAAGCCGGGTCAGGCATTTTCAAGTCCTTTTTTCTTGACGATCGCATATGCGTATGTGCAAACAGACGGATTCTCCACGCAGTAGATCCTGATCTCAAATACGCCTTCTTTGGCGGGCGCCGTATATACGCCTTCGGCCGTGATCTCGCCGCTTCCCTCTTCTGTAAGCTCGTAGGCTACGCTGCATTTCTCCATGTTGTTGAAGTTGACGTTGAAGAAATAGCTGTCCTTTGTTCCGAGTATTACAGTAGGTGTATCGACGGTGATACTCTTATTGTTGTTGTTTTCAAGAAGTCCGAGGTCGTTACCCGAAGGGAATCTGATTGCAACCCACCTGTATGTAAGGGTAAGGAATTCGGGTTCACGCCCTATCTTTGCCGCAACGATAAAACTGCCTTTATCGTTAAGGACCTTAACGGCGGTTTCGACATCCGGTATATTGTCATTCGAGGTCGCAAAAAGCTCAGCATTGCCGTAAACGGTGCTCTTTGCACTCATGCCGAGAGATTTGTCGTCTTCGAACTGCTCGTAACCTATTTCAACATAGACATTGCCTTTTCCGAGTCCATGCATGATTTCGCCCGAATACCTGACATCCCCTCGCCTCGGCTTTTCACCGAGAGGGATTTCAAGCGTGCCCGTGGCGATCTGGAAATGATTCGAGGACATCCCTCTTTCCTTGTCCTCAGAAATCACTCTTTCGGTGTTGCCTGTTTCTTCCTCATGAACAGGTGTATCGGAGAAAAATGCCGAAAGCTTCGTTCTTTCAAAATGCTGTGAAGGAGAAGCGATATACCTTTTGTCATTGCCGTCGGAGATTTTATCGATGATATAAGCGCTTTCCGTGCGAACAAGGTCAATGCAGGCAAGCACAAGATAATCGGTTGTATTGAGACCTGAACGAAGCTCAAGACTGAGCTTTGAGATTTCGCGGGTGACAAGCGATTCCGTGTCGATCTCCACGATGCTCACCTTTACCGAAGGAACGTCGGGAATATCCACGTCATGACCGTCGATCTTGAGATGCGACGAACCTGCCTTAATGACAAGCTCCGCGCTGTCCACGGGTGTATCCTGCGCGGTGATCCAGTATTCTTTTTCAATGCATCCGCCCTCGAGAAGGTTAATGTCAGATAATTCGAGAGACAATTCTCTTGAACGGTTTGCTGTCGTGAATACGGGTACCTGAAGAACACTCTCATACGAAAGAGTGACAGGTTTTGAAGAGATCTTGTCGATACGGACAACGACCTTCGCCGATTTTCCTTTCGGGATCTGCGAAGGAACTATGAGCGTGATCCTGTGATCCGAATCACTGTAAAGGCTCTGTCGCGCAAGGAGCTCGGTTTCAAGCTCAACTCTCGGAACAACATTCGACGCATCCATCAGGAAGAGGTCATAACTCTCGCTCACGCGGTTGAATTCATATTCGGAGCTCTTGTTATCCTGATATCCGACGGAATAAACGGTATGGACATTGTCCTCCCGGTATTTAATGCAAAGAAGCGCTTTATTTCCGGCAATGGTATCAAAGCCCTCAATAGCGGAAAGCTTTTTGACTACCGAGGAAGCAATAACGATCTCTCTTCCGAAATTGTCGATTGCCATGCCGCTCTCGACAAGTATCGAAAGATCGTCCAGACTCAGGACATTGCATCCGCACACGATACCCGAACCGAACATCATGTTGTTCACGAATCTTCGCTTATTATTTACATAATTCTGCTCTGCCTGAAAATCGGCCGAAGTGAGCATCTTGCCCGCATAGTAACGGTTCCTCTCAAAAGGAAGCAATTGATTGTTTTTCACGACACACCTCTCCTTACATAGTTAACCTGAACTCAAGTCTCCTCTTTTACGGCCGTTATGAGCCGCTGATTCCTTGCCCTCCGCTTCACCGAAAAACAAGCTTACCTTCAACGCCGGTTTTATGTCCGTTGACTCTTTGCCTGAATTTTATAAAGCATCAGGACTCCTCCGACAAAAGTCCGACAAAAGTCCGACAATATAATATACGTGTAAGAAAAAAAACACCCACACATAACATTACCATATTCGATTAGATTGTGCAAAGGGAATGGAAAAAAGATTGATCGTTTAAGAAAGCAAACCGATCCCCCTCCCGCATATTTTTGATTATGCGGGAGGGGTACAATGCTTTTACATGTTTTGAACTTTTAACAACTCCCTGCTGTCACACGCATCAACGCATTCTCCGCAACCGCTGCAATCCTCAGAAATGCAGGGCACGGGACGACCCAGTTCTATGCTGTAGATCATCACAATGCTGTTCGAATCACAGGCTCCGAGGCACTCGCAGCACCCCGTGCAGATTCCTTCATCAACAATCATTCCAACATTCTTCATAACACGTCCCCCACAATTACCCCAACCTGCCCTTATCAGGTTTTCAGGCTTAGTTATTCACGAATCACCAGAATAATCATCCGAATCAATTATTTCTTTTTTTCGACTTTCCCGCCTTTACACCCGATTTCACTTTTTCGGCGGTTTTTGTCTTTTCAGCCTTATCGGCAGCCTGTGCGGGCTTTATTTCTCCCGCGTTCTTTTTCTTTTCACCCGTTTTTTCGATCACCGCTGTTTTCCCGGGCTTAGCCCGGTCCGCGGCTTTCGCCGTTTTCAAGGTTTTAACCTTTTTAGCGGTCTCCGCTGTTTTTTCAGCTTTAACCAGTTTTGCGGTCTCCGCTGCTTTTTCGGCCTTAACCTGTTTTGCGGTCTCCGCTGTTTTTTTGGTTTTGACCTGTTTTGCCTTCAGGCGCTCTTTCCCGGCTTTTTTGTCTTTCTTCTCCACGTCACCCGGCGTGCAGGAGAAAACCGTCATTCCCAGAGGCGGGAGCTTAATCACAATTGAATTATCCCATCCGTCCTTTTCAATCGGTTCAGATGTCTTTGTCCTGGGATTAACATGTCCCGATCCACCGTATTTCACGGCATCGCTCGAAAGGATCTCTTTGTATGCTCCGGGAAAAGGAACCGCCTGTCTGTATTCATTATACTCCACAGGAGTAAAATTGAAAGCAAATAATAAAGTTTCTTCCGGCTTATGTGTTTTTCTGACAAAACTTACGATGCTGTGGTCCGCATCAAGGCACCCGAGCCACTTGAATCCATCGGGATCACAGTCAAGCTCCGTAAAAGCCGGCATATCGCGGTACATCTTGTTGATGGCTGCAACATAGTCTGAAAGCTTTGCGTGAAGCGGCTCATCGAGAAGGTTCCAGTCAAGGCTTCTGTTTTCCGCCCATTCGCGGATCTGACCGAACTCCTGACCCATGAACAACAGCTTCTTTCCCGGATGTCCCATCATAAACCCGTAAGCCGCGCGAAGATTTGCAAATTTATCCGTAAGTTCTCCGGGCATCTTGTTGATCATCGAACCCTTGCCGTGAACAACCTCATCGTGAGAAAGAACAAGCACAAAATTCTCACTGTACGCGTACATCATGCTAAACGTGAGCTGTCCGTGACATCCCTTTCTGAAGAGAGGATCCTGACGCATATATGATGTAAAATCATTCATCCATCCCATGTTCCACTTAAGGTCGAATCCCAGTCCGTCTTCCTCGACGGGCTTTGTAACATTCGGCCAGGCAGTCGATTCCTCAGCTATGATGAGCGCTCCGTTCTTCTTTTTATGGAAGATGGAATTAAGATGCTTCAAAAGCTCGATCGCTTCGAGATTTTCCTTTCCCCCGTACCTATTCGGCAGCCACTGTCCATCCTGACGTCCGTAGTCAAGATAAAGCATTGATGCAACGGCATCCATTCTTATGCCGTCGGCATGATACTTTTCCGTCCAGAAAAGCACACTTGCGATCAGAAAATTCGAAACCTCGGGACGTCCGAAATCGAATATCAGCGTTCCCCAATCGGGATGCTCTCCGAGCCTTCTGTCGGGATGCTCATAAAGGCAGGTTCCGTCAAATCCGGCAAGCGCGAAGGAATCCCTCGGAAAGTGAGCGGGTACCCAATCAAGTATAACGCCGATTCCTTCCTGGTGCATGTGGTCCATAAACGCCATAAAATCCTTCGGGGATCCGTATCTCGAGGTCGGTGCAAAATATCCGGTCACCTGATATCCCCAAGAGCCGTCGAAAGGATGCTCCATAACCGGTAAAAGCTCTATGTGGGTATATCCCATTTTCTTGACATATTTTGAAAGAAGTTCGGCCGTCTCACCGTAGGTGTAGAAATCGTTGTCTCCTTCGCCCTTCCGCATCCAGGAGCCGAGGTGTACCTCATAAACGGACATAGGACACTTTGTGATATCAAGCTTCTTTCTGTTCGCCATGTACTTGCCGTCTTTCCACTCATAAGAAAGATCGGCGACGATGGACGCATTTCCCGGTCGCATCTCGGTGGCGTTCGCATAGGGGTCCGCCTTCAGGTATGTCAGACCGCTCTGTGCCTTGATCTCATATTTGTATATGGTCCCTTCGGAAAGCCCAGGGATAAACAGTTCAAAAATGCCTGCCGCGCGAAGCTTCCTCATGGGGTGGCGCCTTCCGTCCCACGTATTGAAATCTCCGACCACGCTCACACGCTGAGCGTTGGGTGCCCAGACGGCAAAGTAGGTTCCCTTTACTCTGTTCACGGAAATAACATGCGCTCCGAGCTTCTCATATATCTCGTAGTGAACGCCGCGGATAAACCTGTCCTCGTCTTCTTCGGATATCTGCTTGCGGAAGCTGTACGGATCGTAAACAAGTGCCTTCGAATCATCTCTGTAAGTAATGTCAAGCTTGTAATTCCCTACCTTTTCGCCTCCGATAAGAACCGAAAAGTTGCCTGAATCGTCAACATTCTTCATGGGGAAAGACTTTTTCCCGATCACAACGTCGGCTGCCCTGGCCGTGGGAAGAAAAGCATTTATCATCGTACCGTCTGCTGTCTCATGCGGTCCGAGCCACGAATGCGGGTCATCATGTTCAGAGTAGATAAGTGCTTCCATCGCACCCCAGTTCATGTACTTGTACAGAACATCATCCTCTTCGATCATATCTCTGTATCCTCCTTAAAGAAGTATTTCAAAGCTCATTTCTTTTAAACACAAAACCCATGTATCATGCTTTATGTATAAAGGCGGTATTTAACTCATGCCGCTCAATAAACCGTTTGCAAATATCATTCCATATACCACTCGTCAACCGAAGAATTCTCTTCTTCATCCCCGGCAGCGGAAGAATCCCCGTCCCCGCCGTTCTCAGATGATACCGTACCCTCAAGTGAAGCGGGCGTGCTGTCGTCCGGAATCTCCCCATTTTCTTCGTTCACGGATTTGGCAGCTTTGTTATGGTTGCCCGTGTACCTTTTAAGAACAGGTTCGATGATAAACGATGCCGCAAGTGCTATTCCGCCTGGAAGCACAAAAGGGAATATTATAAGTATCGATGCGAGGTCTCCCGAAAATCTGTACAAGAGCCAGAACAAAACTATCAATCCGCCCCCGATCACAAAAGAACCGATGAAATGTCTGACGGATATGAGCATCGCGTTTTTGAAGAGTTGCTTCAACGAGATCGTAAAGCGTGAAAGCAGCGGAAATATCCAAACCAGAATAAAGAGTACAAAAATGCAGACCACAATGAGTCCCACATTAAGCACGCTCGAAAAGGTCGGGCTTTCAGCCTGCACAGCGTCCACATATCTGAAATCAAACACCATAAGGATGCCGAAGAGCACAAACAAAAGAGATGTGGGCGCACCCGTCTTAAAATTTATCTTAAAGCCGTGAAAGAACGTCTTTGTGGCATACCCGCGCTCACGTCTTATGACCTTAACCATGGTGTAATAAAGGGCTGCCGTCGACGGACCGATAAAAACGGCTCTGACAAGCATTTCTATCAGCAATATATATGATGTTTCCTCAAGCATCAGGCTAAGAACCACCGAATTGTCCGTAGGTGCGGCCCCGAATGCCGTCTTATATACTTCAATGTATGCATCGGGATCGCCGCCGAATGCCGCTATCGTAGACAATGCCACAAAGATCCAGACTAACGGCAAGCAGATCAGACACCAGAGAAAGCTTATCCAGATCACATCAACTACTTTGTTTATCCCCGTCATTACCCTGCTGTCGGGGCTTAAAAGATTTGCCATAAATATACAACTGCCTTTCGATTATTTGGGCTCCCTAAATACCCTTTTCCCCTTTATACCAAGGTTTCCCCTGCTGTTATTTCCCTTTTTGCTTCCTGTTTTTTTGCGGCGGGGTCATTTCTTTGTTCTCCCTGCTTTCGCCGTCATCATCACCCTCCGGACCGTCTTCTCCCCGGATGGATCCCGGATCATTCGTCTCACCGGAGACAATATCGTCGATGTCAAGATCATCCCGGTTTTCGACAGGATCAACAACGATGACATCGGTTTCGGGCACCCTGTCGATCGCAAGATATTCATCCGTCTTAGTCGAAAGCCCCTTTCTGTGCAATCTGTTGTCCATGATCTCGCCAAAGATCATCTGCAAACATGCCATGGCCGGCACTCCGAGCAACAGACCCCATATTCCGAACAGACTTCCGAACACGACGCACGAGAAAAGCACCCAGAACGCCGAAAGACCGATGGAATCTCCGACAATCCTCGGATCGAGGATGTTGCAGTCGATCTGCTGGAGCACCACAATAAATATAACAAACCACAGACACTGAAGCGGATCGACAAAAAGGATCAAAAGCGCGCTCGGAACGGCTCCGATATAGGGTCCGAAGAACGGGATTAGGTTTGTCACTCCGACGATAACACTTATGAGCGCCACATATGGAAAACCAAACAGCGTCATGCCGACAAAGCAAAGTACACCCACAATGGCGCTGTCGAGGATCTTACCCGTGATCGCGCCCGTAAATTTTCTGTGACATTCTCTCGCCGTTCTGATGATCCTGTTGGCCCTTCTGCGTTTAAACACAGCAAAAACAAGCTTCTTCGTGCTGGCCGTGAACCTCTCCTTCGCAAGGAGAATGTATATACTGAAAACAAGCCCGATCACGATGTTGTATATGATTCCGAATGCACTAATCACTCCCGAAGCTACCGATTCAAGCACGCCGCCGGCAAACGAAAAAAGCCCGTTGTCGATAAAGTCCTCAAACCACATCGTAACCTTTTCGATCACGGTTGAGAGTATATTTCCGATCCATGACCCGTCGCCCACCGTCGCCCTGAACCATTTCAGGAATTCTTCCGCCTGACCGGGAACTTCATCGGTAAGCTTTTGTGCCGTCGAAGTGATCTCCGGAACAAGCATGTACACCAAAATGCCGATAATGAGCGCCACAACTATAAGAGTGAGAATAAGGCTCACACCCTTTGAGAACGACAGCGCACGCTTTTTCTTTTTGACCCTTTTAAGAAGAAAATGTGAAATTTTCCTGTCAAAGAACGTCATGAGCGGGTTCATGACATATGCCATAACGCCGCCCACCAGTACGGGAGCAAAAGCCGATGAAAGACGGTCGAAGATATCGGAGAAATCCTCCTTCTGGACAAAAAGGAATATAAGGACAATCGCTGCGGCAAGTACCAAAAAAGCAGTAACGCCCCCCACGAGGTATTTTTTCCATGCACCGCTCCTGCGGTCAAGTATAACCTTCTCTTTTTCTTTCTTCTCCATAAGATCTGTATCCCGTTCTGCGGAAACGGTTCTTCCGCCTCCCACGCTTATTTTTCGCCTCTTTATAAGCGGTTTTTAAACCGCTCCCGATTTCTCGCCTCCGCAACTCCCCTATCGTCTTATACGCTGTCAAGTGTACCACATTCATGTTCTCTTTACAAGAACAGTTTACGTGCCGATTGCTTGATTTCCGTACACAAAAAGAGACTAAAATCTTTTCGGTGTGCGGCAAAAGCAACCATAGGCAAATTGCACAAAAATGAGTATCCGTGTTCGTTAAAAACGCCAATGGACATCATGCGTTGCGGAATGGTATCATGCTTTCAAGGATCACCGCCGCTTTCCGAAAGAAAGAGGATTTATGAATTTTACAACATCATCCGCCCTTGACATGGACGGATTCGTCCGCGCCCTGATTCACAGCGTTTCTTCCAATCTCGGTTCCGACGTCGAAATCACCACATCCGAACAGAAGAAAAACAATCAGATAACCTATCCCTGTCTTACGATACGTCATCCCGATCGTAACATTTCCCCGAACATTCGTCTTGACGAGCTCTTTGACACCTACAAAAACGGCAACATGAACCTTGAAGAGATCACCGAAAGAATCTCCTCCGCTTACAACAGCATCGATCGGAAATCACTGAAGTTTGAAAATATCATCTCCGATCCCGAAAAGGTTTCGGACAAGATTTTTTATCGACTCGTCAATTACGAACGTAATTGCGAGACTCTCGAAACTTATCCCCACTTCAGGATCCTCGATCTTGCGGTTGTATTCTGCATATACGTTCCGCTTCCCAATGAAGAAACGGGCTCCGTCCGAATAGACGACAAAATCGCAAAGCTGCTCGGTTTTGATGCAGGAAAGCTTCTTGCCCTTGCCGTAAAAAACACACCCGCGATCTTCCCGACATCTTTTGAGGACCTTGACGAACTTCTTGTCCGTATCATGAGGAAGCGCGGCGTTCCCGATCACATGATCCCCTTGTTCATGAATAACGGTGGATTTCACAGCCCCATGAAAGTATTAACGAACGATCAATCCTATTACGGTGCATCCTGCATCCTTTATCCCGGAGTGCTCGAAAACATCAGGAAAGATCTCGGTCACGATCTTTACATCATCCCAAGCTCTGTCAATGAAGTGATCATCCTGCCTGCATCCACCATCGATGCGGAACATCTCAACGAAATGGTCAAGGATGTCAATTCCACAGTGATTCCGCCCGACCAGATCCTGTCAGATAACATCTACCGTTACCCACACGATTTCGGACCCGAAGTCATCGGTCCGTTCACCGCAGCCGCCTCAAAATGAGAGCAAGCTCCCGCGTTCATGCCGGGAGCTTGTCCGTTTATATCCTGTATTTTATTTTGTTCCGAAAAGCCTGTCACCACAATCACCGAGTCCTGGTACGATATATGCGTTCTCGTTGAGCTTTTCATCAACACAGCCGCAAAAAACCGGGATGTCGGGATGCGCCTTGTGAAGCGTTTCGATTCCCTCGGGAGCTGAAATGATCGACACCCATCTTACATTCTTGCATCCTTTTTGCTTGATAAAGTTTGTCGCAGCAACCGCCGACCCACCCGTTGCGAGCATGGGATCGAGGAGGATGACCTGTGTGTCTGCCACATCATCGGGCAGCTTGCAGTAGTACTCAACGGGCTCTTTTGTATCATGGTCACGATAAAGTCCGATATGACCCACGCGCACCTGAGGCAAAATCTTAAGAAATCCGTCAACCATGCCAAGTCCCGCACGAAGCACGGGAACGAGCGTCACCTTGTTTCTGTGTGAAAGGATCTTGACCGTTGCCTTGCAGATTGGTGTTTCCACATCCCAGTCTTCAAGCTCAAAGTTTCTCGTTACCTCGTACGCCATGAGCATGGCAACCTCGGATACAAGCTCCCTGAAATCCTTCGTGGTGGTGTTGATATCCCTCATCAACGAGATTTTGTGCTGAATAAGCGGATGATCGAACACAAAAACATTGTCAAGTTTCTGCTGCATCATAGCCTCCTCTCTAAGATAATCGGGTCGGATAATCCGACCCGATCGAGGTGACGTGATTCGAACACGCGACCTCTACGTCCCGAACGTAGCGCTCTACCAAACTGAGCCACACCTCGTAATCAAACCTATGTTATTATGAAACCGGGCATGAAAATTGTCAAGAAAAAAAAGTTCGACATTTCGGTATGATTAATATAATATTGTTTAACAACTCATCGGTGCGTGTTTGTTAATCTGTTACGTTTTGATTCATGATTCACCGGAACGGAGGTCCCGATATGCGGCTCGAAAGGCTTGTCTCCCGTATTTTTATCATTGCGGAGCTGATCATATACATATCTTTTATCACACTTGACCTTTCGGGTCTGATTCCCGGTTATTCCGACAATGTGAGATTATTTACAGGCATCAAAGACGCGTGTTCAGATCACCTCAAATACTCGGGTATCGTGCTTGTGTTCACCCATGCGCTGTTTCTGTGCATAAGGAACTTTGAGAAGAAACACTTGCTGATCGCCGGTGCTCTGTTTTTCACCGCAACGGCCGATATTTTTCTCCTCTTTTTCGCCGAGCGGCTTTTCATCATCCCCGGTCTCGTCTCCTTCTGCATTACGCAGACCATATATTCATTTCTTTTAACCGACGGTAAAGCTCTGTACAAACGCTTTCCCGTTCCCTGTATATTTCTTGTCACCGCCATCGTTCTTGCGGCCTGCGCAGGCAAACTTCTTGTCTGTGATTCTACCGTAATCCTGCTTCTCACGCTTGTATTATATTATGCCGCAATGTTTGTCCGTAACACTATAATAAGCTGGTGCGATTTTATAAAATTCCGCCGGCGCTTTCATTTGATGTTTTCGATGGGACTCACGCTTTTTATGCTGTGCGACATCAATGTTCTGATCAGAAACTTAAATTCTTTTTATTCCGAAACCGTACCTGCCGGTATGGTAAGCATGGCGGTATTCCTTTCGTGGGTGTTTTATCTTCCATCTCAGGTTCTCATCAGCCTTTCGCCTTACATGCTTAAAACCAGTAAAGATGCGGTCCGTCCCTTAAAACAGTAAAAAATCAATTCAGTATTTCGTGAAATCCTCCTTGTGTTTTTACCTATTTTTATTTATAATAGATATGATTATGGGGAAAAGGAGGAGACCACCTGATGGATCCGTACGAGAATGTCATTTTCTTTGACAGATATCAGGTAGAACGCACGCTTGAGGAGGGTGCTTTTTGCGTGTCTCTTATCGGACATGACCTCGCTGCGAACCGCGATGTTCTGATCCGTCTTGTTAATCCCTCCGTCATTACCAAATTCGAAATAGATAAGATATGTTATGTCAAAGACCTCGGTATCATTCGTCATTTTGAATCCTCCGGGATCTTAAAAATGCTCGAGTCGGGCAATTATGCCAATACGATCTGTTCGATCTACGAATACAACAACCATACATTTCTTTCAAAACATCTCGAAAAGTACGGGAGGCTTGATTCGGTGACCGCTCTCAAGCTGGTTCGTCAGCTGGCTTACGCGCTTCGTTATTCTCACGAGCAACATGTTTTCCATCGCGGTATCAGTGCCGATTGCGTCGCTCTTAATACAAGCGACGGAGGCGATCTTTCTGCCGAACTCTTTGATTTCGGAATTTCATACATGATCGACTACTCTTCCGCCACGGGAAAGCTTGTCGATGAACACTTCGGCTATATGGCTCCCGAATCGACCGGACTCGTCGACACCAAAATTGACGGTCGTTCAGATCTTTATTCACTCGGTGTGCTGCTTTACCAGCTTCTTACCGGAACGCTTCCCTTCCATTCCGACAGCATCGACAACATGGTTTACCAGCATGTTGCCGTTCCCGTGCGTTCTCCTCACGAGGTGGTGAGCGGTCTTTCGGTCGAGGCGTCGAGGATCACGCTGAAGCTCCTTGCGAAGGATCCCGACCAGCGATACCAGACATGCAACGAACTCATCAACGACATAGACAGACTTCTTTCAGGCAATATGGACAGCGATCTTTTCACTCCCGGCGGATCGACCGTCCTTAAGGCTCTCGAATCCGATTCAAAATACCTTTGCAGGCGACAGGAGCTTAACGATATAAAGGCTCTCGTTACAAAGGCCTTCGAAAAGGGCGGCGCATTTTACCTTCTGCGCGGTCCCAAGAACTGCGGGAAAAGCGACCTGTTCTCAAATCTTTGCTCCGAGCTTGTGGCAGCTTCGATCCCCTTCTTCAGGTGCCACTTCTCTCAGATTTCATCACAGGTTCCCTATTCGGGTTTCAGCGAGATCCTCGATGATTATCTCAGTCTGTTCAACAAATACGACAAAAAGCTTCAGATAACCGAAGGACGTCGTCTTGCCGCCCTTCTTTCGGGCAGCACGGATACGGTATTATCCTTCTCCCCCGAAATGAAGAATGTCCTCCCCAAAAGGACCGGAGGTCTTGCGGATCCCGAAGCGTTTAAGGATCAACAGCACACGCTCATGCAGCTGTCCGCTTTCTTCCTTTCGCTCTACACACAGAAAAAACCTTTTGTTTACATATTTGACGATATCCATAATGCCGACCCTGCCAGCCTTGCTCTTATCGAAGAGATCGCGCGAAGCGTTTCCTCGTACAAAGTGTTTATCATATGCTCATACAGCAACAACCTTTCGGCGGATAACGAATATCTCAGAACGCTCCTTGACAGCCTTATCGAAAGAGGTCATAACTGCTTCTTCGACCTTTTCCCCTATGACGAGGAAAGGCTTGCCGGCTTCTTTAAGGATCTTTTGAACCTGAACCGCGACGATGCCCAGGCTCTTGCGTCCTACCTTCTTCCCAAGACCGAAGGTAATCCGTACTATGCCGTCAACATCATCCATTCCATGCTCGAGGACGATGTCATCTCCATCCGCGACGGACGCCTTGAGCAGAACTGGCAGCAGCTCAAATCGCTCAACACCGTCAGTGACATGCAGCAGATCATCGAAAGACGCATCACGAGTCTCGATGAGGATACCGTCTCCCTTCTTAAAGTGGCTTCGGTCATAGGAACCGAATTTTCGCTCGATCTTCTTTCGGTCATTACCGACCTTAAGGTGGATACGCTTCTTCGAATGTTTGATCTTCCCCTTCAAAGGAACCTTGTTGAATTCAGCTCATCGAAGAACATACTTGTCTTTTCGCATAATGATATTTATGATGCCGTTATTTCGCGCCTCGAAAAACGTGAGCTGGAAAGCCTCCACTACTGGGTTGCCAAGGCACTCGAACTTACAATAGAAACCCGACCCGCGGATATCTTCGCCCTCTGCAGCCATTTTGAAGCAGCGCGCGCGAATGCGGGTCTTCGTGTTCATATCATGACGGCTGCCCGTGCAGCGCTCGCTTCGAACGCGATCGAGTCGGCGATAAAATATTTTGTCACCGCTCTTCGCCTTCTCGAGGGACAGGCCTCGACGGGCAACGCGGACTGGAAGGAATGCAAGCGTTCCCTTGTTCATCTCTACCTTACCTGCGGACGTTTTGATGATGCCATCGCTGCGGCAAACGACTTGCTGGCTCTCCTTCGCGACAACACCCAGATTGCCAAGCTGCTTTATTACATCGGACTCGGCTATTTCAGACAAAGCCGGTTCAGAGAAGCGGAGGATGTGCTTATACGCGCTCTTGACTATATCGGGCAAGGTTTTCCGAAGAACAGCATGACTTTCAAAACTTCTTCGATGCTCCTTAAACTTAACAAATTACTGACGGGCGCCGGGACAAAATCGATTGAAGAATATAAGGTTCCTCTTATGGGCGAAGACCTCGAACGCGCCGTCACGACTGTTTCGATATACGAGGCTCTTTGCTGGATATACGTCTACAGCGACATGAACCGTTTCGATTACGTATGTCTCCGCCTTTACAAATTTACCCTAAAACACTTCGGATCATCGGTACAGATGTCCTGTGCATTATCGGCTCTTTCACTTTATTATATGCTTCACGGTGAAGACGCTTTGTCCGATTCCGTGCAACACCTTGCCTTAAAGATGAGACGTGCGAATAACGACAGCTTCGGCATAGCGAGAAGTCTCTTCTTCTCCGGTCTGTGCAAGCTCTGTCAGGGCGAGATTGATCGAAGCATAAAGCTTTTTGCGGAAGCGATCGAAGCGTTCACTCAGCTCGGAGACCTTTGGGAAATCAATAACACCAATTCATTCCTTGTATTGGCATACCTCTACGCCGGTGAATATGAAAAATGTGAGAAGCTGTCTCTTGAAGTCATCGAAATTTCGAAAAAAATCAAAGACAGCCTTGCTCAGTGTCAGGCTTACTCGGCTCTCATAAGAAGCTACACTCACCGCGGAAACTATCCAAAAGCATCCGAGGTCAGCTCACGTTGCGAAATGCTCGTGGGACAGATGCGTCTTCCTTACATGACGACGCTCTTCAACCTTACCTACGGAGAACTTCTCATCGAACAATGTAAATACCGTGATGCCGTCAAATATCTCGACGCCGCGAGGATATACTACGAAACAAATGATTTCGTCCGCGAATTCACAGCTTCGTTGTATGGATATCTCTGCATCGCAAAGATCAAGCTTCTTGACACGGAGCGCGGCGACCTTGCGCTGAACGAGATACACAGCCACGAGCTTGATATAGGTTCGCTTTGTGACAAAGCTCTTTCTCAGGTGTCTTCGAGACCGAATCTTATTTTTGCGGCCTACAGGGCGAACGCGCTCTATTCGATCCTGCTCAACAAGCTTGAAAAGGCCGACTCATTTTACAAAAAAGGTTCGGGTCTTGCTTCAGGATCAGCCATTCGTTACGAGTCGGCATTGATAGACTACGAATACGGTTGTTTCCTGACTTCCCAGCACCGCAACCATGAAGCGCGTTATTATACCTTTGAAGCATATATGACCTTTTCATCGCTCTCTTCATCCGTGTACCTCAAGCAGTGTGAAGCGATCATCGCCGAAAGATATCAGGATGATTTCAGGGAAAACTCTCTCATAGCAAATGTTACCGCAAGACGTAACAGGATGAATGTCGACCGCAAGGTTAATACTCTTCTCCACCTCGGAAGCATCCTTACGTCAACCCTTGAAGTTGACGAGCTTCAAAAGCGCATTCTTAAGGATGCGGTTGAGCTCGTCGGTGCTGAGAGAGGCATCCTCTTCCTTTATCCCGAAACGGGTGAAAAGAGACTTTATGTTGCCTCTGTTTACAACCTTGGTAATTTTGACACAAATACCTACGACTGGATGCTCGAAGAAGTTGAAAAGAGCAAGCGCCCCATCGTCATCAACGACATGCAATCCGATGAATTCCGGAAGCACTACACAAACATGGTCCGCTACGGTATCAAGGCCGCGATGGCGATGCCCATGTTCGTCAGAGGAGTCCTTTTCGGAGTTATATACCTTGATTCGAGACTGGTAAGACAGATCTTCAGTGATGACTACATCGAAACGATGGAATTCATTGCCAACCAGGGCGGTGCTCCAATCGAAAATGCACGTCTCTACCGAAGAGCCATCACGGACGGACTTACGGGAATTTACGGTCGTTCTTATCTCGACAACCTTATCATGGACAGAACGAGCGAAAGCTCGATCGAACTCTCGGCTCTCATGATCGACGTGGATTATTTCAAAAAATTCAACGATACCTACGGTCATCCTTTCGGCGATAAGGTTCTCAAGATGATTGCAAATGTCATGAAGCGAGTCAGCGGCGAGCATGGCGTTCCCTGCCGTTACGGTGGTGAGGAATTTGTCATACTGCTTGACATAAACGACCCTGCCGCAGCCATGGAGATTGCCGAAAAGCTCCGGCAGACCGTCGAGAATTCGACCATCGCCTTCAACGACGGTGTGGAAGTCACGATGGTTTCCGTCACGATCAGTATCGGTATCTCGATCTGGAACAGCTCCCTCGAGCGTGTCGACCTCATCGAGCACGCCGACAAAGCACTCTACCACGCCAAGCAGCACGGCAGGAACCGCTCAGTACTGTGGACGGAGGAGCTGACCTGACCGCATCTGTGATTTTTCGCATCATCAAGCAACATACAATTAAGGAAGGAACTCTGTAGAATCATCAAAGAGCATAACAGAAACAATGCGATCACTTATTTCGTAATCACCTGAATAAACAGAGGGGTCAAACAGGAGCACATCCATTTTTCGCTTTTCAACGTCATAACGCAAAATACTCCTGTCTGTATAGGTTAATACCTCAACGGCAGGATTATTCTCGAGAGCAGATACAAACCTCGAAAGATACTCACTGTTCGTATCTGCAACAGCAACCTTAATTAACATGCTCCGCTATTCTCCCATCTTTATATACATATTTATATAAACGCCGTTGCGTATTTTCCAAAATTTCCTTTGTCCTTAATGTATTCCTTGTAGGTGTATGTCAATACACCTACAAGGAGGTTATACTACGTAGTATAACCTGGCCAGCTTACCGGCAAAAATACCGCAAATGTCTTCGTTAAAATACCGCAAATGTCTTCGGTGAAATACCACAAATGTCTTCGGCAGCTTATTGCAAACCAGCTAAAATTCAGCTATAATACAAAAACACAGTAGTCTGAATCGGAGGGGTGCAATGAGCTATATAAAACGCATTTGTGACAGTGAACTACAGGACAAACTTGATGCATTTGGTGCTGTACACATAACAGGTCCCAAATGGTGCGGCAAAACAACCACCGCCAAACAATTTGCAAAAAGCTATATTGAGATGCAAGATCCCGACATGCGGGATTCTTATGTGCAAACTGCCCGGATTAAGCCTTCCAACCTGCTTGTCGGAGAAAACCCTCGTCTGATCGACGAATGGCAGATAGCACCAAATATTTGGGATGCTGTCAGAGTGTCTGTTGACAGAAGAGATGAACCGGGCCTGTATATCCTTACGGGTTCCAATTCTATTGACAAATCAACGATCATGCATACTGGTACAGGAAGGATAGACACCTTGCAGATGTACCCCATGAGTCTTTACGAATCCGGTGAATCAAACGGTGAGATTTCCCTGTCCGAATTATTTAAGAAAAAAAGCCTTCCGGATGCCAAATACTTCTCTGAACTTACAATTGACGGGATAATCATGGCTGCATGTCGAGGTGGATGGCCGTCTGCAATTAAAAAGAAAACAGATAAAGCTAAGCTTATGATCTCCGGAAGCTACTTTGACAGTTTATGCAAAAACGATGTGAACAATATAGATAAAACAACTCGAGATGAGCAGGGAACCCGTCTGCTCCTCCGATCCTATGCACGAAACATATCCACATTCGCTTCCAATCGGACGATTCTGCAAGATATAAATGCGAATTACCCCATGAGCGAAACGACATTTTACGACTATCTAAAGGCTCTTCGAAAACTGTTTGTCATCAGAGACGTTGAAGCTTGGTGCCCCTCGATCAGATCCAAAACAGCGATTCAATCTTCCGAGAAAAAAGAATTCATAGATCCTTCGATCGCAGTTGCCGCTCTCGGCGTTTCTCCCGAGTACTTCAATATGGATCTTAAGGCTTTTGGGTTTATTTTTGAAACGTTATGTATAAGAGACCTGCGAGTATACTCTTCTGCTCTGGGAGGCACCGTATCATACTACCATGACAGATACGGGCTAGAAGCCGATGCTGTCCTTCACTTAAAGGATGGTCGATATGCATTGATAGAAATAAAGCTCGGAAGTAGCGAGATCGATGAGGGTGCCTCTCACCTAAACGAGATCGAGAAGCTGGTAAAAGAACACAATGAACGTGAGAAGCAGGCTCCTCTCAGACTTCCCGATCTCAAGATCGTTCTCACCGGTACACCCTACGGATATCAAAGAGAGGACAACGTATTTGTAATTCCTATAGGATGTTTGAAAGACTAACCCGCAACAGAAAAGAGCGTCCCGCAGGCCGCTCTTTTCTGCTATCTGTGTTCTTTTTCCTGTTATGTATTATTCGTCCTCAGAATTCTCCTCTGCTTCTTCACCCTCGGGAACTTCTTCCTGCTCCCCGAGTTCTCTGAGTTTCTCTTCGCAGAACTCAAGCCTCTGAGGGATGTAGTCTCTGAGTGTCGATCCCGGCGCAACCGTCAGCATATGCCTGTAGCAATAGATCGCTTCGCTGTACTGTCCGTCTTCTTCGAGCGCTTTACCGAGATAATAAAGCGCAACATCCGATTCGGGGTCGAAGTCTGCTGCGGCCCTGAGCGCCCTGACTGCTTCGGGGATTTCCCCTGAATCGAGGAATTCTTTTCCTTCTTTATACACCAGCTTTGCCGCAAGAGGATAAATGTCTTCCCTCATCTTCGAAAGAATATCCTGCGCATATTTGCTTTGAATTCCCTTCAGATCGAGATCCCAGAGATCCATCGCAAGCCTTACGAGCTCTTCATCCGAGTATTCTCTTGATTTCAGATCGTTGTATTCGCTCCATGCGTCAAAGAAGGACGAAAACGTCTCGTCTCCGACAGCTATCTCTATAGTATCGTAAGTAATGCCGTTAAGCTCGGATTTTAGCTCATCGACCTGTTTTCTGAGGTTCGTGATCTCCTTTTCCTGTTGCGATATTGCAGCGTTTTTGGCACTGAGCTCGCTGCTGTAATCAACCTTCCCGGCGTTGTATTCTTCTCTGATCTGCGCCTCCTTCGAGGGTACAATAAGATAATAAACCACCGCAATACCGATAAGAACACCCGCAATAAGATTTATAAACAGCATCAGATTCGGTTTTTCCTGATTAAAGATCATCGAAAAAAATCCCTTACGTGAATGCTCAATCCCGAGCTCCTCATCAAATTCGGTTTCTTCCGCTGTCTGAGTCTTAAACGGTCCGATCTTCACAGGTTCGGGTACCAGCACCTTTTCCACCTCCGCCAGATACCGCAAAACATCCGTGTCGGTGTGGTCTATCGCTCTTGCAGCCACCAGAATCTTTTTCGCCTTCTGGTATTCTTCCTGTCTGATATATAGAAGCCCCAAAAGCTTCATGGCCCGTACATAATGAGGATGCATCCCGACCGCTTTTTTGAGCTGCAGGATGGCTGTGTCAATATTGCCGTAGCGTGCGGCACTCAGCGCCTGATTGTACTTTTTTACCGCGCCGTTTATATTCTCTATCTCATTTTCATCGTCCTGGATCCGTTCGAGATAATAGTCCGCGCTGTTCTCATAATCATCAAGATTTCTGCTTACGACCCATTCCGTCAGAGCGTTAACCGTCTCTCCCTGCTCATAAAAAACAAGACCGAGGAGGTTTCTGGCCTCGGTATTGTATTTGTTATATAAAAGACTTCTTTTAAGAGAAACGACAGCTCCCGAAAGATCCCTGACTTTTGCCTTTTCAAGTCCATCGTTATAAAGGCGGTCCGATATCCTCATGAGCTTGTCATAAGGCTTATTGTTCATACTGATATCCACCTGTTAACTGATCGAGCAGATCAGCCAGATCCTTTATGTCCGCATTGAGGAGGTTTTCCTCGACCCTGTCCGTTTCCTGACTCATTTCAAATCTTGATATTTCTTCATCAAAATCTATCATTAAGCATTCTTCCTTCCGTGCATAAAATTTTCATCGTCACTTCGTGCCTCGAAAATTTTATCATAACTCGCTCCGCAGGCTTCGCGACTCTTACGTGAAAAGTTTGCGGTGAACCATCGCAATCTTTTCACTTCGAGCACTCAAAACTTGCTTTGCAAGTTTTGGTGGTTATCAGTAGGCCCTTCCCCAATATACGAGCTTCTTCGCGGGACGACCGCAACAAACGCATTTGTCACAAATGGGTTTATGATTCCCGAAGGGGATGCAGCGTGATGTGGCAGCCGTATCTTCTTTGATCTTGTCCTCACATGCCTGATCTCCGCACCACATAGCCTTAATAAAACCGGGTTTGTTATTGATGGTATCGACAAATTCGTCGTATGTGGTTACTTCGTAGGTATGAGCATCTCTGTGTACCCTTGCTGCTTCAAGCATGTCCTTCTGGATAGTGTCGAGAAGCTCTGCCGTCCTGTCGGCTGCTTCACGGAGAGCAACCTCTGTCTTCTCAAGCGTATCACGTCTGACTGCAACACAAACGCCTCTTTCGATATCCTTGGGACCAACTTCGAGTCTTACCGGGAAGCCTCTCATCTCCTGCTCCGAGTACTTGAAGCCGGGACGCTTGTCCGAATCGTCGATCTTAACTCTGATACCCTTTGCCTTCAGGCTGTCAGCAAGTTGTCCCACAGTCTCCATGACGCCTTCCTTATTCGGCATGATGGGGATGATGACAACCTGTGTGGGAGCGATTCTGGGAGGAAGCTTAAGTCCTCTGTCATCGCCGTGAACCATGATGACCGCACCGATAAGCCTGGTCGTCATGCCCCATGAGGTTTGGTGAACATAGGATAATTTGTTGTCTTTATCCGTGTACTGAATATCAAATGCGTGCGCAAAACCGTCACCGAAGTTGTGGCTGGTTCCGGACTGAAGCGCCTTGCCGTCGTGCATGAGCGCTTCAATCGTGTATGTGGCCATTGCGCCCGCAAACTTTTCTTTATCCGTCTTCTGACCCCTTACCACAGGGATAGCAAGGACTTCCTCGCAGAAGTTCGCATAAACGTCGAGCATCTGGATCGTGCGTGCCTCGGCCTCCTCTGCTGTGGCATGAGCCGTGTGACCTTCCTGCCAAAGGAACTCTCTCGAGCGGAGAAACGGACGTGTCGTTTTCTCCCAGCGAACAACGCTGCACCACTGGTTATATACCTTGGGAAGATCTCTGTAGGAATGAACAATATTCCTATAAAGATCACAGAACAGCGTCTCCGACGTGGGGCGTACGCAGAGCTTCTCCTGAAGCGGCTCAAGTCCGCCCTTAGTTACCCATGCAACCTCGGGAGCAAAGCCCTCGACATGGTCTTTCTCTTTTTCAAGAAGCGACTCGGGGATGAACATGGGCATATAAACATTTTCAACGCCCGTTTCCTTAAATCTCTCGTCGAGCTGTTTCTGGATAAGCTCCCATATGGCATATCCCGCGGGCTTGATGACCATACAGCCCTTAACGCTCGAATAATCCGTGAGTTCTGCCTTAATGACTATGTCGGTGTACCACTGGGCAAAATCCTCTTTCATGGAGGTGATCGCCTCAACCTGCTTCTTTTCCTGTTCCATCGCCTTTTCCCCTCTCAATCCTATTTTGAATAATAACGCATATCTATCTGTACGCTATATTAATATGTCAGTTTTGTCAATCAACTTCAAAAACGCCACATGCCATCATGCAGATCGACGATCCGCGTGATCATCGTGCCTCCGAATACCTTCTGCTTACATCGCCTGTACACGAAGTGACTCCGCCTTGTCAAGCTTCTCCCACGGCAGATTGAGATCCGTACGTCCGAAATGACCGTATGCCGCAGTCTGCTTGTAGATCGGACGTCTGAGATCAAGCATCCTGATGATCCCGGCAGGGCGAAGATCAAAATTCTCTCTTATCAAACCGAGAAGCTTCGTGTCACTTAGCTTACCTGTCCCGAAAGTGTCAATATTGATCGATGTAGGCTCGGCAACGCCGATCGCATAGCTGAGCTGTATCTGACATTTGTCGGCAAGTCCCGCAGCGACGATATTCTTTGCCACGTAGCGAGCCGCGTAGCACGCCGAACGGTCAACCTTAGTGGGATCCTTTCCCGAAAAGGCTCCGCCGCCGTGCGGAGCGTAACCTCCGTAGGTGTCAACGATGATCTTACGTCCCGTAAGACCCGAATCTCCCTGCGGTCCTCCGATAACGAATCGACCCGTGGGATTTATGTAATATCTTGTTTTGTCATCGATCATGTTTTTGGGAAGAACAGGATCGAATACATACTTCTTTATATCCTCATGGATCTGTTCCTGAGTAACATCCGGATCATGCTGTGTGGAAAGAACAACCGCGTCAATCCTTGCGGGCTTGCCTTCCTCGTCATATTCCACCGTAACCTGCGATTTCCCGTCGGGACGAAGATACTTTAATGTACCGTTTTTCCTGACTTCCGAAAGCTTTTTCGTAAGCTTGTGCGCCATTGAAATCGGATACGGCATGTACTCCTCCGTCTCGTTGGTCGCATAGCCGAACATCATACCCTGATCGCCGGCTCCGACATTGTCCGGATCCGCCTCCGAGCACTTTGTTTTAAGCAAATTTTCCGCATCGACACTGCCTGCATCCGTTATATCTATATCCGAAGCGGCCTTCTGTTCTGCCGATACATTAACACCCATGGCGATATCGCTTGACTGTTCATCAAGTGCTACCATAACGCCGCAGGTGTCGGCGTCAAAACCATACTTGGCACGGTCGTATCCTATCTCACGAACAGTATCGCGAACGATCTTCTGTATGTCAACATAGCCATTAGTGGTGATCTCACCCATAACAAGAACGAGTCCCGTGGTACAGCATGTTTCACAAGCCACACGGCTTTGCGGATCCTGCTCAAGCAACGCATCAAGCACCGCATCCGAAATCTGATCGCAGATCTTGTCGGGATGTCCTTCGGTTACCGATTCCGATGTAAAGAGTCTTCTCTCCATATGATATCCTTCCTGCAGGGAGCCGTTTCCCTGCCGCGTGCCGCATTACGAAAAATGATCCGAATGCTTTGTCCTTAAGTGTCTTCTACCTATGTGTTTATCAGCGCTATTACCTTGTAGTATAATACCGCTTTCGATCACCCGCAACCGCGACCGATCGAACCACGTTAATTATCTGTTGGCTCTCTTGCGAAGAGTGCTGTCAAGGATCCTCTTTCTCACACGAAGGCTCGTGGGAGTAACCTCAAGAAGCTCGTCATTGTCAATGAAATCAAGTGCCTGCTCAAGAGAAAGGATCCTTGGGGGTGAAAGCCTTAAAGCCTCATCGGCACTCGATGAACGGGTGTTACTCATCTGCTTGCGCTTGCAAACATTGAGCTCGATGTCCTCGCCTTTTCCCGAAAGACCGACAACCATGCCCGAATAAACCTTTTCTCCGGGACCGATAAAGAGAACTCCGCGTTCCTGCGCGTTGTAAAGACCGTATGTAACGCTCACTCCGTCCTCAAAAGCGATAAGACTTCCCTGCTTTCTTGAAGGAATGTCTCCCTTGTAGGGAGCATAACCCTCGAAGATCGTGTTTATGATGCCGTTGCCCTTCGTGTCGGTGAGGAACTCTCCTCTGTAACCGATAAGTCCTCTCGAGGGGATAAGGAAATCAAGTCTTGTGTATCCTCCGGCCGCATTACTCATGCCCTGAAGCTCACCCTTTCGCTGGCTGAGCTTCTCGATAACGCTTCCCGAGAATTCATCCGGAACATCGATGATGGCGCGCTCCATGGGTTCAAGCTTTTCGCCGTGCTCGCCCTGCTTGTAAATAACCTGTGCCTTGCTCACAGCGAACTCGTAGCCTTCGCGTCGCATGGTTTCGATCAGGATCGAAAGATGAAGCTCGCCGCGTCCGGAAACCTTGAAAGCCTCCGTTGTATCTGTCTCCTCGACTCTCAGGCTGACATCTGTGTTAAGTTCTCTGAAGAGTCTCTCGCGGAGATGCCGGGATGTAACCCACTTTCCTTCCTGTCCCGCAAGCGGAGAATCATTTACCATGAAATTCATGGAAAGCGTGGGCTCGGAAATCTTCTGGAACGGGATCGGAGCGGGATTCTCTACCGAACATATCGTATCACCGATGTGGATATCCTCGATACCCGAGATCGCAACGATCGAACCGACAGTTGCCGACTCAACCTCGACCTTCTTAAGACCGTCGTACTCATAGAGCTTGCTGATCCTGACTTTCCTTTGCTTGTCAGGATCATGGTAGTTCACGATGATCGCATCCTGACCGACCCTGATCGTACCGTTGTCAACCTTGCCGCAACCGATCCTGCCGACATATTCATTATAATCAATGGTGCTGATGAGCACCTGTGCTCCCGCATCGGGATCTCCCTCAGGAGCCGGAATATATTCAAGGATCGTGTCAAAGAGAGGCTTCATGTTCTCTCTGCTGTCCGAAAGCTCAAGGATCGCAATGCCCGCCTTGGCGGAAGCATAAACAAAAGGACAATCAAGTTGGTCCTCGCTTGCGTCAAGCTCGATAAAGAGGTCGAGTACCTGATCGATGACTCGTTCGGGATCAGCCTCGGGACGGTCGATCTTGTTGATGCAGACAATAACAGGAAGCGAAAGTTCCAGTGCCTTCTTAAGTACGAACTTCGTCTGTGGCATGGGACCCTCAAATGCATCAACCACGAGGATAACTCCGTTAACCATCTTGAGCACACGCTCAACCTCTCCGCCGAAATCGGCATGACCGGGCGTGTCGATAATATTAATCTTAACTCCATTATAGTTTACAGCGGTGTTTTTTGAAAGGATCGTTATTCCACGCTCTCTTTCGAGATCGTTCGAGTCCATGACTCTTTCTTCAACCACCTGATTGCTTCTGAATACACCGCTCTGCTTCAAAAGGCAGTCTACAAGTGTAGTCTTGCCATGATCGACGTGAGCAATTATGGCTATGTTTCTGACATCTTCTCTTTTCATATAAGTAGTACTTCTTCCTTAAATATCTCTTTTAGTTGGTCAACTTGAAGATTATATCATATTTACCGTAAAGTGCAAGAGTGGACCCACCTCTTGACAAATACAGTATTTTCAATATATTATCAACTCTATGTATTATAATAAGAAGAGGAGGAGCATCGTTATGGCAGATAATGCTAACAGCAAAGCCGGAAAAGAGCTTGCCAAGACCTATAACCCTTCGGAAATCGAAGACCGTATATACAAGAAGTGGCTCGAGAAGAAGTACTTCCATGCCGAAGTCGATGAGACAAAGAAACCCTTTACCATCGTGATCCCGCCCCCCAACATCACGGGACAGCTTCACATGGGTCATGCTCTCGATAACACCATGCAGGACATCCTCATCAGAACAAAGAGGATGCAGGGCTACAATGCGCTTTGGCAGCCCGGAACAGACCACGCTTCCATCGCTACGGAGGCAAGGATCGTTGAGACCTTAAAGAAGGAAGGCACATCAAAGGAAGAGCTCGGACGTGAGAAGTTCCTTGAGCGCGCTTGGGAATGGAAAAAAGAGTACGGCGGAAGGATCGTTGAGCAGCTCAAGAAGCTCGGCTCATCATGCGACTGGGACCGTGAGCGTTTCACTATGGACGAAGGCTGCAACAAGGCCGTTAACAAGGTATTCACTTCCCTCTACAAAAAGGGTCTCATATACAAAGGCTCCAGAATCGTTAACTGGTGTCCTGTTTGTAACACATCCATCTCGGATGCCGAGGTTGAATACGAGGAGCAGGCAGGTCATTTCTGGCATATCAAGTACCCGCTCGTAGAGGACGACGGAAGCATCTCGAAGGAGAAGTTCCTCATCTTCGCCACAACACGTCCCGAGACAATGCTCGGCGATACCGCTGTTGCGGTTAACCCTGAGGACGACAGGTACAAGGATCTTGTAGGCAAGACTCTCTGGCTTCCCTTCGTTGACAGAAAGATCCCGATCATCGCCGACAGCTATGTTGACATGACATTCGGAACGGGCGTTGTTAAGATCACACCCGCTCACGACCCTAACGACTTCGAGGTAGGCAAGCGTCACAACCTTCCCGAGATCAATATCTTAAACGACGACGCCACGATCAACGAGAACGGCGGCAAATTTAAGGGTCTCGACCGCTATGAAGCTCGCAAGCAGATCGTTAAAGAGCTTGACGAGATGGGTCTCCTTGTAAAAATCGAGGATCATGCACATAACGTAGGAACATGCTACCGCTGCCATACAACGGTTGAGCCCATGATCAAGAAGCAGTGGTTCGTTAAAATGGACGAGCTTATTAAGCCCGCTGTTGAATGCATCAAGAACGGTGACATCAAGCTCATCCCCGAGCGTATGGACAAGGCTTATTATAACTGGACAGACAACATCCGTGACTGGTGTATCTCCCGTCAGCTCTGGTGGGGTCATCAGATCCCCGCATATTACTGCGCGGACTGCGGTCATATCACCGTTTCGGCCGACAATGTCGACAAGTGTGAGAAGTGCGGAAGCACTCACATCGAGCGCGACCCCGACACACTCGACACATGGTTCTCATCGGCTCTCTGGCCTTTCTCGACACTCGGATGGCCCGAGGACACGAAGGAACTCAAGTACTTCTACCCTACCGACGTGCTTGTTACCGGCTACGATATCATCTTCTTCTGGGTTATCAGGATGATCTTCTCGGGATATGAGCAGATGCACGAGCGTCCCTTCAAGTATGTACTCTTCCACGGTCTCGTTCGTGACGATCAGGGCCACAAGATGAGCAAGTCGCTCGGCAACGGTATCGATCCTCTTGAGATTATCGAGCAGTACGGAGCAGATGCGCTCCGCTTCACGCTCATCACCGGCAACGCACCCGGAAACGACATGCGTTTCTACATGTCGCGTGTTGAGGCATCTCGTAATTTCGCCAACAAGGTTTGGAACGCTTCCCGTTTCATCATGATGAACATGGACCAGTGCAGGGAAGCAGGCATAAGCATTGATTTTGAAGCGCCCCTTGACAGCGTTCGCGACATCCTCGAGGATGCAGACCGCTGGATCCTTTCAAAGGCAGCTTCGGTTGTTACCGAGGTAACAGACTCGATCGAGAAATTCGAGCTCGGTATCGCAGCCCAGAAGATCTACGACTTCATCTGGGAAGAGCTGTGCGACTGGTATATCGAGATGGTTAAGGCTCGTCTCTACGGCAGCGACGTAACCTCAAAGAAAGCAGCCATGTGGACACTTTCACACGTGCTTGTTGACTCACTTAAGCTTCTTCATCCCTACATGCCTTTCATCACGGAAGAAATCTTCTGCACATTGAAAGAAGAGCAGGGAACACTTGATAAGAACGAATCGATCATGATCGCATCCTGGCCCGAGGGAAGCCGTGAAACACTCTTCCCTGCAGAGAGAGAGTCGGTTGAGCTCATCAAGGAAGCTGTT
>JAEEIH010000120.1 GCA_016281275.1 Lachnospiraceae bacterium | reverse complement strand
TTTACGGTGCTTTCGCTGCTTAAAAAGGGACAGCGTTTGGTGATGGATGCCGATGCGCTCAACATTGTTTCGGAGCCGGAAACCGAAGCCGGGACGAAACCTGCGGAAGGCGGCGCAAAAACAGAGGGCGGAAGCGGGCGTTTCACCGGTGAGGAAGCACGGAGTACGCAGAAATTATTTGACGGGATTACCCAAATTCTCGGAAAAGGCAATACAATTGTCACGCCCCATATCGG
Organism: Lachnospiraceae bacterium; assembly: GCA_016281275.1. Lineage (GTDB taxonomy): Bacteria > Bacillota > Clostridia > Lachnospirales > Lachnospiraceae > RUG11977. The sequence goes on along the minus strand of JAEEIH010000120.1, from coordinate 5,268 downwards.
CGAGACGGTCAGACTTATGAAGGGGCTCGGACACGTGACAAATGCAGCCGGGATCAAGAAGAATCCCCCGGAAGCGGCGAGGCATATATCTAACCGGACGAATGCGGTCTGCGTTCTTAAGGACGCAAGAACGTTCGTTGCGGATCCGTCGGACGAGAGAGGCATCTACATAAACACGACGGGAAACAGCGGCATGTCAAAGGGCGGCAGCGGCGATGTGCTTGCCGGCATAACGGCAGGACTCCTTGCGCGGACGAAAGACGGTTCGCTAAGCGCGTTTGAGACCGCATGCTGCGCCGTTAATATTCACGGGAGCGCAGGTGACAGAGCGCGCGATGATGTGGGAGAGTCGTGCATGCTGGCAGGAGATATTATCGATAAACTTCGAGAACGCTGAATGCGGAAGAAGCCGGATTTATGGAGTTTGGATCAAACATTGAAAAACGGTGGCAGTTCACTGCGGTATAAACGATGATGGGAAGCATATGCTTCGGCGCGACATAAGGATCGGGTAAGAATGATATGAAAATCAAGTGTGATTATTGTGACAGCATGATCGAAGAGACTGAAAAATCGTGTCCCCACTGCGGGGCGCCTCTTTCGGGTGTGAACAGAACGTCTTCGTCGCAGCCAAACACGATTGAAGAGTTGCAGCAGTGGTATGTCGGGCACAACCTTCCTCCGGAGGATGTGACACGCTTTTATATCGGCAAGGATTATAGGGGACCGAAGGCTTTCGGTATATATAAGAATACAAGCGGCGATTTTGTCGTTTATAAGAACAAGGGCGACGGTTCCCGTGCGATAAGGTATCAGGGTAAGGATGAGGCATATGCCGTCAATGAGCTTTATCAGCGCCTCCGTTCCCAGATTGAAGATCAGATCAGAAGAAACAGGTATGCTCCTCAAAACAATGATACATATCAGAGAAGCGACAACGCAGGGGCTGCCTACAGACGTTTTCCCAACACGGCGCGTCGTTCACGTTCGGGATTAAAGGGTTGTCTTGGTTATATTTTTAACCACAAAGTGATCGCTGTGGTCGCATTCATTGTCGTCCTTTTTATTTTGGGTGTGATCTTCGGTGATGCGATTCCGAAAGGATACTATAATTACAACGGACGCGATTATTACCGTCAGGATTCCGAATGGTATTATTATGATAATTCGTCGGACAAATGGTTCCCCGAGGACAGTTCGTCGGGAATCTATTCGTACATTGATTCCGACAACTACAGTAATTATTCGACGTATTCATACTCGGGCGGAAGTCTTTTTGAGAACAGCGATTATTATGATGATTATTCGAGCAGCAGCGACAGCGGTTCCTGGTATGATTCGGATGATGATGACGACTGGGACAGCGATTGGTCCTGGTCCGGTTCCGATTCATGGGACTCCGACTGGGGCGGAAGTGACTGGGATTCGGATTGGTGACAGACCGGCAAAGGGTAGAATAAATTGATCAGCTCCTTGTGTATAATCGAGCGAACTTGAAAAAATCAAGTTCGCTCGGATTTTTTTGCGGAAGGACAGGAACCGCAACTGCTGCATCCTGCGCAGTTTCCCCCGCATCCGGTTTTGTTTTTTCCTTTTATCTGTACGCGAACGAGGACGATCACCACCGCGATCAGTATAAGCGATACCACGATCGTTCCCCAGTTTTCGGCTAACCATTCCATAGCTTTACTCCTCTTTGGCGTCTTTTCGCTGCCGGTTTCTTGCCACGCAATTCCCGAAGGGAATGCGACGGATCTTCAGGTCAAACGCATGACCCTGTATCGGGCATATTTTTAATTTATCGTTAGCACACGCTAACGTCCCATGTCGATAAATTACATCGCTCTGTCCGTATTGTCAAGTGGGGGGCATTGACATGAAGGTATCCGTGAGGCATTGACATGATGGTATCCGTATGTGATTCGCACGAAAAAATCTGTGTGTGATCCCGTTGGGATTAACTCTTTTTTCTTGTATTTTTATTCGGGAAAAAGTACAATTTCTTTATCAATCATGAAAGAGGATGAACAAGCGATAAGCTGCCGATAACAGCGATGAATCATTATAATCATCAAAAGGAAAAAGCATGTTACATGAATATTTGATCGAAAAACAGGAAATAGATTTGTTTGGAAGCCTGATTCCTCCGATGTTCAGAGATGAGATTGAGAGGGATAGGCTTTTTGCGGTCGCGACGTTTGACGATCTGATCATACCCGAACGGCTGATGGGAATTGTTCTGGTCAGAGTCAGATACGACTGGCAGGAAATAGCCTGGGTGGGCATGACGGACCGCTATTCGAGCCCGGAATATGCTGCGGATCTCATTAAAATCAGGACTGCGTGCGCGAATGAACGCGGAGTTCTTTTCGGGACATTCAGTGAATTTCCTCTGCAGGAAACTGTCAGATCCGAATTTTATGACTATGCCGGTTTCTCGTCGGAAATAACAACATCGAGAGTATATCAGATTTCGACGGGCAACATTGACGACCGATCTTCACACCTTTCCCCGGAGGATGAGAAACGCTGTTTCACCCTTAGATATGTGACGGAAAAGCAAAAGCGTCAGATTGAAGAGGATTTTGTCAGATCCAAAATCCCGCTCCCTCTTGAAATCCCCATCAAATGGGATGACTATGACCGTGATGCTACCGTTCTTTATGAGAGAGAAGGCGTTGTTGAGGCTGCGCTGTTTGTGGTCAAGCATCCCGACAGTTATGCTCTCGAAGGGGTTTTCGGAGCCGAATCGAAGGGATCGTACGCAATTCTCGAATATTACAGAAAGCATGGAGCCATCCTACTCGGAGATCGTCCGCTTTTTCTGGTTCCTGTGGTCATGCTGTCGGTGGAACGCGTTCTCTCGGAGAAAAACAATTTTCACACCGATCAAATAGCTCTGGTGTGGCGTTCTTATGAAAAAAACCGTAAAAAAAGAGGATACCTTTCTTTTGAATCGTATTATGAATCAGATGAAAAAGATGTTCTCGGACTTAAAACACTTGGACATTATTATGGTTTTTCCGATCGTTCCGACTGGGATCAAAGCATACTGATATTCGACGAAAAGTACTTCTACAAAAAAGTCCGTGATAAAGAAGCTGTACATGCCAGATATATGGTGAAAATGGAGGAAAGCTCGAGACGGATCGGAATACCGCCCATTGTCCTCATCCAGCGCAACATTGCCACAGAGGCACTCAGAATCTACAAATCGGGAAAAGCAAGATCGCTCCGGATTTCGGAGTACGGTTTTTTCGCCACAGTATCGGAAAACCAGATGGAATATAAGAGAGAAGACTTCAACCGCCCTCCCGTTACGATAAGAGAGCAATACATGAAAGCTGCGATGCTGGCGGGAATTCTTGTAAGGCGGACCGAAGCGGATGAAGAAATGAAGATAAAACCCGGTGATTCGATCCGGGAAAAAGCTGTTTATGCGGTTAAGAGTGATGTGATAAAGATCGTCAGCGAAGGAGTGGAAGCAAATCTGGCTCTCGCCGGAGTTGACTATAAAACAGGAGAAAAGCTGACTGTCGCCGAGCAGCTCGAAGTCATCCGCAAAACCCCGGAAGCTCTTCAAAAGATGAGCAAGGTGACCAGAGAATTTGACCGAAGGGTCGTAGAGAAGATGATCGAAATGATCGAGAGTGAGGATGATTTCAAAAAGGAATTGAAGAGGCAGCTCGAATTTATCGCGGGAATCGATGAGATCGTCATAAGCGCGGAATGGGAAAAACTCAGAAAACACCCGAAATTTGCAGAGATCAGCGATACGTACGACAAGGCCATGAGCGAGCTCAAAAAGCTTATGTCACAGCTCACAAATCTGTCGACGAAGATCGCGCTCCTTGCGAGAAGGGAGGAATTTGAAGGCTACAGAGACATTGTTATTGATGAGATATACGCTTCACAGATCAGGACGCTCAGCTACTACATAGACAGTACCGAGAGCTATCTGCAGTATCTTTATGACGGAACTCCCATCGGAGCGATGCAGGGCGTGTATATAAGAGAGAAGATCGAAGGTGCCGTTCCGTGTCCCGATCCGAATGCGGTCCTTGAAGAACAGCTTGGCGCGCTGGATGCGCGATTTGAAGGAATCGCGCCGTGGGAGACGGATTGCGCGACGGTATTTATGATCTGGCAAAGGATGCAGGAAAGAAAAAATAAGAATGTCACCGCAAGGATTGAGGTGCCGGATGGGGCGATTTCAATCGAGTATTGCGAAAAGCTTGCGGCTGAATTGGAAAGGAAAAAGCATCTGCATCCCGAACTTTTTCGCGAACCCATGCTGACGACGATCTTTAATGAGTTGCCGGAGCTGTATGATCTCTTCAATGAGGCGTTCGAAGCAAGGAATGTTGTGTCGCGGCTTATCGAAAGCGAAGCGGGAGAAATGAGCGTTAAGAAAAATCTTTTTATCAGGGTGAGTGCAATCTATGACACGCTTCTCAGGAGATCGCGTTACATCATCGCTGCGAGCAGGACTACGATGAAGAACCTTTTGAAGCTCAGACAGGACTACCAGTCATGTGACTACGAATATGTTCTCAAAGAGTGTACGCAGACAGCCAAAATGTGGGATAAAACCGGGAATAACGTGTGATCCGGAAGTGAAGAGGAGGCGTATATGAAGATAACTCGTATTACGGAAAAAAATGCAGAATATTTTCGGGGGGAAATCGACGAATATTATGGCAAGGGTGATGCAGGGAGAATGTGCTTCGGACTCATCGATGACGAGGAAAATGCAGTCGGAGCCGCAGTCCTTGACGGTGAATCCGGAGATGCCGCGATACGATACTTTGCGATTGGCGACGATCACAGAAAGAGGGGTTACGGCAGATTTTTTATGGATGAGATCGTAAAGAGCCTCAGCCCCGTCCTTTTTTCGAGAGTGATCTTTTGCGAATTTGTCGGTTTGACGACAGAAAAGTCGGAGGCGTTGGGATTCCTCTCGCATTGCGGCTTTACGATTGATGAGGGCAGCACGAGGCGAAGCCTCTACGATATGGAAGACATTATCAAAGCATATCCTTTCGGAAACGGAAAGCTTCCTGCGGGTGAGAGACTGATCAGAGGTGCGGCTGCGGACGAAAAGCTCCGTGCAAATGTCAGTACGATCGGTGAAAAGCTTGAGGCTGATACGGGATATATTGATTCGGACTTCATTCTCTCAATGAAAAACCGATATGGCGGGATTATAGTAAAGGAAGACGAGATACGGGCGATGCTCGGGGTCGAAAGATTTGAGGACGGAGCCCG
>JAEEIH010000119.1 GCA_016281275.1 Lachnospiraceae bacterium | reverse complement strand
CCTACCTTATCCATCTTATCAACGATGGGGAGCATAAGCTCGGTAGGCATTCTTGTAGCGATAAGGGACTGGTGAGCATCACGAAGTATGGTCTCGGTAATCTTAACCGGTCTTTTCTCAGCCATGATTTTTTCTCCTTTTTAATCTAAGTCAGTGCAGCTCCCGATGATAGTACATGCGTCAGCGTATCTAATCCGCATCACTCATAACGAAACACTGCAACAGACCATATTGTAATTATTCTCTTCTTTAGCTGCGGTTTTTTCCGCTGATTTCTCGCCCATCACATAACCATGTGCCGGTCAATTCTTTGGCGACGTTTTATTCCGCCGATTTCTTGTCCATCACATAACCATATATCGGGTATAACAATAAGTTTCTTTTACAAGGATCAGCCCATGTACATTGCCATGAACACACCTGCAGCTACGGCTGTACCGATAACACCCGCAACGTTGGGGCCCATTGCATGCATGAGAAGGAAGTTTGTGGGATCATATTTCGATCCAACCTTCTGCGAAACACGTGCAGCCATGGGAACAGCCGAAACGCCGGCCGAACCGATGAGAGGGTTGATCTTTCCGTGAGTAAGCTTTGAAAGAAGCTTTCCGAGCAGCACACCGCCCATGGTACCGAATGCAAAAGCAACAAGACCGAGAGCTACGATCTTTAATGTATCCAAGTTAAGGAATGCTTCGGCAGATGTCGATGCACCGACCGATGTACCGAGAAGGATAACAACGATGTACATCATTGCGTTGCTGGCTGTCTCTGTGAGCTGTCTTACAACACCGCACTCTCTGAAGAGGTTACCGAGCATGAGCATACCTACAAGGGGAGCGGTGCTCGGAAGGATAAGAACAACAACGATTGTGATGATGATCGGGAAAAGGATCTTCTCAAGCTTTGTAACGGGACGAAGCTGAGTCATCTTGATCTTGCGCTCTTTATCGGTTGTAAGGAGCTTCATGAAAGGCGGCTGAATGATCGGAACGAGCGACATGTATGAGTATGCCGCAACAGCGATAGGTCCCATAAGTCCGCTCTGTCCGAGCTTTCCGGCAAGGAAGATCGATGTAGGGCCGTCAGCACCGCCGATGATTGAAATTGCAGCTGCTGCTTTGGTGTTGAAACCAAAGAGAATAGCAAGGAAGTAAGCAAGAAAAATTCCGAGCTGTGCCGCAGCTCCCATAAGGAAACTGATAGGGTTGGCGATCAGAGGACCGAAGTCTGTCTGCGCACCGACACCGAGGAAGATGAGTGAAGGGAAGATCGCCCACTCATCAAGCTGGAAGAAGAACCTCAAGAGTCCTGTTTCTTCACAAACAACCTCAACTCCGTTCTTCATGTACGTCTCGCCGGCTTTCCACATGATCTCAGGATACATGTTTACAAGCAACATACCGAATGCGATCGGAACAAGGAGAAGAGGCTCAAATCCTCTTGCAATGGCAAGGTAAAGGAACAAAAGCGCAACACCGATCATGAGAAGGTTTCCCCATGAAAGGCTTAAAAACGCTGTCTGATTCCACAGATTGCCAAGCGTATCTAATACATAATCCATGTGTAATATTCCTCCTGTTTACCTGTTTCTTGTCTTTCAAAGAAGAAACAAGTAATTAGTTGATCGATGCGAGTACGTCATCAGCCTCAACAGAAGCTCCGACCTGTACATCAATGCTTGCTACCTTACCGTCAACGTCAGCAACGATCTCGTTCTCCATCTTCATGGCCTCAAGAATCATCATTACCTGACCCTTCTTTACTGTATCGCCGACATTAACCTTGATGCCGAGAATCTTTCCGGGCATGGGAGCCTTGATCTTGTTTGCACCGGCTGCACCTGCTGCTGCGGGAGCTGCTGCCTTGGGTGCTGCTTTTGGAGCTGCTGCCTTGGGTGCTGCCGCTACGGGAGAGCCTGTGCCGGCACCTTCTTCTACAGTTACTTCGTAAGCAACGCCGTTTACTGTGATAGTATAATTTTTCATTTTTAATTCCTCCTATTGAGAAAGCGATTTTACTTTGCTTATTGTCTTCTGTTTACCTGTAATCCGGGCGAAACTAACCGGACGTGATCATAATCTTCTTCTGATGCCTCTGACATACAGACCGTTAGCGGGGACTGTACCTGTTGTCTGAAGCTCGTACTCGTAAACAGCCGCAGTAATAACTGCTATGAGCGCATCATCGGCCTCAACCGATTCTTCCGCTTCTTCAACTACGGGCTGCGGAGCTTTTACTTCTGCTATCTGAGCCGCCTTCTTCTTGCCACGATTTCCTATTGCCTTAAAAATCTTACCTTCCACAGCGATGATGATTGAAATGAAAGCAAGCGCCAGGAAAACGATCGAGATTCCGATAACAGTATTGAGGCCGGCCTCAGACATCTTCTCGCCCAATGATCTTGTATCTTCAGCCATTGCAGCGAGTATAACATAATCTGCCATGTGTTCCTCCTCTATTGAAGCGGTTATACTTCCCGCTTTCGATTCTTCTCTCTATAATTCAGCAATAAACAGCCTGTGTGATCAGACGGTTCCATGCTTTTTTGCCGGAAGTGTATCATTGTTCTTCATGCAAAGCATTTCGAAAGCGTAGATAATGTTCTGACGAACAGAATCCGCATCGATGATCGCATCGACAAGCCCACGCTTTGCAGCAGACTGAGCGGTGAGAACAGCCTCATATTCGGCTGCTTTATCGGCAATTTTAGCACCGTTCTTTATGTCATCGGCATATACGATCTGGGCAGCGAGCTCAGCATCCATGGTTCCGATCTTAGCGCCTTCAAGAGCAAAGCAAAGATCCGCACCGATTGACTTGGAGTTCATGATCACGCCGGCAGACCCGAGCGCCTTACCAGTAATGAGATTAACCTTGGGAACTGTAGCGTTCGCAAAGGACTGTGTGAGCTTAGCGGAAGCGAGAGCAAGAAGCTTCTCACCGCACATGCAATTGCAGAATCCGCTTACGTTTGTAAGAGTAAGGATATCGATATCGAATGCATCGCAGAAATTAACAAAGCGGATAGCCTTTCTGCAACCTGCTGTGGTAAGCACTCCGTCAAAGCTTTCCTTCTTCTTTCCATCCTCAAGGATCGCTGTTCTGTTTGCCACGCAACCGATAGTTGCACCGTTAAGCTTGATAAATCCGCAAACAATGTCCTTGCCCGATTCCTTCTTGATTTCAAGGAAAAATCCGTCATCGGAAATATCTGCAAGAGCTACAGCGGGATCGCAGAATGTCGAAGCGAATTCGGGAGTCTGACGATTAAGATCGTCCTCGGAATCTGTAAGAGGCGCAGTATCATCATTACATGCGGGAAGAATTCCTATAAGGTCGCGAACCGCATTAAGCACATCTTCTTCCGTCTCACCAACATAGTCAACAGCTCCGCACTCAGCCTTAAAATCAGCCGATGCGGTATTGCACTTACCTTCGTTATTACCCTCAATACTGTCGGGTGTGTTAACAAAGAATCTTCCGTTAGTCTTCTCTACGAAAACAAAATCGTTCATCGATGCCGAAACAGAAAGACCGCCGCCGCAACTTCCGAAAACAGCAGCGATCTGGGGAATAACACCTGAAGCAAGACTCTGCTTGTACATAACTGTTCCGAGTGCGTCGAGTGCATCTGTAGCTTCCTCAAGTCGAAGACCGCCGCAGTCGATAAGACCTACGATAGGAGCGCCGCACTTGATAGCGAGGTCATAAATACCAGCGATCTTTTTTGCATGCATCTCACCGATGGTTCCGCCAAGGACTGATGAATCCTGGCTGTAAACATATACAGGATTTCCGTCGATTGTGCCGTAGCCGGTGATCACACCATCGCAGGGAGCTTCTTTTGTTTGCAGATTAAAATCGGTGTTTCTCTTGGTGACAAGAGCGCCGATCTCTACAAAACTGTTGTCGTCAAGAAGGGTAGAAATTCTGTCCCTGGCTGACAATTTGCTTTGATTACTCATGGTTACCTCCGTTTATGTATCGTGTCTGCGCCAAATAAGCAAAAATCCGGCACAAACCATTTTTCACCGACTAGCATTATACATAACAAAAATTATCAATGCAACCACTTTATTTCAAAAAATTTTTACTTATTAAATGCAATCCATGGATTATGTAAAACGCTGTGTTCTTTTATTGCAAACAATGATAAAACGCTAAATCAGATTTTAAAGACATCCCCTGTCACATCGCGCGGACTGGCAGGGGACAAAGAATCTATTGTTCTTCAATATTTTCTTTTTCGTATAACGCGATACTTTCGCGGATAATATCGTACGAAAAGCCTTTTCGATAAATTGATGCCAGGATTTTCTCTGCCGAGGGGGCGCTGCTGTCATATTTTTTCTTTCTGAGTATACCAAGAACTGCCGATGACTGCCTGACGCGCAGTGATTCTCCCTCATCCTCCGCTTCATCGCCTGCTATCGATATCGCTGTTGCGATATCTTCCGCAGAAATTCCTTTTTGAATAAGTTTGTACCTGAGCTGTGTGATACTTTGCTGTGACATGTGGGTTGCGATAAAATGAGAAGCCATGCGCACATCATCGATATAATGCTTTTCTTTGAGCTTTTTTAATGCTTCCGCAGCGGCCGATCCCTCAAAGCCTTTTTCAATGAGTCTGTCGTACAGATCCTTCTCCGAACGGTCACGTCTCGAAAGAATGTCCACAGCACAGGAATACGCTTCTTGGGGATTGCCCGGATCATTGATCATCGGATTCCTCTTCCGAGCCGTTATTATACGGGGATACGTGAAGCTTTCTGCGAAGCTTGTCTTCAATTTCGGCAAGAATCGCAGGATTGTCGTGGAGATATGCCTTGGCATTCTCACGTCCCTGTCCGATCTTGTCCCCGTTATACGCAAACCATGCGCCGCTCTTCATGACGATATCCTCATTTACGGCAAGGTCAAGGATATCACCCTCTCGTGAAATACCCTGCCCGTACATGATGTCAAATTCAGCTTCCTTGAACGGCGGTGCAACCTTATTCTTAACAACCTTGACCCTCGTCCTGCTTCCAACACTTTCCCCTGCATTTTTAAGGGTGTCTATCCTGCGGACATCAAGACGAACGGAGGCATAGAATTTAAGGGCGCGACCTCCTGTAGTGGTCTCGGGATTACCGAACATCACACCGACCTTCTCACGGAGCTGATTAATGAACACAACGATACAATTTGTTTTATTGACGACACCTGTGAGCTTACGAAGTGCCTGAGACATGAGTCTTGCATGAAGGCCCACATGAGAATCACCCATGTCACCTTCGATTTCAGCTTTGGGAACAAGAGCCGCAACAGAGTCGACGATAATGATGTCAACCGCGCCTGAGCGTACCATGGTTTCAGCGATCTCGAGAGCCTGTTCACCGTTATCGGGCTGCGAGATGTAGAGGTTGTCGATATCGACACCGATGTTCTTGGCATAAGCGGGATCAAGCGCGTGCTCGGCATCGATGAAGCCTGCAATACCGCCCCTTTTCTGCACTTCGGAAACCATGTGAAGAGCAACGGTAGTCTTACCGCTGGACTCAGGTCCGTAAATCTCGACAATCCTTCCCTTGGGAACACCACCGACACCGAGCGCGATGTCAAGACTAAGCGATCCCGTCGGAATGGTTTCTATAGAGAGAGCCCCCTGATCACCAAGCTTCATGACCGAGCCTTTGCCGTACGCTTTTTCGATCTGAGCGAGAGCAGATTCAAGGGCTTTTTGCTTGTTCTCGTCAATTCCTGCTGTTTTTTCTTCTTTTGCCATGTGGTCCTCCTATTATATCCGAATGTAGTTCATTGCGAACGAATGTTCTTGATTCAGAATACTCTTTTCCGAATAAAAAGTCAACATTCTTTCGAACATTTTTTTGTGGTTTTGCTTTGTGATTCAATCATATACCAATTCACAGTAAAACGATACTTGGAAAAATAAACAAAATTTCAACCGTAAATTTGTGCAATTTACCGATAACTCTTTGGTGTCAGCAACCGCCGCAAGAGTTCAAGTTGTCCCCTTTTTGGGCGATACGGTGCTTTTCAGACTCCGTCAAAATGTCTCAAAATCATCGTCCCCGATTTCTCCGTCGCTTTCATCCGAGTCGTTTCTGCCCTCTTTACCTCCGTTTACGAAATCATTAAACTGTGACATCGTCATTAATATCTTCCTTGATTTTGTTCCTTCATCGGGACCGACAACCTCATCTTCCGAGAGATTGTCCATGATTCTAGCGGCGCGGTTAAAGCCGATCTTAAATTTACGCTGAAGGTTGCCGATCGATGCCTTTTGAGTTTCTATTATATAGCGTCCGCAATCCGTATAAAGCTCATCACGGTCGTCATCAGCGCCGGTCGCATCGCCGGATGCATTGTCGGATTGGACGTTTCCGGCATTCTCAATATGCTTACCGAGGGCCTCATTATATTTGATTTCTTTTACTTTGCTCTTAACAAATGTAACAACCTCGGCAACCTCCCTGTCGGAAACATAAGCACCCTGAAGCCTGACAGGCTTCGGATACCCCTGAGGGTAAAACAGCATATCTCCTTTACCCAAAAGTTTCTCGGCTCCCGCCTGATCGATGATCGTTCTCGAATCGACAAGTGAAGAAACAGAGAATGCGATTCTGGACGGAATATTGGCTTTGATCGTACCTGTGATAACGTTAACCGAAGGTCTCTGAGTCGCAAGCACAACATGAATTCCGCAGGCACGCGCAAGCTGGGTAAGCCGGCATATCGAAGCTTCGACCTCTTTTGAATTTGCTGTCATCATAAGATCGTTAAGCTCGTCGACAATAATAAGTATCTGAGGCAGTCTGTCGGGACATTCGCCCTCGTTTCCGTCCTCGTAGTATTTTTCCTCAATCACCCTGTTGTACGAGGCAAGATTATTAACACCGCTGTCGGCGAACCTCTGGTATCGGTCGTCCATCTCGTGGATCGCCCAGTCAAGGACCGCATTCGCCTTTTTTACATCGGTGACCACCGGCCAGAGAAGATGCGGAATTCCGTTGTAACCGATCAGTTCGACGCGCTTGGGATCGATCATGATCATTCGTACTTCCGTCGGTTTTGCCTTATAGATCACGCTCATAATAAGCGAGTTGATGCAGACCGATTTACCCGATCCGGTAGCACCGGCGACAAGCATGTGAGGCATGCTTGCGATATCAAAGCATATGGTCTTGCCGGATATATCCTTTCCGACCGCAAATGTCAACGGACTCGTCGCATCCCTGAATTCCGGCGAATCAATGAGATCGCGCAAAAGAACCGGCGATGTAACGGCATTGGGAACCTCGATTCCGACCGCGGCCTTACCGGGAATCGGAGCTTCGATTCGGATCTCCGCCGCAGCAAGGGCAAGTTTAACATCATCCGCAAGAGCCGTAATGGTCTTGACCTTAACGCCCTGATCGGGCAAAAGCTCATATCTCGTTACGGTCGGTCCGCATGTGGCATCGGTTACCGTAACACCGACTCCAAAGCTCCTGAACGTGGATTGGAGCTTTTCAACGGTTTCCCTAAGTTCTTTTTTGTCTCCGTTTGTCGATGCCGCCTTATTCTTTGTGAGAAGGCTGATGGGCGGAAAGACATAAGGGATAACCTTAGGCTTGTCACTATCAAATTCGTTAGTTTTTCCGTTCTTCACCGCGTCGCCGCCCGTGACGCCGGTTTCTCCGCTCTTCGCCGTATCGCCCGTAACGCCGGTTTCTTCGCTCTTCGCCGTATCGCCTCCCATTATGCCGGTTTCTCCGCTCTTCGCCGTATCGCCTCCCATAGTGCCGGTTTCTTCGATGTTGGCACGCTTTCCGGGAACGCTCATATTTCCCGACTCACCCGTCTCATTATCCCACAAGTGAATATATTCAGGTTCTCCTCCATCGGAATCATCTTCGGGGAAAATGCTGATCACCGAAGAATCCTTTGACGCGGCAAAACCGGATTTATCGTACATTCCGACCTCTTCAAAATCGGAAGCCGTATATTCCTCTTCTCTTGATTCAGGCAACCTTCCCAATGCGGTTTCAAAGCCGTCGTCAATCATACAGTGCCTGTTAGTCCCACGACGTCCGAGTATCTGACCTTTCGAACGATCTATTCCCGATATGTCTTCACCGTTACGCCCCTCGAACTTTCTTCTGAGCTCGCTTTTGACAAAATCTTCTTCCGGTTCCGCAACCGGCTCGTCTTCAGGCTCGTCAATCCGTCCGTCATATGCATCATATGCGTAATCCTGCGTTTCGTTTGCGATTTCGTTCTCTGAAGGATTATAATTTCTGTTAATGCCTTCCTCGAGGAGCATGTCAATAAATCCACGCTTCTTTTCATGCTTTTCATGCGCCTCTTTAACTATCTGTTCAGCTTCTTCAATGCTCATGCTTACTTCACGGGCACGACGTTCACGCCTGCTTCGTATTCCGTCACCCTCTGCAAAATCCCCGGTCTCTCGGCGCAGACGCTCCTGTTCTCTGTGCTCCCTATGATGCTCAATTCCTTTTTTGGTCAAAGGGGTGAAAATCGCTCTCCCCGCAATAAGGAGGAATAGTATCACGGCAAGAACAAGAATGATGATAAACGCCGCGACCTTGCCCGTAAAAGGACATAAAATGCAACACAAAACAGCTCCGATGAGCCCCCCGCACGTAGGCAGGGTTCCGTTGTAATCAAGTCCGGAATGTGTGAAATAATCAAAGAAACCGAGCTTATCATTATAACCGAAAAGGATCTCGGTGAGCGAAAGAACACATATGATAAGCCCAACGAAAAACAATGCCTTCTTTATGACGGAACGGTTATGTTTATTCACCGAAACAATCAGCGTGATCGCAAACAAAAGGAACGGGAATATATAACCGAAGACTCCGAAAAGACCGAAAACGATCATATTGACGATATCGCCGAAAGCCCCGCAGACACCGAAATAGCTCAGCACAAGAAGAACGCTTATAAGAAGCGCACAAATAACAACGATCTCGTCCCTGAGCGACGTATCGCTTTGAGCATTTTCACGTTCGGGGTCATTTTTATTGGGTCCTCCCTGAGGTCCGGTACGTCCTGTGCGCTTGACATGCGCATTTGCCGGTTTTCTTCCGGCAACCGGATGACCCTGACCGGTTCTTTCCCCTCTTTTGCGTGAGTTTTCCGAACTTTTCCGGGTGTTGTCGGTTCCTCCGCTTCTCTGTGCCATGATCCTTTTTCACTCCTCTTTAACGGCTGTTACATCATGCTTAAGCATCCGTAAACAATCGTGCTGATGTAACAAATACCGGTCCGGATTATTAATGATCGTCGCTATACTTAAACATGCCCTACAGGCTCGACGATATTTTAGATAACCACAATATATAGTATCATACCCGCTTTCAAAAATCCACAACAAGTGTTTTGTCGATTTAACGTTCATTCAATTCAAGCGATTTATATACAATCTCGTCCCGGTTACATAATCGAGTAGGCTGACTCCTACTCGATTCGACGGGACATCTCGCGTACAAGTCCGCTATAGGAAGGGCTGCGCCCTTCTGAGATGTCCGTTCACTCAGCCGTCTGTTCACAAGCAAGCTTGCAACAGACGGCTTTCGTTTATCGCACAAAAAGTGAGCCGAAGCTATTCTCCGGCTCACCGTAAAACATTACAAGTTTTAATCAGATCGTATGCTCTTTGCTGCCCTGCTCTTTAAGTATCATTGCATCATTGTTAAGGTTTCCGACGATATCATTGACATGTCGAACAATATGTTGATTGTCCTCACTGATCTTATATGTTTCATCCGCATGTGCGGTAACCTCCTCAGCAACCGCCGATGCCGTCTGTATGCTGTTGACAATTTCCTTATTGGCGTCAGACAATCTGTCTACGAGATTATCAAGATTCGATGTGTTTTTCTTAATGATATCGACCTTTTCGGAAATTTCTCTGAAGCTTTGCGCGGTTTCCGATGCGCATTTACCCTCTTCCTCACCTGCTGCAAGCAACTTTTCGATGGTCTTGACCATGTTCGCTACCTGTGTGACAACGCTGCCGATCAGATTTGCGATCTTATCGGTCGCTTCCTTTGTCTGACCCGCAAGATTTGAGATCTCACCTGCAACAACCGCGAATCCGCGACCTGCTTCACCCGCTCTTGCAGCCTCTATCGAAGCGTTCAACGCAAGGAGGCTGGTCTGAGCCGCAACGCTCGTAATAATGTCCGTGATTGAATTCATCTCTGCGGCAGTCTTATTGAATGCAGTAAGCGCCCCGGCAACATCCTTGCCCGCGGTATCAACCTCAGAAGTAAGGTTGGTCATCTTGGCGATATTTGACTGGCCTGTCTGAACCGCGTCAGCTGCGTAGTTGACATTTTCAAGGATCACGCCCGAAGCCGACTCAACATCATTGATAAAATCGGAAATCTGATTGGTCTGAGCAAGCTGTGACTGAGCGGCATCCGCCGACTCGGCCGAACCTTTGCTGACCTCTTCCATCGAGTAAAGAGTCTGATCAACCGATGAACTGAGTGTGTTCATCTCATTATAAAGTTCCGTTACGTTATCCGTAACTCTTTCGGAAACGGCAATTATCTCATTGAGAAGCGCCGTGGTTTTCTTATACGTTTCATTTAATTTGTCGGTACGAAGTTGGTTAAATTTGTTCTTTGTCTTGATAAGTATCGAAAGGAAAACAGTAACCAGCACCAAAAGTATCAACTGTATCTCAACATTGGCCATGACGATTTCCTGACCGTCGGAGTTGCGTACAATAACCTGAATAATCGAAACGACAACGGCGACGGCACCGGTTCCGATAACAAGCCTGATATGATCATACAAAGCTAAGGTTATCATGATGGGAATCACGTAAGTATAACTCATAATATTATCAGTCGTAAGATTGATAAATATGTAAAGGATTCCGAATCCTATCAGCGCAACATATTTTATCCAAGTGAATGACTTGTTTTGATTATATGACACAATTATCGCAATCACGGGAATGAATGCCATACTCAACACGGCTATCATGTATCCGAGCGATTTTATCCCCTTGAGATATTCGCCAACGTATCCGCCGGCAATTGCCAAAGATAGAATTGTTACGGCAATTATCATACTTTTGTTGGCTTTCATCCGTTCATACTCATTCTGCGATTCCTTCA
This sequence comes from Lachnospiraceae bacterium, assembly GCA_016281275.1. Lineage (GTDB taxonomy): Bacteria > Bacillota > Clostridia > Lachnospirales > Lachnospiraceae > RUG11977. The sequence goes on along the minus strand of JAEEIH010000119.1, from coordinate 2,839 downwards.
TATAAACCTCCTTCGGCTTATGCCTTTTTGATATCGGCAAATATCTTTGCGTTCGGGTTCGCATTTGTCAAACATTGCCGCAGATACATTCGCTAAAATTAAATATACTCGCTTTATTTGATTATTGTCAATATAATAAACACGATTTTTATACATTTTTGATAACATATTGTATTCGTGTGAATTGTTTGAAAACACTAATTGATTTGAAAACATATTTTCACAATGACGATTATGTCATTATTATTCAAATCTACCGTTCACATTTTTTTCTCACCAAAACGGGTCGGCACAGAGTCCGACCCGAAAGCTTTTTACGATATAATATATTGAGGATATTATCTAAGTATGGCACACCTTGAAATTATCCGTGAGTTAACAACTCATCACACTTTTTCCCCATGTGCCTTGAGCTCACAGGCATCCTCGTTCAGATTAGCAACGATTTCGTTTATATGACGTACAATACGCTGATTTTCCTCGCTGATATTATATGTCTGGGTGGCGTGAGCGGTAACTTCTTCGGTTACGGCAGACATTGTCTGTATGCTGTTGACGATTTCCTTATTTGCATCTGAAAGCTTATCAACATAACTGTCAAGACCCGAAGTATGCTCTTTAATGATATCGACAATTTCAGAAATCACCGTAAAGCTGTCTGCGGTCTGTGAAGCGCACTTTCCTTCTTCTTCGCCCGCTTCAAGAAGCTCACCTATCGTGGCAACCATGGTCTCGGTCTGTGATACTACTCCGTTAATAAGCGCATTGATCTTGTCGGTCGCTTCCTTGGTCTGTCCCGCAAGATTTGAGATCTCCCCGGCAACTACCGCAAATCCGCGTCCTGCTTCACCTGCACGCGCCGCCTCAATCGAAGCGTTAAGAGCAAGGAGACTTGTCTGGGCAGCGACGGACGTAATAATGTCGGTAATGGAATTCATTTCATCAGCCGTCTTTCTGAATGCGGTAAGCGCCCCCGCAACATTCTTTCCGGCAGTATCAACCTTTGTTGTGAGGTTGTTCATCTGAGCTATGTTATCCTGACCTATTTTGACCGCTTCAGCCGCCCGGTCTACCTTCTCCGTAATTGTTTCGGATGCATTTTCAACATTTGAAATATAATCTGAAATCTGCGCAGTCTGAGTCAGCTGTGATTGCGCAGCATCCGCCGAGTCGCTTGTTCCGATACTGACTTCCTCCATAGCACCAAGCGTCTGATCAACGGAAGTACTCAAACTAATCATTTCCCCGGAGAGTTCCGAAACCGATTCCGAAACACGACCGGAAACACCGAGGATTTCTCTGAGAAGCTCTGTGGTCTTTTCATGCTCTTCATTGATTTTTCCGGTACGTATCAAATTCGTTGAACTGTTGGTGTAAACAACGAGAACAAGGAAAGATGCGATCACAATAAGTACAAGGATCTGTATCTCTATCTTGGACATCAGAATTTCCTGTCCCCGTACAATTTGAAGAACTACCTGTACCACATTCAGCAAAACAACACCGATACCGCATCCGATGATGATCCTCTTGATCTCATATAGAGTTATCGTGACAAGCATAGGCACCGCATATACAAAAACATATTCGTTATCGCTTGTCAAAAGCACATATCCATACATCAATGCAAATCCTATGATAACAACAAATTTAAGTGTTTTGGATTCGCTGTTTCCTTTGTAAACGACCCACGAAACAATAACCGGGATAAGCGCCAAAGCAATAACTGCCAGGCATTCACCTATCGGAATGGTCTTCTTCACAATTTCAAGTACATAAGCGGCGGCTATAATAGAGTTAAAAATGGTCAGCGCCGTCAATACACTTTTGTTGGCTCTGGAAAGTTCCTGTCCCTGCATTCTTATTTGTTTTTCATTCATGCTCATCACATCTCCTTTGCTCTGAGTATTGGTTGTAGGTTGTGGCATTTTGCGATATTTCAGTGTTTTTACAGCAATACCGCATCCATACTATCTTATATATATTATATAAACAGTTCGCTTTTGTTTTGTCAATATTTATTTGCGTTTTTTTCTCTATTTGCAATTTTTATTGTATAAAGCGTCTTTTCGTGTATTTGATATCCGGTAATCCAACTCCGGACCGAACTATATACAAATAACGATCTATGTTTACAGCATAACTCTCCCCAATACCAAACCAAGTGTTTACGGCGTTTTTCCATAAAAAAACCGGCTCCGTGAAGAAGCCGGTTTCCTTATTATATTGGGGGCTTAATTTACTTAACATCCTTGATGGAGAAGCTTACCCTGCCCATCTTGTCCTTGCCGAGGCAAAGGCAGCGAACCTTGTCACCGAGCGTTAGAACATCCTCCACATGATTAATACGCGTAGGAGCGATCTTTGAGATATGCACCATGCCTTCCTTGCCGGGAGCAAACTCTATGAATGCGCCAAAGTCCTTGATGCTGATAACCTTGCCTTCGTAGATCTTGCCCTCTTCGAACTCGGAAACGATGAGTGTGATGATCCTGATAGCCTCGTTCATCATAGCTGCATCGGTACCGCAAACCGAAACCGCGCCGTCATCGTTAATGTCGATCTTAACGCCTGTGGAATCAATGATAGCATTGATAGTCTTGCCGCGCTGTCCGACAACATCACCGATCTTCTGAGGATCGATCTGGATCTGAACGATCTTGGGAGCGTAAGGGCTAACCTCGGGACGAGGCTCAGCGATTGCTTTCTTCATGCAGTTATCCATGATGAAAAGCCTTGCTTCACGACATCTTGCGATAGCTCCTTCAACGATAGGACGGGTAAGTCCGTGGATCTTGATATCCATCTGGATAGCTGTGATACCTTCGGTAGTACCTGT
>JAEEIH010000010.1 GCA_016281275.1 Lachnospiraceae bacterium | reverse complement strand
GTGATCCACTTCCTTATCATGGCGATCGTTGTCTTCCTTATCGTTAAGGCGATGAACAAGATGAACGACATCAGCAAGGGTCTTATTAAGAAGAAGGGTGAACCGGCTCCCGAGCCCACCACAAAGAAGTGCCCTTACTGCTTAAGCGAAATTCCGATCAAAGCTACGAAGTGCCCTCATTGTACTTCGGATGTCCCCGAAGAACCTGTCAAGGAGGATTGACCGGATAACGGGAAGAATAAGCCGGGTAAAGCCCGGATGATCCGGCGCGAATCGGTTTGCCCGGTCAAAGAGAGCAATAATTCAGTAAGAGGTTTTTAAGTAATGAACAGCACAGTCGATGAGATCAAAAGGAGAAGAACCTTTGCGATAATCTCACACCCGGACGCAGGAAAGACAACACTCACCGAGAAGCTCCTGCTGTACGGCGGGGCCATTAATCTGGCAGGCTCCGTAAAAGCGAAAAAAACAGCCAGGCATGCAGTTTCTGACTGGATGGAGATCGAGAAAGAAAGAGGTATTTCGGTAACATCGTCCGTCATGCAGTTCGACTACGACGGATTCTGTATCAACATCCTTGATACGCCGGGACATCAGGATTTCTCCGAGGATACTTATCGAACACTCATGGCGGCCGATTCGGCCGTCATGGTCATTGATGGATCAAAGGGTGTAGAGGCCCAGACTATCAAGCTTTTTAAGGTATGTGTCATGAGGCATATACCTATCTTTACTTTTATAAACAAGATGGATCGCGAGGCACGCGACACCTACGAACTCCTCGACGAGATCGAGACCGTCCTCGGCATAAGAACATGTCCGATGGACTGGCCCATCGGTTCGGGAAAGGGCTTTAAGGGCGTTTATGACCGTCAGACCCACATGATCAACCGCTATCTCGCAGCCAATGCCGGCATGAAGGCGGTTGAGGGGATCGAGGCGGACATTAACGATCCGAAGCTCGACGAGCTTATCGGTTCGGATGCAAGGCAGCGCCTGAAAGATGAGATCGAGCTTATCGAGGGCGCGACTGATGCTTTTGACATTGAGAGAGTGAGAAGAGGCGATCTGACACCCGTATTCTTCGGTTCGGCGCTCAATAACTTCGGCGTCGAGAACTTCCTTAAGTACTTTCTTTCCATGACTCCGCCGCCGCTTTCGCGCGAGTCGACCGAAGGAACCGTTGATCCCATGAGCGAGAGCTTCTCGGCTTTTGTGTTTAAGATTCAGGCGAACATGAACAAAGCTCATCGTGATCGTATCGCGTTTATGAGGATCTGCTCGGGTCGCTTTGATGCGAACAAGGAAGTGTACCATGTTCAGGGAGAAAGAAAGATCCGTCTTTCGCGTCCCCAACAGCTTATGGCCGAAGAAAGAAAGGGAATCGATGAAGCTTATGCCGGTGATATCATCGGTGTGTTCGACCCCGGGATCTTCTCGATCGGTGACACGGTTTGCGACCCCGCAACAAAGGTGCGTTATGAAGGCATTCCGACCTTTGCACCGGAGCATTTCGCAAAGGTGCGTCAGGTCGATACCATGAAGCGCAAGCAGTTCATGAAAGGAATCATGCAGATCGCCCAGGAAGGCGCGATCCAGATCTTCCAGGAATATAACACAGGTATGGAAGAGATCATCGTCGGGGTAGTCGGCGTGCTTCAGTTTGACGTTCTGAAGTTCAGGCTTCAGTCCGAGTACGGAGTTGAGATCGCGATGGAATCGCTTCCTTACGAATTCATCAGATGGATAGCCGCGATGGAAGGAACGGCAGGAGAACTGTCCGTTACCTCCGACACAAAGAGGGTTAAGGATCTTAAGGGCAATCCACTTCTTCTGTTTGCACACGCCTGGAGCATCAAGACGGTACTCGAGAGGAACAAGGGACTTGAACTTCTCGAATTTTCGAAGAACTGATCCGAGAGATTTTGAAAACCTTTGTCTCTGACTGCTTTTGTACCACTCGGGAGCCGACAGCGGGAAGCACGCCTGATCCGCAGAAAACTGTGGGCAGACCATGATATGTGTTTCAGGTACCGTTTAAAGTCGCCGATACGGATCAACAAGGAAGAGACCGGTTTATGATTATATGGCAAATTCAAAATTTGAAATAAATATGTGTGAGGGAGCCATACTCCCGAAAATGCTCAGATTTACGATACCGCTCATGCTTTCGAGCGTGCTGCAGCTGCTCTTCAACGCAGCTGATGTCGTGATCGTCGGTCAGTTTGCGGGCGACGACTCACTCGGAGCCGTGGGCTGCACGGGATCGCTCGTCAATCTTCTTACAAATCTGTTCATCGGACTTTCGGTCGGATCGAACGTTATGGCGGCAAGGCACTACGGCGCCAAGCAGGACGAAAGGCTCGGCAGGACCGTCCACACATCGATGTGTGTGGCGCTCCTGGGAGGGATCATCCTCACGGCGATCGGGATCATCTTTTCGGGTGATCTTTTAACGCTTATGGACACGCCCCCGGAGCAGCTCGGCAAAGCCGCGCTTTATCTGAGGATCTACTTTACGGGTGCGACCGTGAGCCTTATATATAACTTTGGAAGCGCTCTTCTGAGGGCTGTCGGAGACACAAAGCGACCGATGATGTACCTCGCTTTCTCCGGAGTTGTGAATGTTGTTCTTAATCTTATATTTGTTATAGTTTTCGAGATGGATGTCGCGGGCGTTGCTGTAGCGACCGTTATCTCGCAGGCAGTGAGCGCGTTCCTTGTTGTCAGATGTTTGATGAAGGAAAAAGGCGCATTTAAGCTCTTTCTTTCAAAGCTGAGGATTGACACGAAAGAACTTTCGATGATCCTTAGGGTCGGCTTTCCGGCCGGGATACAGGGCTGCATCTTCTCGATGTCAAACGTTGTGATCCAGTCATCCGTTAACGGTTTCGGAAACATTGTGGTGGCAGGAAACTCCGCAGCCATGAACCTTGAAGGCTTCTGCTGGGTTTCGATGAACGCATTCCATCATGCGACGCTTTCGTTCATGAGCCAAAACTACGGTGCGGGACGCTCGGACCGTATGGGCAGGATATTACGCTGCGGACTGTTCTGCGTGACTGTGACGGGACTTGTGCTCGGACTTCTCGAAGTGATCTTCGGCAAGCAGCTGCTCGGGATCTACACCTCGAGCCCCGAAGTTATCGAGGCCGGCATAAGGAGACTTACATACATAGCTTCGATATATTTCACCTGCGGTGTTATGGATGTTATGGTCGGTGCTCTTCGCGGAGTGGGTTATTCCGTGATGCCCATGATAGTGTCGCTCGTCGGAGTCTGCGGAGTGAGGCTGGTCTGGATCGCAACCGTATTCGGTATCGAGCAATACCACAGAGTCGAGACCGTTTATATTTCTTATCCGATCTCGTGGATAACGACCTTCCTTGTGCATGTCGTAACATACTTCGCTGTACGCAAGCGAGTGCTCGCGCGTATGGTCGGCAGGTCGGCAGCCACGGAGGCAGCCGGTGAAACGAATTGATTATAGGGATTACAGATGGAAAAACTGGTAGTTATCGCCGGAACAAATGCTTCCGGAAAAAGCGATCTCGGTGTTCGGATCGCGCAGGAGATAAACGGAGAGGTAATCTCTGCCGACTCGAGACAGGTTTTTAAGGGGCTTGATCTCGGAAGCGGCAAAATAAGCCCCGATGAGATGAAAGGCGTCCCTCATCATTTGCTTGATGTAGCGGAGCCGGATACATATTTTTCACTTGCACACTACCAGCGCCTTGCTTATGAGGCGATAGACGATGTTGTCGCGCGGGAAAAGCGTCCCCTCCTTGTGGGCGGCACGGGACTGTACATCAATGCTGTTGTTGACGGATATGAACTCGAGCCCGGTGAACCCCTCGAATCGGTCAGAAAAAAGGTTGAGGGCATGAACTGTGAGGAACTCCTTGAGGTTATAAAAAGCGCGGACCCCTTGGGAGCCGGGGCACTCGATCCCAACAACAAAAGAAGGCTCGAGAGAGCAGCGGAAAAAGTACTTACGGGCAAAACGCTTTCGAACAGTGCGCATAAGCGTTATGATACGCTTGTTCTCGGCGTAACGTGGCCGAGAGCGGAGCTTTATGAAAGAATTGAGGAAAGGCTGAAAAGGCGGCTTAAGGAAAACATGATCGGAGAGGTTGAAGATCTGAGAAGCGCCGGAGTCAGCGATGATTTTCTCTACAGACTCGGACTTGAATACAGGTACAGCCTGCTTTACCTGCAGGGAAAGATGACGTACGAGATGTTTTACGAAGAACTCTTTAAAGAAATCCGTCATCTTGCGAAGGAACAGATGACATGGTTCAAGAAAAGAAAGGACATGATCTGGATCAACATGAAGGATGATCCCCTCGGGAAGGCACTTGAGCACATAAATGCATTTTTGACATGACAGGATGAGCCGCTTTCGTTAAAGTACGTTTATGAAAAAAAGCGGAGCGGTACTTCTTCTGAAGAGGAGCTGAATATGAGACTTATCATTGTGACGGGTATGAGCGGTTCGGGAAAGACTAAAGCTCTCGATATCCTTGAAGACAACGGGTATTACTGTCTTGACAATCTTCCCGTTAAGATATTGCCGGAATTTATTAACATGATCATGAATATCGAGAATTTTTCGAACAGAGTCTGCATCACTATGGATGTTCGAAACAGTGAGATGACCACGGAAGCGCTCAAAACACTGAACACGATTTCAAAGAGAGTTTCGGAAAGCGGAGAGATGAAGATCGTATTTCTCGACTGTGAGGATTCGGTTCTCATGAAGAGATATAAGGAGAGCAGGCGACTCCATCCGCTGATGATGACGGAGCCGAAGCTTGACCTTCAGGGCGCGATCAGGAAGGAAAGGGAGGCGCTGGCGGAGATTAAGTCGAGAGCGGATTACACCATCGACACGTCACTTCTGACCACGAGCGACCTCAATGTGAAGATCACGAAGATCCTTCCCAAAAGTGAAAAACAGCGACTTTCGATCGCTTTTACGGCGTTCGGATACAAATACGGGATTCCGTCGGACTGTGATCTGGTTTTCGATGTCAGATGTCTGCCGAACCCGTACTATATCGATGAATTCAAGACAAAGACAGGCGCGGACAAGAGAGTTCGGGATTATGTAATGTCACACACGGAATCAAAAAAACTGTTCAGAAGGATTACATCCTATCTCGACTGTGCGATCCCCATGTATGAGCAGGAGGGAAGATCGCAGCTTGTTGTGGGACTCGGTTGTACCGGAGGACAGCACAGATCTTTGACGTTCGCGATACTTCTTGCTCAAAAATATAAGGAAAAGGGACTTTCGACCACTGCTTTCGCAAGAGACAGTGAGAGGAACGTCAAGAAATATCTGTAACAGGATTAATGACATAGTGACGACAGTTGCAGCATCGGATGACGACAGCATCCGAGAGAGGTGATCGGATGGATGATACCGTAAGAAACGAACTCCTGAACTTTACTTATAAAGCGCTGATCGAGATCGACGGGTACAAGGCCGTTCAGATGGTTTTCACGCGGATAGGAGAGGTACTTGACCTTGATCTTATTCTCACGTTCAGAACGGGCGAAACGCCCTTCCTTCTTGAAACGGACGATATTTGGGAACGTGTTCCGTCTCTCGGCGATCGCAGGCTTGTGATGGATTACCGTGATAACGAGAACTGGTTCAAGCTCAATCCTTTCGGAAAGGATATCCGTGTTTATGTCGTTTCCGACGTGACCGTGAACGGTATGGAAGCCATGAGTCTTGAGATGGTCGAAGCCACGCGCGTTACCGCTTTTGTTTCGTGCGCAATGACGAGCGGCAGGGATTATGTCGGGGAGCTCTGTTTCGCGTACAGGCGCGGCAAGCGTGAGTGGAAGGATGACGAGATAGACCTGATGAAACAGGTGGCGCGGATCATCTACAGAATAGTTTTTTGGAAAAAGAGGAGCGAAGCGAGGCGATTCATCCTCGCGGAAGCCGAAAACATGGTTTCCGAGGCGGGGAATGCAACAAGTCAGTTCCTTACGAACATTTCGCATGAATTGCGCGCTCCGATCAATTCGATCACCGGAATGGTGACGATCTTAAAGCACAACATAGAAAATCCCGAGATTGTCAGTCAGTGCCTCGAACGTCTCGACAAGTCGGTAAAACAGCTTATGGAAAGTGTCAGCAGTTGTGTTGATACATCGATAATCGACGGAGACAGGCTTCTTGTTGACATGTCATGGTTCAAGCCATCCGACCTTGAGTACGATGTCATGAAGGTCTACGGATCGCTTTGCGAGGTCAAGGGTCAGACTCTTGAATTCGAATATGAGAACGGAATGATCATTTATTCCGATTTCACAAAGATCCTCAGGATACTCGGACAGCTCATCTCGAACGCAAGCAAATATTCGGACGAAGGCGGGAAGATCCGTGTTTCGATATCGATAGATGAGAATGCCCGCACGAGGAGCATGATCATGTTCCGGGTGCGCGACAACGGTTGCGGCATGGACGAAGAAACAAGACGCTTTATCCTTGAACCGTACAATCCCAACATTGTGAAAAAGGGAGCGCCTCAGGGACTCGGAACCTTCATCGCCAAGCACCTTATCAGGCTTATGCACGGCACGCTTGATGTTTTTTCACAGGTAGGAAAGGGAACGGAATTTGTTTTTATGATCCCGGCGAGGATCAATATCGACAAGCCTGTTGCGCTCACATCCGAAGAACTCGAGGTACCGGAATGCATCAGTGAAATGTACATAGGCAGAAGGATCCTTATCGCCGAGGATAATGTGCTTATGGGCGAAATACTCGCCACGATGCTCGGCTACAGAGGACTTGATTCGGATAATGCCATCAACGGACGGGAAGCGCTTGATATGTATTTATCCCATGACCCGTTCTATTATGATATGATACTCATGGACATTCAGATGCCGATCATGGACGGCGTCGAAGCAACCGGAAGGATAAGGGAAAGCGACCGGGCAGATGCGCAGATCATTCCGGTTATCGGGCTTACGACAAACAGCTCGCGTTCCGAGATCGAAAGATCGGCACATGGCGGCATGAATTCGCTGCTTTTAAAGCCGGTCACCGAAAAAGATTTATTTGAAGCAATCGGTCAGTACATGATCTGACCGGGAAAGGATCATACAAACACAAATGAACAGGGTGAAGTCACAGCGGAAAGCTCTTGTATCGCTGATGTCGGTCTTCCTGGCTATGGTATTGGCCTATGGGACCATCGGAACAAGAGCGGAAGATGTATCTGTTGAAGCTGCGACCTTTTTGGAAGAGCCGGAGGTGGCTGAGACTGCCGAAACGGTTTTACAGGACGACAAAAAAACGTCGGGAGATGCTCTTGTTGCCGGCAATGTGGAAGCTGACAACGTTGTAACGGACACTAAAGAAGATGCAGTGCCTGAAACGGATGAGAGTGAAGCGGTAGATGCGGTTCCGGACGAAGGGGATACCGGAGAGGATAATGTGGTTGGTGACATGACAGCTGAGGAAGCTGTTCAGGAAGAAGAGGCGGTTTATGGAATAAGACCGGTCTATGAGCTGCCCGAGGAAGAACGCAAAGATGTCCCCGCGGATGTGCCTGAAAAGGTGGCCAAACTTCTCGTGACGAGTAAGCAGTACTACGATGAGAAGGTGGCAGAGGGCACAAAGTCGTTGCCTCTCGAAAGCAACGATGCGCGATATGAGTATATTACAGGAAGCACTTATAAGGTTTACACAATGACAGACAGACCCGAGTGGTATCCGAATGAGGATACCGCCTTTAAGCGCATGTCCTCTTTTGAGGTACCTTATTGGGTGATGGACGGGAACGGCAACAGGAAAGCAGCATCGGGAAGCATCACGATAAATGCGCTTCTTGCCGACAGCGTAAAGTGCATATTCAGCGACATATTTTTGCTGGGTGAACAGTTCCCGATAAAATATCTTGTGGGATTTATGTACAGAAAAGTGGGCGGAGCGGGTCTTGTCAATTCGCCGATCCTTTCCGCGCATTCGTTCGGTGTCGCGATCGACATCAACAACGGAGACTACGACAACGATCTTTATCTCGGAAAGGGCAATGATCTGCGTGACAAGAGCAATCCTTTCTGTATTTCGGATGATGTAACAAATGTTTTCAGGGCCTATGGCTGGAACTGGGGCGGAGATTTCGATATTTGTTCGGATACGATGCACTTCCAGTATTTCGGCCTCGAGTTTCTTCAGTACGAACACGAAGAACCCTTCCCGGTTCTCGAGCCCGGAAAAAAGGCGGACGCTAAGGTTGTCGAAAACCTCAGAAGCCGCCTTAAGAAGCTTGGGTATGTTAAAAAAGGATCAGGCAAAAAGTATGACGACACGCTCGTTGAAGCGGTTAAGCATTTCCAGGAGGACAACGGACTTGAGCCTGACGGTACGGTTGATTATGAAACGTGGGTTCCCATCATCAACGCTACACATGATATGTCCTACGTATTCTGATAAGGAACCGGACATCGGTGACTCTCATGAGAGGCTCGGATGCCGGAAAGGGTTCCGGTCAAAAACGACAGGAGTACATTCCCATGAATAAGAAAAAAAGCGGTAACGAATTTAAAGAAGGCGCTAAGAGATTGAGGATTCCCACAAGCGTCATCGTTACCGTGTTTTTTTTGATGACGGTGATTGTCATGGTTCTTATATTCTTAAATTTTCTGACCTCGGTGGAGACTCCCGAACCCGAAAAGATCTATGACAGATATTACGTTATGATAGGTCCCGAACAGGAATCTTCTTTCTGGAACGAGGTCTATGAAAGCGCGCATAACGCAGGTGAGAAAAACAATGTTTATGTTGAGCATCTCGGCTCAAATCTGCTGCGCCATTATCCCAGGGAGGATCTTCTCAGGATTGCCGTGGCGGAGTCGGTTGACGGAATAATCGTTGCCGCGGATGACACGGAGGAGATGCACGACCTGATCTCGCTTGCGACAGGCAGAGGAATCCCGGTCGTAACGCTCATGTCGGACTGCCCGTCATCCGAACGCTGCAGCTTTGTCGATATCAGCAATTACAACATCGGACGTGAGTACGGCGAAAGGATAATCAGGGTATCGAGAACAAAGAAGAATGCGGGCGAGACCGTGAAGGTTGCGATCCTTGTCGACAGCCATACGAAGGAGTCCGGTCAGAACGTCTTATACATGGGGATTCAGGAAACGGTAGAGGCGGGAGTCAAAAACGGTCTCACGGACAGACTGATCGAGATCAGCCTTGTTCCCATAGATGATTCCAACGCATTCTCGTCCCAGGAGGGAGTAAGGGAGCTTGTGTTCGGCGCTTCTCTCGAACCCGATGTGATAGTCTGTCTTTCCGAGGTGGAGACAAACAGTGCCTACCAGACTGTTGTCGATTACAACAGGGTTGGCGTTATCACCATACTCGGTTATCATGATTCGCCCACCATTCTGAACGCCATCGACAGAAGTGTTATCGAAGCGACGATCGCCATCGACACCGACCAGCTCGGCAGTTTCTGCGTGGAGGCCCTTAACGAGTACATAGAACTCGGATATACAAGCCAGTACTTTACCGCCGACTCTCTTCTTATCGATTCTTCGAATGTTTCGGAGTACCTCGGGAAGGAGGTGCCGTATGAAGAATAACAGTTTTTTCCGAAGGGTCTCCGTAAAGAACAAGATGATCGGCATTTCCCTGCTGGCAAACATAATAATACTTGTTGTGAATATAGCGCTGATGTTCGGCATCAACAACCTTTCGGATAAAATGGATATGGTCTATAAGGACAACCTTTTCCTTGAAGAGCTTATGGGATCCGTTGAACGCGTTCAGAAAAACATGACCGAATACCTGAATACAAAGAACAGCGACACGTTGACCGAGTATTACGCCAGCGAGCAGGAATTCAGAGATCTGTTCGGACAGCTCGACGATGATATTTCATCACATCCGTTCGCACGAATGGAGAGAAATATCAAAAGGATGTGCAAGGAGTACATCGATGAGGTTTTGCTGACGATCGAAGGCAAGCGCGGTCGTAATGTTGAAAAATACCGCATTAGATATGAAAACGCGAGCCGTCTTTACGACTATATCGAATCGGCGATCTACAGCCTTAACAATGAGCAGTTCGCCGAGAATTCCGGCAATTACACAAAGCTTCTTTCGGCATTCCGGAATTTTGAGATGACGAGCAATCTCGTGCTTGCGCTGGTCATCGCAGGTAATATCATCGTCGTTACGAGGCTGACTCTGGCAGTTATCAGACCGCTTCAGAACCTTACTGAGAAGGCCGGTGAAGTAGGTCACGGTAATTTTGACATTCCGCCTCTTGAGGTCGTGAACGATGATGAGGTCGGTGTCGTTACCGAAGCATTTAATCAGATGATCGTCAGCATCAGGGATTACATCGACAGGCTCAGGGAGAGTTCTGCGGCCGAGCGCAGGCTCCGCGAGAACGAGCTGCTCATGCAGGCGCATCTGAAGGAAGCTCAGCTTAAATATCTTCAGGCGCAGATTAATCCGCACTTCCTCTTTAACACCCTTAATGCGGGCGCGCAGCTCGCGATGATGGAGGGCGCGGACAAAACCAACGGTTATATTGAGCACGTTGCAAATTTCTTCCGCTATAACGTTAAGAAGGGCTCGGAGATAGTTACCATCCGTGAGGAGGTCGAGCTTATCGATAACTATATCTATATTCTGAATGTACGCTTCAGCGGTGATATAAAGTACGAGAAGAAGCTTGACGAATCCGTCCTTGACACGCCCATGCCGAGCATGATACTTCAGCCTATCGTTGAAAACTGCGTCAATCACGGCATAAGGGAGATGATGGGCGAAGGATGTATAAGGCTCGAAGTATGCAGGATCGATGATATTGTCGTCGTGAGCATCAGCGACAACGGCAAGGGTCTTTCCGAAGAAATGATAAAAGATATTCTCAACGGAAGCTTAAAAACGGACCCGAAGTCTTCGGGAGGTGGCATAGGTCTCGACAATGTTATCGCCAGGTTGAGGCTTTACACGGGCGAGAGCGATCCCATTGCGATCACCAGTGAAGGCGAAGGAAAGGGAACGAGATTTGATATTTATCTTGATGTCTGACTTTTGAAAAACAACGGGCGGTTGAGTTCCGGTCACTTACGAAAACGGGACGGACAAAGCGTAAGATCATTTGAAAAGAGGTTTTTGTATGTACAGGATAATGCTGGCAGATGACGAAGGAATCGTGATCGATTCGCTTCGGTTCATAATCGAAAAAGAATTTGGCGGAGAGTGCGAGATAGCGACTGCGAAGACAGGCAGGAGCGTGATCGAGCTTGCGGAGTCGTTTCGTCCCGATATCGCGGTTATGGACATCCAGATGCCCGGCATCAACGGTATCGAAGCGATGAGGGAGATCAGAAGAACAAATTCTTCGGTCATCTTCATTGTTATGTCGGCTTACGATAAATTCGATTATGCTCAGGAGGCTATCAAGCTCGGTGTTCTCGAATATGTTACGAAGCCCATGAACAGAGAGCGGATGGTGTCGATTCTCCGGATGGCGATGAACCAGGTGAGCGACGAACGCCGCAAGAGAAGCGAGGATCTTATCATAAAAGAGAAGCTTGAAACGGTCGTACCGATCCTTGAGAGCGGTCTCATATACAATATCCTGTTTAAGGAATATTTTGAGGAAGACATAGAAAGCTACAGATCGCTCCTTGATATAAAATCCGATCACGCATATATGATGGTCATCGTTTGCGGAGACGAGCAGGAAGGCAGCCATATGACAAACGCTGCGGGCAGCAGTGTGAGAATGCTTCGCAATTACAAGGAGATACGAGATCTTTTTAAAGATGCCTTTGACTGTGTGGTGGGAACGGTCATGTCAAACAAGATAGCGGTACTCGTATCACATGACGGAATAAAAATGGAATATAATGAGCGAACCATCCTGATCGACAGGGTTAGGGAGCTTGTTCATGCCATAAGGAGAAAGCTTGGTATCCGCCTGCGTATCGGGATCGGCGGAGTCAGAGCCATAAACGTTATGACTGACTCGTACAATGAGGCGGTTAAGGCACTTTTGTTCACAACGGGCAGTGTCGCTCATGCCGACGACCTTCCGATCGGTTGTGATTATACGGATGATTATCCCGTTGAGACCGAGTCGCGTCTTTTTGAGGAGATCAGACGCGGTAATAAAGAAGGAGCTTTGAGGGAGGCCGATCTGTTCTTTGAATGGATGAAGGATTCCGATATAAACAACATCAGGCTTAAGATCATCGAATTTGTTCTTTTTGCGGAAAAGCTCGCTTATGAAAACGGCGGAATGACCTACAGATTTGAGTCGAGACACAATTATCTTCCCGAGGTGCTTGAAACCGACCGCACGGAGAAACTCCGGGAATGGTTCCTTCATAAGATAGGGGAGGCCTGCATCAATATCGGCAGCAAGCGAGCCGAGCGTACGGTCGGAGTCGTCGATATGGCCAAGCAATATATCCGTGATAATTACGGTAAAAATATCTCGCTCGAGGATGTATCGAGAGCCGTTGACATAAGTCCTTATTATTTCAGCAGGCTTTTTAAGGAAGAAACGGGAGAAAACTTCATCGAGTACCTTACGGGAATCAGAATGGAGCATGCAAGGGAGCTCTTGATCAATCCCCGTTACAGCATGAAGGAGATATGTTCGATGATAGGATACCAGGACCCGAATTACTTCAGCAGGTCCTTTAAAAAGAATGTGGGAGTTACTCCGACCGAATACAGAGAAGGGAAAATGTCATGAAAAAAACGATCGCGCTTTTAATTGTTACCTGTCTGATTCTCACGGGGTGCGCGGGAACAGAGAAGCCCGTGTCGGAAACGAGCATAGTTCAGGAAGCAGCCATCAGGATCGGCATGAGCTTTGACTCTTTTGTCATCGAGCGCTGGCAGAGAGACAGAGACGTCTTTGTATCGACGGCAAAGGAATACGGGGCGACCGTAAATGTCCAGAGTGCGAACGGAGACGTTGAAAAGCAGAAAGAGCAGATAGAATATTTCATTGATTCCGGCATGGATGTCATCGTCATCATTTGCATCGATTCCGGCAGCCTTTCGGAAGTTGTGAGCGACGCGCGTAAGGCGGGGATCAAGGTTATAGCTTATGACAGACTTTTAAACGACTCAAATGTCGATCTTTATATTTCGTTTGACAACGCTATGGTCGGAAGAATGATGGGCGAGGCGCTCTGGGGAGCGATGGAGCGCCCCGGAGGGAATGTTGTTATGCTCGGAGGCTCCTTAAAGGACAACAACGTTCCTCTTCTTGAGGACGGTTTTCTTGAAGTGTGCAACGAGAAAGGAATGAACGTGAGCGGTCGAATGCATGCCGATAACTGGAAAGCGGAGATTGCTTCCGAATACGTCTATAACAATGAGGACATAGTAGAGGGAGCAAACGGGATTATGTGCGGAAACGATACGATCGCGGGTGCCGTTATACCTGTTCTGGCAGAGATGAGGCTCGCCGGTAATATCGGGGTGGTCGGCCAGGATGCCGATCTCGAGGCATGCCAGAGGATAGTGGAGGGTACGCAGCTCATGACTGTTTATAAGCCCGTGGAAAAACTTGCAAAAAGAGCGGCCTCATGCGCCATCGCCCTTGCGAGGGGTGAGAAGCTTGAGGCCGAAGATGTTAAAATTATAAATGACGGTTCCTTCGATGTTCCATATATAGCGATGGAACCCATCAGCGTAACAAAGGATAACATGAACGAGGTCATCATCGGCAGCGGCTTCCATCTGAAAGAAGACGTCTACCTCAATGTTCCCGAGCTTATGCCGTAGCTGTGTTCTTTACGGCGAAGATCTTGTCCCACAAAGCAAGGAAGATCGAGAGAACGAAGATCACACAGGAAGCAACGGTTGTTATCGTGAGCATTCCGGTTGCCTTGAGTACATCGAATCCCGCAAGGGATGTGAAAGCGCTGTTAAATGCCGATGTAGCGGCGCCGCCGACGAGCAGTGAAAAAGTGAATTCGATCACCGAAAGAACCGCAACGATGAGTCCGGTTACGGTATCCGAAATCCATCTCCAAAGGAAGAAGGTCACAAACATGAGCACTGGGATGAACAATAATACAAATGTATAGAAGGAAAGTGTGCCCGACTTAACTTCTCCGGTGCTGCCGGTGATGGTGTTGAGAACACCGATGTTGCCGTTGAATCTGACGTTACTCGAGTTGTCGGTCGGGTCAACCTTGGTTGAGGTCTCGGCGATGACGAGAGCTGCGTCGCTTTCATTCAGGTCGTCTGTATCGATCTTATAAAAAGGAAAAATACATACGAAGATAAGAAGGAATGAAAGAATCATAAGGATGTACTTGAGAAGATTCGAACAATGTGTGGTTTTCATTAATTTTCCTCCTGTAAATGCGGCTTTCGGTCGCATTTGTTTTTTTTTCGGAATCCTTGTGGATCGTCCGATAATCATACACATCCATAATAGTAAAAAACGATACAAAAAGCAACTTCTTTTTAATTCTTCCCGATCTGTTGTTTCAAAAAAGGAAATATACCTTCAAACAGCAATAAATGGTTAGGATAAGCAAAAAAATGCTACTGATTATAAAGTATAATTCGCAAAAACCGATAAAAAATTGCTGGTGATTAAAAGATAATCCTACAATTGTTGTGTTATTATGCGATTGTAGTGGTGCAGACAGAGCGAAGCAGATTCCCTGTTTGTCACATTACAAACTTACTCTAACCAGCAGTGCCGGTTTTGGCATTGCCAACAAAAAAAGGGAGGTTAAAGATTTATGAAAAAGGCACTTTGCTTATTAATGAGCCTTGTTATGGTAGTAGCTATGCTCACAGCCTGCGGTTCATCATCAGACAAGAAGGTCGGCGTTTCGATGCCCACCAAGGATCTCCAGAGATGGAATCAGGACGGCGACAACATGCAGAAGCAGCTCAAGGAAAAAGGCTATGATGTTGAGCTTCAGTACGCAGCTAACGACGTTACAACCCAGGTTAACCAGATCGAGACCATGATCAACAACGGATGCAAGGTTCTCGTTATCGCATCTATCGAGGGTGATTCACTCGGAACAGTTCTTGCACAGGCTAAGGAAAAAGGCGTTAAGGTTATCGCTTATGACCGCCTCATCATGAACACCGACGCAGTTACATACTACGCAACATTCGATAACTTCATGGTAGGTACGAAGCAGGGTCAGTACATCGAAGAGCAGCTTGGTCTCGCAAGCGGCGCAGGTCCCTTCAATATCGAGCTTATCACAGGTGATCCCGGCGACAACAACGCTCGTTTCTTCTACAACGGCGCTATGAGCATCCTTGACAAGTACATCGACAACGGCCAGCTCGTTATCAAGTCGGGCCAGAGAGATTTCGATACAGTAGCTACAGCAGGATGGTCAACAGAGAACGCACAGAACAGATTTGATGCAATCATCGCAGCTAACTACGCTGACGGAACAGTACTTGACGCTGTTATGGCTTCGAACGACTCGACAGCTATGGGTGTTGCAAACTCTCTTGCAGCTAACTATGATTCAAGCAAGAAGTACCCGATCATCACCGGTCAGGACTGTGATATCGCAAACGTTAAGAACATGATCGCAGGCAAGCAGGCTATGTCGATCTTCAAGGATACACGTACACTTGCT
>JAEEIH010000118.1 GCA_016281275.1 Lachnospiraceae bacterium | reverse complement strand
TGCCTTGGGCGGTGCTTTTTCGTCTCCGGGTTTTCCCGAAACAGCCCGGTCAAATCCGATATCCGGTATAAGCGTTTCAAGCATCTCTTTGGTGATGAATCCGGGTCTCAGGATCAGTGCAGGCTCGCATGTGAGATCAACAATGGTTGATTCAAGCCCGATCTTGGAAGCTCCCGCGTCGATGATCATGTCGATCCTGCCCGAAAGATCTTCAATCACATGGTCCGCGCAGGTAGTCGATGGGCGTCCCGAAAGATTCGCGCTGGGTGCTGCGATCGGTACACCTGCCTCGCGGATGAGCAATGCCGCAACCGGGTCTGAAGGCATCCTTACCGCCACCGTGTCAAGCCCTCCCGTCGTTTCACGGGGTAACTCGTCCCGCTTCTTAAGTATCATGGTGAGAGGACCGGGCCAGAATTTTCCGGCGAGCGCATATGCCGTATCCGGAATGTCACACGCAACCCGTGTTATCTCGGGCAGGTCTGCGATATGAACAATTAACGGATTGTCCGAGGGACGTCCCTTTGCCGCGTATATTCTTTTTGATGCGGTCGGGTCGAACGCGTCTCCTCCGAGCCCGTAAACTGTCTCTGTCGGGAAAGCCACGAGTCCTCCCTTTCGAATGATGTCGGCCGCTTTTTTCAAGTCTTCGGGAGTAAGATCCTCCCTGTTTACCCTGATGATCTCAGTTTCCATGTTTTCCTTTCGGTCGTTACACAACTGCTTCTTATCTTTTATAATATCTGCTCATCATTCGGAAGGCGTTTCGTTTTTTCGCCTGCTTGCTCCTCCGAATGACTCCAGGCTCTTCTTTTTGCGCGAATATTATAACGCTCGGTCCCGTTCTGTTCAAGGATTTATGTTTTTGTTGACAAAAAATGATATGCTTGTATAATTGTATACAATCATGCAAAAAATTAGGAACAACTTCTGTTATGAAAATCGCTTAAATGAGGGGAATAGTCCTATGATGAAATCGGAATTATCTATCAATCCCAACACGAACCTTCTGGAGCAGGATCCTTATGCTTATCAGCTCCAGGATGTGGAGGAGCCCGAGCTTTTCCGCCAGATCTATCCTTACTCGGAGGTTCCCAAGATACCTTTCAACTATAGAAAGGTTCCTGCGCACATGCCCGATGATATCTTCATCACGGACACGTCCTTCCGTGACGGTCAGCAATCACGTTCTCCTTATACAACAGAGCAGATGGTTGACATCTACAAATTACTTCATCGTCTGGGCGGTCCCAACGGCATGATCCGTCAGACGGAGTTTTTTGTATACTCCAAGAAAGACAGAGATGCGATCGAGAAGTGTATGGAACTCGGTTACGACTTCCCCGAGATCACCACGTGGATCCGTGCTTCCAAACTGGACTTTGAGCTGGCAAAGGACATGGGCATCAAAGAAACCGGCATCCTGATGAGCTGCTCGGACTACCACATTTTCAACAAGATGGGACTTACAAGAAAGCAGGCCCTCGACAAATACATGGGAATTGCAAAGGATTGTATCGAAGCCGGTCTTCGTCCCCGTTGCCACTTTGAGGACATCACAAGAGCCGACTTCTACGGATTTGTAATTCCTTTTGCTTCCGCGCTCAAGGAGCTTTCCGACGAGAGCGGCATCCCCATCAAGATCCGTGCGTGCGACACCATGGGCTATGGTATTCCTTACGCAGGCGTCGCTCTTCCCAGAAGCGTATCGGGAATCTTCTACGGTCTTGAACATTATGCCGGCTTCACAAGCGACATGCTCGAGTGGCACGGTCACAATGATTTTTATAAAGGCGTTGTTAACGCATCCGTCGCGTGGATGTACGGCTGCGGCGGCGTTAACTGCTCACTCCTCGGTATCGGCGAGCGTACCGGTAACGTTCCGCTCGAGGCTATGGTTATAGAGTACGCTTCTCTTCGCGGAAACTTTAACGGCATGGATCCCCGCGTTATCACTGAGATTGCCGATTATCTCGTTAAGGAAACAGGTTACCAGCTTCCTCCCAACACTCCTTTCGTCGGAAGAGACTTTAACCTTACACGTGCCGGCATCCATGCAGACGGTCTCTTAAAAGACGAGGAAATCTACAACATCTTTGATACCGAGCTGATCTTGGGCAGACCTGCCACCGTTTCGGTAACAAACACCTCCGGTCTTGCAGGTATCGCGTGCTGGATCAACCGTCACTTCGGTCTCAGAGGCGAGGAACAGATCAGCAAAAAGAACCCCGGCGTTGCCAAGATCAAAGAGTGGGTAGACAAGCAGTACGACGAAGGTCGCGTGACCATCATAAGCGGTGAGGAAATGCTTGAGCAGGTTCGACTTCATAAAGACGAGCTTCCGGGACTTCCCTCAAAAATCAAGTGAAATCTAAGACAAACTCCGGTTCGGCGCCGGCTTACCGCAAGAGACGCCGGTCTTAAACCAAACACATAAAAATCACATCCGTAGCTTAATGCTAAATCCAAACGGATGCGAAATACGTAGATCAATATGAAGACTCTTCAACCCATAAAAGATACCGGATCGCTGCGTGCCCGTGTGTTTGCAGAGCTTGAACACAGTATTTTAAGCGGAGAATACAAAGCAGGTGACACGATGAACGAATTGCGCCTCTCTCGCGATCTGGGTGTCAGCAGAACACCTATCCGTGAGGCACTCATGCAGCTGGAGCTCGAAGGGCTTGTTGAGACGATACAGAATAAAGGCGCGGTTGTTGTCGGAGTTTCTGTTCAGGACATAGAAGATATATATGCGATAAGGCTTCACATCGAAGGCTTTGCTTCAGAACTGGCAACATCCAGGATCACAAAAGACGAGCTTGTTGCTCTTGAGAAGATGATAGAGTTGCAGGAGTTCTACATACAAAAAGATGACCGCGACCAGATCTGGAAACTCGATACCGATTTTCATAAGCTTATATATGAGGCTTCCGGCAATCGCCCGCTTCGTGCGATGCTCACGAATTTCCATAATCAGATCCAGCGCGGACGCGGTCTTTCGCTTCATGCTCCGGGTCGTGCCGTTAAAGCTGTCGAAGAACACAGGCAGATCCTTGAAGCCATCAAAAATCGCGATGCCGAGAAGGCCAGAGAACTTACGACCGAGCATGTCCGTTTGGCGCTTCTAAATTTCAGAAACGAAGTGCAGGCTGCTCTTTCCGAAGAACTGTAAGTGAGACCTTTTATTCTTTTTCAGTTTAACACCTCTTTTTATTCCGGTGAAAACACATTTCATAAATCACATACTCCCCGGATTCGGATTCATTTACCAAGTTATTTATGAATTTGAAAATATTATGTGGATTATTTAATGTTATGCCGTATAATAAGACATGAAGGACTAAAACAACGGCTTGATTCCGATACGCGGGACTGCCGATTACAGATTACCGGAGGTATAATATGGATTCAAAAGAGAAAAACAACTTTACGGAAGAAGCAAAGAAGAACATGACTGAAACCGCTGAGCCCATTTCAGACGAAGCTCTCGACAAGGTTTCCGGAGGAGCCGACAATCCTCCCGATTTATCACAATTCAGAGTATATGTAAATACACCCACATCCAACCCTTCTTCTAACGGGTATTGATAGGGTTATTCACTCGAACCAAATGTACAGAAGCTGAACTTTTACGGTTCAGCTTCTTTTTTTTTCCATCGTTTTTACAGATTCAGCTTTGCAATCAGATTATCAAATTCTCCGTGGCGGATCACCTCGAGAAGCGAATTAAAGGATCGCAGGGCTTTGATCATCTGCTCCTTGGTGATTAGTTCTTTTTCAAGCGCGTCGGCTGCCTCATCCGCGTCGAGGATAAGCTCACGTCCGTTCGGATATAAGATCACATCGAGGAGCAGATCGTTGCTCGTGAACGTGTTATTCTCATCATCAATGATGAATTCGCAGATATCGCAGTACCATTCAAGGGTATTGCCTTCTTCG
>JAEEIH010000117.1 GCA_016281275.1 Lachnospiraceae bacterium | reverse complement strand
GATTATGAGAAAAAGATTAAGGAGTGGATCGAGAACGGAAGTACCGGGATTTTACATATAAGCGCTGAAGAAACGCTGAAGGAACTGAGGATAATCGGAGTTCTGTAGATTTGTAAGTCTCCGCGCCCTTTCCCTGCAATGTTAACTTTGGTTGACAAACTTCCAAGCGCGCTTGGTAGCATTCCGCGACATCATTTTCTATACTTTTCGACATCAAAAACTTCCTTAGGTGAATTATGTCGGGAAGAAATCGAAAGTGAAATTCAGGAGGAAAAACAATGGAATTTAACGAACAACTCATTTGTTTAAGAAAACAGAAGGGAATGTCGCAGGAACAGTTGGGAGAGAAGATAGGCGTAACAAGACAGACGGTTTCAAAGTGGGAACTCGGTGAGACGACGCCGGATATGGACAAGCTGATAGAGCTGTCCAAACTGTTCGGCATAAGCATTGATGAGCTTGTCGGAAAGGATGCGCCGTCCACGGAGAACGGGTCCCTCTGCAGGATTTATAACCGGCCCTGCTATGAATATAAAAGCAAAAGGACATTCCACGGCCTTCCGCTCGTTCATGTAAAGATCGGACCCGGCATCACGAGAGCAAAGGGAGTGATTGCGGTAGGAACGATCGCAACCGGGATCGTTTCGTGCGGTGCCATTTCGTTTGGACTCCTGTCGTTCGGAGCACTTGCGCTCGGGCTCATCGCGATTGGTGCAATTTCGGTCGGAGCGCTCCTCGCTGCCGGCTCGATAGCAGTCGGGCTTCTTGCGTTCGGAGGTGTAGCGGTCGGTGTTTTTGCTGCCGGCGGACTTTCTGTCGGAGTTTATTCTCTCGGCGGGTGTGCTATAGGTGATAAAATTGCTAAAGGCGGATATGCCTCGGCTACGATCGCAATCGGTGATAAAACTGACGGAGAGGCGGTCTTTGATATCCACCTCGACGGTCAGGCCAAAGCGATCGAAGCCGCTATTTATAAATATTTCCCCGATACGTGGGACTGGATCGTGAAACTGTTCGCGAAGTGATGGTCCATAGGGGACGGGTGAGGAGACATAATGGACCACAACCCCCGTCCCCATGGACCACGCTTCGCGAAGAAATAAGGAGGATTTTATGTCATCAATCAAGGAGTCTAAGGGCAATGGGGGCTTTGGATCAAAACTTGGTTTTGTGCTTGCGGCGGCCGGATCGGCTGTCGGACTCGGAAACATCTGGCGTTTCCCCTATCTTGCGGCTAAGTATGGCGGAGGACTTTTCCTGATCGTTTACATCGTGCTTGCCGTGACATTCGGCTTCACGCTTATGATCACCGAGATCGCGATCGGCAGGCGCACCGGAAAGAGCGTTATCGGTGCATACAAGTCGATCGACAAGCGCTTCTCGTTCCTTGGCTGGCTCGCAGCTCTTGTTCCTGTGATCATCACGCCTTATTACTGTGTTATCGGCGGATGGGTTCTTAAGTACCTTGCTATGTTCGTGAGCGGACAGGGCAACGAATCCGCGGGCGACGGCTCGTTTTTCTCGGGATTTATCGGATCTGCGGGAGGTCCCACACTTTATTTCTTTATTTTCCTTGTTCTTACCGCGCTTGTTGTTATGCTCGGAGTTGAAAAGGGAATCGAGCGCATCAGTAAGTTTATGATGCCCGTGCTTGTCGTGCTCACTGTCGGCATTGCCATATATACAATGACCCTCGACGGAGCCGGAGCGGGCCTTAAGTATTACCTTCTTCCGAATTTTGAGGGATTCACGTTTGAAATGTTCCTTAAAACCATAGCAGCCGCCATGGGTCAGCTTTTCTACTCGATGTCACTTGCCATGGGTATCATGGTCACTTACGGATCGTACATGCGTAAGCAGGATTCTCTCGAGCAGTCCGTAAGACAGATCGAGATCTTTGATACCGGTATTGCAGTGCTCGCCGGTCTTATCATCGTTCCCGCGGTTTTCGTATTCTCGGGCGGCGACGCGGGCGCATTAAACGCAGGTCCCGGCCTTATGTTCATAACACTTCCGAACGTGTTCGGATCAATGCCGGGCGGCCAGGTCCTCGGAGCGATCTTCTTCGTGCTTGTTGCACTTGCCGCAATGACATCTTCGATATCGCTTATGGAGACCGTTGTTTCGATCATAATGGAAAAGTTCAGACTCCGCCGTATTCCCGCGTGCCTGATCACCATCGCGATCTGCGCGATCTTCGGCATGCTTTCCGTCCTAGGCTACAGTGCATGGGACGCGATTGAGATCTTCGGAATGCAGTTCCTTGATTTCTTCGATTTCATCAGCAACAATATCATGATGCCCATCGTAGCGCTTATGACCTGCGTCCTCATCGGCTGGGTAACAAAGCCGAAGTATATTGAGGATGAAGTTCTTGTAAGTGAGGAAAAGTTCAAGGGCAGGAAGCTTGTGAACGTGATGCTCAAGTTTGTCTGCATCGTGTGCATGATCATAATCCTTATTACACCGTTTATAACGAAACTGTAAACCGTTCCTGCAAGTAAGAACCGGAAAAACAGGGTGAATGGCCTGAAATCTAAAACAGCCCTCGCGAAGAGGGCTGTTTTTATTCTTACAAAGAGGGTTGCTATATGTCTCACAAATAGGATTGTTATTTATCGCACAAATAGGACGTTTGGTTTGGATCATACGGATCGTGCAGGAGTCTGCATGTTCGTACAAAACGGAAACGGACGGTACGGGCATGCCGAAAGAAACCAGTAAGCCTATGATCATCATTATGAAAATTATACCAACTGAGATTATCATACGCAAGATGATGAAAAATATGTGGTGCATTTTTGGTTGATTCATTTTATAATGTTAAACAAGTGGTTGAATTGTGTGTATTTGTAACTGAGGTGTGGAATGATTCATTTTGATCATTTGGCTTTATCGGAAGATATTCTGAAGGCTTTGAGACAGCTTTCAATCGATTATGTATTTCAGCCTATATTTGAGAAAGACAAGAAGACTGTATATGCGTGGGAAGCACTGATGCGTCCCAAGGGAATCACGGTCACGGAACTGATCGAGAATTATCAGGATGCGGATCAACTCCATGTGATCGAAGTCGCAACGTTTTTCGGCGCGATGCAGGCGTTTTTCCTGAGAGGATATGAGCAGCGGGTTGCGATCAATTCTTTCCCTTCGGATTGTATGTTGCCGGAAGAGGCGCAGACTTTCTGGGATTATTTCGGAGAGGATATCCGCGGAAGGATGATAATCGAACTTCTGGAGTACCCTTATTTTTCGAAGATACACTGGATCGAAAAAGAAAAGTCCGTGAGAAACATGGATAATCTTTTTTCGCTTGACGACTACGGGACAGGGATCAATGACATGGATAAGGTGAGGGTCATGAACCCTGACATTGTGAAGCTGGACAGATCGCTCATCTCGAACATAGACACCTGCCCCGAAAAGCTGGAAAGATGTAAAAAGTGTATTAAGGCTCTTCATGAAAAAGGTATCAGGGTTGTTGCCGAGGGTATCGAAAGAGAAGAAGAGTTTGATTATATGGTTTCCATCGGAGCAGACCTGTTCCAGGGATACTATCTTGCCAGACCGGGCTGAGGAGATGCGGATGTTTGAGGATGAGACGGGAAAGCTGTCCGGAAACTCTG
>JAEEIH010000009.1 GCA_016281275.1 Lachnospiraceae bacterium | reverse complement strand
ATGACAGAAAAGGCTAAAACGTCGCAGTTGCTGGAATCGATTTCGAAAATAGTGGGTGACATGAACAGTATATCAGTCGATGGCAGAGAGATGAACTTAAATAATATGTCAATCGATGGCAGAAGGATGAAATAAAAAAAAATGTCAACCGATGGTAGAGGTACGAACTTAAATAATGTATCCAAAATGTAACCAAAAAATCTCTTTCACGCCAAAATAAGGTAGAATAATTGTAAATTCTATACCAGATGTGGGCGAAAATAGACTGTAAAAACTCAATATATGGGTTACAGTATAGAGATGGAATAGTTCCGGGTGGTTTTCAGGTAGGAATTATATAGCATTAAATAAAGGCTTTCGATAGCGTTGATAGTACGCTCTCGGAAGCTTTTTTCGACAGGAGATAACAATTTGATAACAGGAAATGAAATGACGGGTACATCATGGGTGCGGAAAGATTCGTTTCAAAACGCAGAATAAACCGATGTACTGGGGCTGTACGAAAACAATACCTGGTCTGCGGAAAAGACATTGCAAAGATAAAAGGAAAAGAAGCAGCGGAATTCAGAAATCATGAGGTGGCTTTGTATTCCGGGCATTTAATCCGGTCAATGAGATCAGGGGATTGTAAGATAAGATCAACAAAGGGCCGATCCATCCGTCAGGCGGCCTATGCAAAGAGCAGGATACAGATAAGGGACGGAGGGATCGTTTGAGCCGGCTAAGCAAAAAAATAAGAGACGCTGATATATCTGCGTCTCTTTTTTTACGATCATCGAGTGATGTGCCTGTGCCCCGGATTTCGCATTGAAGCTGCAATAACAGAAAAGGATCGGAGCAGGTTTTCGTGCTTTATGCTTGTGGCATCAAAGTGAAGAGTCTTAAAGGCGAAAGCCATGATGGGCCCTTGAAAAAGAGCGCAGATTATGGTGCCTATACCCACCGGGCCGCCCAGTAAAAAGCCGATAAGAGTGGCGGAGCCGAGAAGAACTATGCTTATGATACCGATGGGGATCTTGGAGAGATGGCGTTTAAGACCCACGAGAAGGGTATCTCTGGGACCGCAGCCAAGGGCAGCTTTCATGTAGAAAAACTGGGTATAGCCCAAAACGAAAAGTCCGACAATGAGCATGACTATGCTTGCGGGAAGGCTTTGGGGAGCGGGAACAAAATCGGTATAGTTAAAGAAGTCCACGGATTTTCCCACCACGATGGCGTCAATGAACATGGCGAGGCCGATGGATTCCTTCATGGAAATGTCGATCAGAAGGATGATGACAGAAACACTGATGGAAGCGGTTCCGTAAAGAATTCCCAGAGACTTGGAAAGACCCAGGTTCAGCACGTCCCAGGGCGCGGCTCCGATGTTGGCTTTCATGGTGAGGTAGATACCGAAACCGTTTACAAAAAGGGCAAGGATGGCCATAAGGCTGTTTAAAAATATGCCTTTGGCCGTGTTATTTGAAAGTGAGCTGTTCTTAAGCATATGTTACCTCGATGGATGGATCATGTAAAACGTTCACAGGATTATAGCACCCGCCGTGACGTATGTAAAGAAAAGTTTTAGTGAACAGTAAGAATTGACGTATTCATAGGTTAGGCGTAAAATGAAGAAAAGCATATGCGGCGAGGGGTTAAGAAAATGATCATAGAAGAGATCAAAAAAATAGCGAAAGAGGCCGGGCAGATAATGCTTACGGCCAAGAAGCCCAATATAAAAGAAAAATCCGGCCATGCAAATTTTTGCACGGAAACGGATGAGAAGATCCAGGCTTTTTTGGTAAACAGCCTGAGTTGGGTGGTGCCTGAGGCTTCCTTCCTCGGGGAAGAGGACGGCATGGATGTGTTCACCGCCAAGATGAGCAAGGGCTATTGCTTTGTGCTGGATCCCATTGACGGAACCTCGAATTTCATTTATTCCTACCGGCCGTCGGTGATCTCTGTCGCGCTTCTTAAAGATGGGCAGCCTCACATGGCGGTCATATATGATCCCTACGACGATATGCTGTTGTCCGCCGTAAACGGTCAGGGGGCTTATCTGAACGGTGAAAAGATCATGTCCTCGGAGGCACCCTTATCTGAAACGCTGGCGGTTTTCGGGACAGCGCCCTATTATACGGAGCTTCGGGAAAAGACCTTTGAGGTGGCGAAGAACCTGCTTCCTTTGTGTGTGGATTTAAGAAGGTCCGGAACTGCAGCCTGGGACATGTGTTGCGTTGCCATGGGAAGATGCAACCTTTATTTTGAACTTAAGATACAGCTGTGGGATTATGCGGCAGCGGCGCTTATCGCTACAGAGGCCGGCTGCACGGTTACGGATACTGAAGGAACGCCCTTGTCTTACAAGGGTGCAAGCTCTGTTATATGTCGCGCGCGGGGAGTTAAGGAGATTCCCGGGTGCTTTTAGAAAAGTAAGGAGGAAAGTATGGAAGGAGCAAAGATCGGGTTTATTATCTGGGCATTGATCGGTGGCTTTATGGTGGCCCTGGGAATCAGAGCCATGTTTATGAAAAAGGCTGCGGGCTTTTGGGCCAATGCCAGACCACCCAAAATAAAGGACGGAGCCTTAAAGGCATATAACTGCGCTACGGGTTCGCTTTTCATAGCCTATGGGGTTATATT
>JAEEIH010000008.1 GCA_016281275.1 Lachnospiraceae bacterium | reverse complement strand
GCACTTTTGAAGGATATAAAGCTCATCAGGCCAAACATCTCCGGAAACATAAATTCCCTTGGCCACCTTTTCATAATTGTTTTCCCTTAAAAACGAGGCCAGGTATGTTCTTGAGACAGATGCTTCCTGTACTTCTGATGTGAATAAATAACCATTATTAGCTTCAGTCATTGATTTTAACAATTCTGCTTTAGACATCTCACACCCCCTTTACAATGGTACTTACTTTCTCTCGTATTGTAGCACCATTGTAAAGTGTTGGCAAGAAAAATCGGAGGAACCAAGAAATTCCTCCGCTACCCCTTTCACTCACACAAAACCCCCGCGTACCCAAAATCGTACAGCTTCACCGTCCGCCCAAACAGTTCGACATCCCTGCTCTGCGCCTGGCCGGCTTTTATCTGCTCTGCCCCCGAAAGAAGCTTCGCGATCAGGTCTTTCCCCACGGGCAAAGATCCATGCATCGGATAGATCTCGTCATACATCTCAGCGTATTCATCGAGGTGCTTGAGGCTGTCCGTATACTGCCCCATGTCTCTCCCCTTGCCGAACATGAAGATCTTCCCGTCCTGGACGGTATCTCCGCTGATGAGCACCCTGTTCCTTATATCAAGGATCGCAATACTCCCGGGCGTATGACCGGGAATGTCAATTATCTTAAGCTCCCGCTCCCCGAGATCTATCACGTCCCCCTCACGAACCGGGATCAAGGTGCCCTGCCCTTTGTTCCCGCGGTAGTTCTCCTCCTCGTTCGGGCTCATGTAGAACTCATCAAATGCCCCGTTCCCCGGTATGTGATCCGGATCGGCATGAGTATTGATCAGGATCAGCGGCAGCTCAGTAAGCTTCTGCGCGATCTGCTTAGCATCCGGGTTTTCTCGTCAATACTTACTTACTTTTCTTTTGTACTCAAATATATCCAGATCCGCAACTACAGCTATTCCGTTTTCAATCGCATCTTCATATGACACATCCTCATACAAAAGTTTCCTCGTTATGTTGTTATAATCATGCTCATAAAACCTACTGGTGATAATCTCTTTAAGCATTTTAGGAATATCATGTTCAAGTCGTGCAGAAGGATTGTTCTTTGACAGTATCCTGTCCTCTCGTACCTCATCAATAAGATCATCCAGTTTTGGAGTGATCTTAATCCCGGGAAGAAGTTTCGCTATATCGTACAGATGTCTGGAATCCCGGTCTTGCATATCCTGAAGCCTGTAATCGCATATAGCGAACACTTTATCAATAAAAGTTCTCTCCAACGACTGAACCTGCATATCGACAAACGCAGCATCAAACGGCATAGGAAGAACTATGTCTCTCTCTTTACAAAACTTGCCAACGAAGCTGTCAACCGTATGAACCTCTACAGGATAGGCTGCCTGATAAAAACTCGTCTCAATCATCAATTCGAGAGGAGTATCGCTGAAGAGAGATTCGTATTCGAAGACATACTTGTTATAACTGTGTTTTGACTGAATATCATCGGAATTAGAAAGCGTAAATCCCATTCTGTTTCCGATTTCCGTGATTATGCTTTTTGTCTTTTTCTTCTCCAATTCGGTCGGTTTCCGATTCATTGACAGATCAATATCTTCCGAAAACCTGTCGATCAAACCGTATGCCTTCGATAAGGATGTGCCACCTTTAAACACAAAAGGCAGCTCACTCCTCGAAAGATCAAGGAGTATCATGGATTGAAGAGTATCCTTTTCAACCATCTGAGTTGTCCGGCGTTCCTCGGCGGCAACCGTTTCAATGCTTTCCTTCCATTGATCTTTATACTCTCTATACCAGCTCACCCATCAATCCTCCATCATATATATTTCTGTATACCTTATCCGGATATAACGGCAGATATTTCTTTACTACCGCAAAATCCAGCTTAATGGAAGCAACATACTTTTTAAGTTTGACCACCAGTTCTTCACCTGAAATCTCACTGTATTTATCGATCACAGACATAAGATCCAAAAACTGCATAGCCGATCTGTTCTCCTCAGTTACATCCGTGAGTGGCTTATAAACGATTATAGTGTTCCCGTCGATCTCCTGCTTTCTCTGTTTGGTGGTCGCCTCATTACTGCAGATCTCGTAACATGATGGATTCTGTGTAGTAAACCCATATTTATTTGCCAGTTGTAATCCGGTAACATATCCCACTGCTTTCCCGTTCACTGTCAGATACTTCTTTTCAATGTACTTATCTATGGATATCTTCCCTTTCGTCCCCAAAATCGTGATGTAGGAAAGATAATAAACACCGTTATATAGGCGCTCCAATCTTCCCTCGTCTACAAGCTTCTTCATTTCTTGCCTAAGATAATCTTTTGAATCCCCGGGCAACTCGCTTATAAAGATTGGTTCGCCGTTTGAATAGTTCTCAACTATATAATCAAATATCATCAAGGCCGCCTCACATTCTAGAAATGATCAATTTCAACTTAATGATATACCATTCTTGCTATTTTTTCAAGATAAAAAACGTAACCACACCCTCCGGCGCAGCTACGTTTTTATTGAATAACATGTAACGAACCGTGTACCTTTAACGCTTATGCTCACATCTGGGGTTTCTCGTCTACACTTAGTCTGCCTGCCCATTTTCCGACTTGTAGGAATCCGTCAGCTTCTTATAAAACTCTACCGCCTCCTGTATCTCTTTCTCGTCAGGATGCCCTTTCTGTATCCCTCCAACGATCTTGAACGGACCAAACGTATCAAATCCCTTGCACTGGAAACGACCGCATTCCTTGCAGTTCTTTTCTTCCACAATCTTAGCGATCGCGTTGAAATTAGCCTCTCTGGGATTGCCGGCCGTTGCGATCAGGAAAACATCTTTGTTCGCGGGAAGGTTTACTCGTGCAAAGGAAAGCACCGCTTCAGCAAACTTCGAGTAGAAAATCCCTGACGCAAACCCGATAAGGTCAAACCCTGAAAGATCCTTCTCGCGGATCTCTTCAGCGTTTATGATTTCGATCTCGTTTTCTCTCGCTATTGCATCCATGAGTTTCTTCGTATTCCCGTGGTGGGTTGATGAGTATATGAGTACCGTTTTCATATGTTTATGTCTCCTGCAAATGAATTGCTATGTTTTTCTCCGTTCTTTAACGCTTATGCCCTTAATCAAAAGATATCACCAGAGTTGTTCCTCCATCCATTGTCTGAGACACTGTTCGAGGGGTGAGTAGACAAGGGAGATTACTCTCCCAAGCCCCTCGCAGATCCGGACATGCGAATTTCCCGCATCCGGCTCCCTACGGAATTACTTGACCCAGCCATCTAAACATACGTAAAACGTTTTCGGTCTCACAACAGGGTG
>JAEEIH010000116.1 GCA_016281275.1 Lachnospiraceae bacterium | reverse complement strand
AGATCCGCGAGCTTCCTCGCTTCTTTGGAAAAACCTCCGATACCGTAGTCGGAGGGAACAGATGAAATAGGGAGTAATATGCCGGCTTCTCTCATAATGATTCTCCTCTGTGCTAAATAGTCTCAATTGTACCAATAAATCTGTGAACTGATTTTATTATAGCATATCATATAAAGGATTCCATCTTTGTTTGAGCAGGAATAAGTTTTTGCTTGAATGGACCCCGCCTTTTGCATCAAAACAGTTGCGGCGAAGCTGATTATATGGCAGAATAAACAAAGGAAAACTATATAACCATTTTATCAAACGGAAGGTTAACAATGAAGGGGAAAAACAATTGGGGGATTATTTCCAATAATTTCTATGCGGTTAAAACCGTCTGGGATGCCAGCCGCAGTCGAGTGATCCACAGTGCTCTCACTTTCCTTGCAGGAAACGTGGAAAAGGTGTTCATGAGCATCTTTTTCCTGCGTTATGTGATCGGCGCGATCGAGGACGAAGCACCGGTAGAGACGATACTGTTCTTTATCGGGATATGCTTTCTGGTGTTTCTTTTGCTCGCTGCCTATGACAGCTATCTTAGTGCAGTGGCGTTTCCCATCGCTGACAACAAGATCTACCGAAAGCTGTACAGAAAGATCTACACCAAGGCTGGAAATGTGGAACTTGGCTGCTTTGAGGATGCCGAGTTTTATAATCGATATACGATGGCTCT
Source organism: Lachnospiraceae bacterium (assembly GCA_016281275.1). GTDB lineage: Bacteria > Bacillota > Clostridia > Lachnospirales > Lachnospiraceae > RUG11977. The sequence continues at coordinate 3,435 of JAEEIH010000116.1, read as the reverse complement.
CGATGATGCGGTTAAGAAGATGACCTTTTCCGTAAGCAACTTTTTCTCGATGATCTTTGGCGCCGTTGCTGCAATTGCGTCATTTTGGGCGATGTTTGACATCGATCCCTATTCCGTTCTGTTTGTTATTTCGCCGATAATCGGCAATTTTGTGTTCGGTACCCTGATGAACAAGATCTGGGGTGGGCGGTATGTCGATACCGTCAAAAACAACCGTATTATGGCGTACGTAAACCGTGTCCTGCATCTGTCGGAATATGCAAAAGAAGTCAGGTATTCCGGGATCCACGGCCTTATGATGAAGCGATATAAGGAGGCTGTGGACGGTAATGTCGCGGTTGCCGACAAATACGCAAAAAAAGCCATTCCTTACACATGGGCACAGAATGTTACGACTTTTGCGCTTGTGTTTGAAGGGATCATGATCTACGCGGCATACCGTACCATCGTTTCTAAGACGATGGGCCTTGCGGAGCTCGCCATCATGTTCACCGCCATGTCCACATCCTCGTGGCTCCTTATCGGCCTGTTTAAGAACTTTTCGGAAGCACTTAAAAACGGGCAGTTTCTCGAGTATTACCGTACATTCATGGAGTATGAGGAAAAGATCCCTGAAGATCAAGACGGTATCATCCCGGAGAAGATTGAAAGCATCGAGTTCAGAAATGTCTCTTTTGAGTACAAGAAGGATGAGCCCGTCATTAAGAACCTTTCGTTTAAGATCGAGGGGGACAAGGTCTGTGCTCTGGTCGGTCATAACGGAGCCGGAAAGACGACCATAATAAAGCTCCTGTTCCGCCTGTACGACCCGACCGAAGGTGAAATCCTTGTTAACGGCACCAATATCAAGGAATATAATCTTAAAGCTTATCGCAAGCAATTCTCTGCAGCATTCCAGGATTATAAAGTAATGGCTATGTCTGTCAAAGACAATGTCCTCATGGGCGAAAAGTTCGACGATCCCGATGAGGTTGCGAAGCGGGCTCTCATATGCTCCGGTGTATGGGACAAAATTGAGTCTCTTCCGAAGGGCATGGATACCGTCATGACAAAAGAATTTGATAAGGACGGAGCGGTGCTGTCGGGAGGAGAGCAGCAGAAGATCGTGATCGCCCGCGCTTTTGCACAGCCGGCATCCGTAAAGGTTTTTGATGAGCCCAGCTCCGCGCTTGATCCGATCGCCGAATATGACCTTTATAAAGGCATCATGTCCGAAAGCAAAGGCCACATGACTTTGTTCATCTCTCACCGTCTGTCATCCGTGAGGGATGCCGATGTGGTGCTTATGTTTGAGAACGGGGAGCTCATAGAGCAGGGAAGTCACCGCACGCTTATGGAACTGAACGGAAAGTACTGCGAGATGTATACGAAGCAGGCCAGGAACTACCTCGCGGACGAAACATACAGGGAGGGAGTGACGGCATGAAGAAAACACGCAAAATGATCTCCGATAATCTCTGGTTGTTAAAAGTATGTTTCAGGGCTGCTCCCGCATTTGTGATCTGCTACATTTTCGAGGCGATACGAAACGAGGTCGTCGTATTCCTTGAATTCACGCTGGGACTTAACTTCGTGCTTGAATGTGCTGAGTTTGGGAGACCTTTTAGGACCGCGGCGGTCTTCCTTTTGTCGCTGCTTGCGTTTGTTGTAGCCGGGCTTCTTTTTAACGCTTTTCTGTATCAGAAGATGCAGCAAAAGGCCGTGCCGAGGATGTTGCAGGCGATCAAGCAGATGATGTTTGAAAAAGCAAAAGAGATCGACCTGGAGTGTTATGATAACCCCGGGTTTTATAACGATTACGTTTTGTCTGTATCAGAGGCGGATAACCAGATAAACCGTATCTTTTCGCTTATCACTAACCTTTGCACGGGACTGGTATCAATAGTTCTTTCGGGCGCCTTCTTTATCGGGAACGACCCTGTGTCCTTCGTGTTCATAGCTGTATCGTTTGTTGCTTCGCTTTGGTCGGGCAAGGCGCTCAACAAGCTCGACTTCAGGATAAGGAAAGAGAAGAACCCGCTCGAGAGAAAGCTTGGTTATGTCAATCGTGTCTTTTATCTTAACGATTATGCGAAAGAGATCCGCCTCAACAAAGAACTTCCGGGTGAGCTTTTAAAGGATTTCGACGAAACTAATGATAAACTGCTTGCGATCGATAAAAGGAACGCGCCGAAGAGATTTGGGCTGTTGATATTAAAGGACTACATATGCAGTGGATTTCTGATAGACGTTGTCTATATGATCTATCTGGTGCTATGTGCAGCTGTTTTCCACACAATCTCTTACAGCAATGTTGCCGTCATGAGAGGAACCGCAAACAGGATGAAGAACCGCATGCGTCAGTTTTCCTTTGTTTTCCCCGGCATGCATGAGATAAGCCTGTATGTGGAAAAGATGCAGAGATTTCTTGAGATCGAGCCGAAAATCGTTAGCGTGGAAGGGAAACACCTGCCGGAAACCGTTTCCGGGATCGAACTGCGAAATGTGTCCTTCGCCTACAACGAAGAGGACGGTTACATCCTTCATAACATAAACATGAAGATCGAACCTTACAGCAAGATTGCCATAGTCGGTTTTAACGGAGCGGGAAAGACAACGCTTATAAAGCTGATCATGCGCCTCTACGACCCCAACGAAGGAGAGATCCTCTTAAACGGGGTGAATATAAAGGAATACGACCTTGGCGAATACAGGACAAAGATCGGAACGGTCTTCCAGGATTTCAAGATCTTTGCGGCTACGGTAAAAGAAAATGTGGTGCTCGATCTTGCTGATGATGCGGATGAACAAAAAGTCGAGACCGCCATCGAAAAGAGTGGGTTCTCCGAACGTCTCGGAACACTGGCGAACGGCCTTGAAACTCCTCTTACCACCGAGTTTGAGGAACAAGGAGTGAACCTTTCCGGAGGAGAGGGACAAAAGCTTGCGGTTGCGAGGGCGTTCTATAAGGAAGCAAACCTGATCATCCTCGATGAGCCGTCGAGTGCGCTTGACCCTATATCCGAATACCACCTTAATCAGTCCATGCTGACTGCCGCACAACACAAGTCGGTTGTGTTTATCTCGCATCGTCTTTCGACCACCAGACTCGCAGACCGTATCTACATGCTTGAGAACGGGCAGATAATCGAAGAAGGCAGTCATAATGAACTGCTGGAACGCAAAGGCAAGTACGCTCAGATGTGGAAAGCTCAGGCAGGACAGTATTGCTGATGATGGCTGGGGTGGGCCACCCGTCCCCAAGGGACCACCGCTTTTTGTACAAATGTTACAATAATCATCAGCTTCGCCCGTATTATTTCTTCTTGAATAATGCAGGCGAAGTGTCTATAATAGGAAAAGACCGTGCCCGGACGGAAGTAAAGAAAACCGCTTCTGCGTAAGGGACACGAGTACTATACAGGAGGAATTAGTGATGGGAAGAGTTTTCAATTT
>JAEEIH010000007.1 GCA_016281275.1 Lachnospiraceae bacterium | reverse complement strand
TCGTCCTGCATAAGGTATCCGAGAACCATGTCACCGGTCATCGAGTGTTTCTCTGTGATCGTTTCGGGTCTGATGACGTCAATGCAGGCGTTTTGAAGATAAGCCTTCGGAAGTGCCTGGCGCGGCATACTGCAAGCCTCAAGTCCCGGTATCGAAACGACCGGCTTTATGATACCGAGTTCAGGAGAGGATTCTTCCTGTGCCGCTTCTGAAATACCGGATTTGTCAGCCCGGCATTCGCTATTTTCCGAAGCGGATATTTTTGTTTCCTTGTATGTGTTACCTGTAAAAGAAATGTTATCCGCTTGTGTTGTCACAGAGCTCTTCGGATCAAAATCACCGTCTTCGGGATCGCCTCTGTCAACAAACCACATCTTAAAGGGAGTATCCTTTGCTTCCGCTACCGATCTCACACAGTCAGCTTCGGGATGATCGAGCAGTAATGTAACCATCTTGTCTATATCAGCCGGGTTCCGGGTCGGAAAAGTCGGACGCAGGTGCACAACGATGTCAGGTTCGTACCCCTCTTTCTCTTTAAGCCACTTAAGCGCATGCTCAAACACATCGATATCAAGTGAGTCGTCCGCAGCGAACTCGGCAGGTCTCAAGAAAGGAACCTCCGCCCCTGCCTCGCGCCCGATACGAGCATACTCTTCACTGTCGGTCGAAAGGATTACCCTTGTCACAAGCTTCGAAGCCAGCGCATGCTCAACGGAGTGGACAAGCATGGGCTTCCCCCCTACCATCCTTATATTCTTGTCTTTAATGGATTTAGACCCGCTCCGCGCGGGTATGAGTGCAAGTACTTCCATGTTTCTCCCCTTTAAAAGCGGTTTTTTGCCCTTGATTCTTCGCCAAACACTTCAATGAAGTATCAGGCTCCATGCTCCTGCCTTTTTACATCGTTCTCTGTAATAACACATAATCCGCATTTTCATCATAATCCGGAGAATACCGGAGACTCTTCCGTGATAACAGAATGACAGCTGTGTATTCTTTGTTTTATATGTTGCTATTATAATACAGTCCGATGTTAGGGTTTATAATTCTTTATAATGAATTCGCACGCCGAAACAACTCCACGGAATGCGACCCTTGAAGCCTCTATATCAAAGAAGAACTTCGCCGTGTCACTGTTTGCGGAGGCTTTCTCACTAAGGATCCTGCCGATCTCGTCTGCTTCGTATGTGACTGCATAGTTATTGATAACAGGGAAGATAAGACGTGACTCGCACCGCTTCCTTATCTTACCCATCTCAGTAACCAGCTCTTTCACTTCCTTAGAGATCACTCCGGCTGCTGTCGTTCCGCTCTTGTACTGCTTTGCAAGGAGCTCTTTTATGCTCTTCCCGATCTCTTCGCTGAGTCTGAGGCCCTCTTCGGCATCGGTCTTAAGCTTCGGCAGAGAGGTCACCTCCCGGTTATGTAATTCGATGAATTTCTTTCTCCCTTCACCGTCGAGTGCCTTGGTAATCTTAGCGAGCATCCCGTGAAGCAAGGAATCTTCCTGTCTGTCCGAATTGCAAGTCTGCGCGATTGCCTCCTTAAGGGTCATAACCTCAGTTCCACGGATGAGCGCTCCGCCTTCTGTCGCATCTATCACGCGCATTTCAGGTTTTTCCTGCCGGGTCAGCTCTATCGTATGTTCAAACCAGCGCAGGTATCCGATCCAGTCGCTTCTTGTGCGCACCTTAGTTCCATCGATTCCATCTATCATGACGGTACCTATGTCGCCATTAACACCCGCAGAAACCACACCGCCGGCATGAGTCTGTTCACCTGTGTAAGCAAGATCCTGCCCGATCAGGATGATATTTTTAATACCCAAGTCGCAGCAGATCGCAAACGCAGCAGTCGCCACACTGCCCCCACTTGCTATGTTTTTCTCCACAACAGCTCCGCATGCTTCAAAAAGTCTTTTCGGATAATCCCGGCAGTTGTACAGTATCTTGGCTGCCCTGTGCTCACGAAGCAGTGCGGAAGGAGTCTGCTCATCAAATATCACAGGGATGTCACGCACTCTCCCGTCCGCGAAATTATCCATCGGCTTGTCGGGATCGATCGTAACAAACAGGTCGGGAACTATATCACGTGCAAGCATGTATTTGAGTGCCGTATCTACTGCGACTATCAACGCACGTCCCTTTGCAGTGCGAAGATCTTCGATATTCTTATCAAGTGATGGACCCGCCGAAACGATTATCGCCGTCATTTCAGAGACTTCAGTCTTCTTAAGGTCGCTGATAAAGTATGCCTTACTGATAGCCTCGATGTTTTCAAGTATATGTATCGTTCCTTCGTCTCTGAAACGGGTCATGGTGTTCATATTGACAAGGAGCCTCTCACGGTTATCGCCTACCATCCTCACAAAAAGCGAGTATTCCCGAGGGAATGCCGAGTCATACGCGGGATGCGCGCAGACATCCATCCGTGCGATGCTGTAGAAGTCAACCTGCTTTATAAGTTCATCTCGAAATTGCGTGGGATCTTCCGAAAAATCTATCGGTATCACGCGTGCGTCGCGTAATTTGTCGGTCAGAGCCTCATAATCATGTTTTAAAGGTTCGCAGACCAAAATCATGCTTTTAGCGTCAAGTACATCAAGAAGCTTGCGGATAATCTTTCCGTCACCGCCACCAAATAAAATAACCGTCCTCGATGCTGTTTCCTTAAAACTCTTTACCCACTCCGATGCTTCCGGTTCCGGGATTCCAAAGCACATCCTTTTGTTCGTTTCAGAGGCTTTCCGGCCGAATGCCTGTAAAGAGCACTTGATCCTCTCATTAAAGATGCTTCCGATCAACGCAAGATCAGCGGTTTTAAACGCCTCAAATACGCTCCCGATTGCGGGGATTGTTTCATTCTTGAGTTCCTCTGTTTCCCGTTCAAAGCCGGCAATCTCACCGAGAGATGTTTTAAATACAAGATCAAAGAAGGTCGCAAGCCTCCCCATCAAAACGCCTGTCATTTGCAGCGATTCTTCTTTTTTCCCTGCACTGCAACACAAAGAAAGCTCATTAATGTCAGCAATCAAACGTTCAGAGAGTTCTGTCAGATCCATAGTATTCACCCCTTAAAGTATCTAAGATTATAATACCAAATAATCGCTCTATACGATATGGTATAATTATGGTATGATTTAGCCATGCGAAGTGATATACATAAGGAGTCAATATGCCGAAAATAATACCAATTAAGGATTTAAAAGACACCTCTTACATTTCAGAGTTATGTCATAAAACCGATGAACCTATTTACATAACGAAAAACGGATATGGAGATATGGTTCTAATGAGCATCGAACTATTCGAAAAAACGCAAAGCACATGGTCAATGAATAGGGATATTGAGATTTCAGAGCATCAGATCAAAGATGGCAAAGTCAAAGACGCGCGAAATGCTCTTTCATCCATAAAAGAAAAACATGAACTATAAACTGATTATCACCGGACGATGTAACGAACTGATACATAAACAAATCGAGTAGGCTGACTCCTACTCGATTCGACGGGACATCTCGCGTACAAGTCCGCTCGATGTCCGTTCACTCAGCCGTCTGTTCACAAACAAGCTTGTAACAGACGGCTTTCGTTTATCGCACAAAAAGAGAGCCGCAGCTCCCTTGAGGGCTGCGGCTCAGCTTTTGTTTGATAGTCAATACTTTCGAGACGATTATCTGAGAAGTGTCAGGACGCCCTGAGTAGACTGATTTGCCTGTGCGAGCATCGACTGGCCAGCCTGCTGAAGGATGCTGCTCTTCGAGTAAGATACCATCTCTTCTGCCATGTTGACATCGCGGATACGGCTTTCAGCTGCCTGTAAGTTCTCAGCGGTGTTGTCGGCATTAGCGATTGTGTGCTCAAGACGATTCTGGATAGCACCGAGATAAGATCTTGACTTCGATACATAGCCTGTAGCTACATCAATATCTGTGATCGCATCGGAGAATGCCTTGTAAACATCTTCAAAGTTCTCTGCTCCAACATCTGCGTCCGCAGAAATGAGAGCCTTGATCTTTCCAAGAGTACTGTCGGAATCGATCTCGCCATCCTCGAATGTAGCAAGGTTAACGATCTCTTCATCACTAGCTCCGGGATAGTTGAGCTTGCTGGTATCAAGAGTACCCATACTGAACTTAATGGACTGGTTCGAGTTAGCGCCTACCTGGAGGTTAGCATTCGACTCATTAAGAGCTGCAAGCGAAATCTGGTTTGTGAACTTAGCAACGCCTGCATCACCTGATGCTAACGAATCGGGAGCTTCCTCACCGATCTTGTCGAGCTGATCCTGAGAAGCGAAAAGCTTCATGGTGTTGAACTCGGTTGTGCATGCGATACGATTGATCTCTTTTGCGAGCTGTTCCATCTCTTCGTAGATGGAGGTACGATCC
>JAEEIH010000115.1 GCA_016281275.1 Lachnospiraceae bacterium | reverse complement strand
GAAAGGTCCTGAATTCACACTTGTTGAGTGTGGAGACCTCACAGGTTATATCCTGAATTCTTACTTGTTAATCGGCAGGGCGGCCGATGAACAGATTCAGGGAGTCAGCACCAAGAAGGTTAAGATTATCAAAGCCGTCTACATCCGTGACGACGCCGGCATGGATTCGAACAAGCTTGCGATCGCCGCAGAGGGATCTGTTTATTCCTTGGATCCCACTCAGCCCGAGGTTCACGGTTGGGTTGCAGTCGTGTATAATGACGCGCCGAAGGCGTATGTATCTGCCGCATTCTGTACGGTTGAGTGATCGATGTCAGTTCACCGGCTCAGTAAATCAAGCATCTGAAACCCCGTAACCTCCCGTTACGGGGTTTTTGTGCGATAAACGAAAGCCGTCTGTTGCAAGCTTGTTTGTGAACAGACGGCTGAGTGAACGGTCATCGAGCGGACTAGTACGCGAGATGACCCATCGAATCGAGTAGGAGTCATCCTACTCGATGTGCGATAAACGAAAGCCGTCTGTTACAAGCTTGTTTGTGAACAGACGGTCGAATTCCTGAACTTGTAAAACTGCGATTTTTATAGTACAATAAATATGTATGCGCACAGCGCACAGTATTCGCAATTTACAGTTACAATAAGGAGATACACATGATCGCAGCATGCAACGTGACACTGCGCCTCGGAAAGAGAGCACTCTTTGAGGACGTCAATATCAAATTTACGGAAGGAAACTGCTACGGCCTCATCGGAGCGAACGGAGCGGGAAAATCCACCTTCCTCAAGATACTTTCGGGACAGCTCGAGCCTTCGAAAGGCGAGGTTGTTATCACTCCCGGACAGAGACTTTCGTTCCTCGAGCAGGATCACTTCAAATATGATTCATATGACGTGACGGACACCGTAATCCTTGGAAATAAGCGTCTTTACGAGATTATGAAAGAGAAGGACGCTATCTATGCCAAGGAAGACTTCTCGGATGAGGACGGCATCAGAGCGAGTGAGCTTGAGGCTGAGTTTGCCAACATGAACGGTTGGGAGGCTGAGTCGGAAGCAGCCACTCTTCTTAACGGTCTCGGGGTTGAAACAGAGTATCATCACATGATGATGTCGCAGCTCAAGGATTCCCTTAAAGTCAAGGTGCTTCTCGCACAGGCGCTGTTCGGTAATCCCGACATCCTCCTTCTCGACGAGCCTACGAATCACCTTGATCTCGAAGCCATCAGCTGGCTCAATGAATTTCTTATCAATTTTGACAACACGGTCATAGTTGTATCCCACGACAGATACTTCCTCAATAAGGTCTGCACACAGATCGCCGACATCGACTATCAGAAGATACAGCTCTACGCAGGAAACTACGATTTCTGGTACGAGTCGAGTCAGCTCATGATCAGACAGATGAAGGAAGCCAACAAGAAGAAGGAAGAGAAGATCAAGGAACTCCAGGAATTCATCCAGCGTTTCTCGGCCAACGCTTCGAAGTCCAAGCAGGCTACCTCGCGAAAGCGTGCGCTCGAAAAGATCGAGCTCGACGACATCAAGCCCTCGAGCAGGGTTTATCCTTACATTGATTTCAGACCCAACCGCGCGATCGGAAACGAGGTGCTCACGGTCAGCAACCTTTCGAAGACGATCGACGGCGTGAAGGTTCTCGATAACATAAGCTTTGTTGTCGGACATGACGACAAGATCGCATTTGTCGGTGGCAACAACCAGGCCGCAACAGTCCTCTTCAAAATCCTCAACGAGGAGATGGAGCCCGACGAAGGTTCTTTTAAGTGGGGCGTTACAACCCAGAGAGGCTACTTCGCAAAGGACAACACAGAGGAGTTCAAGGGCAGCGAGACGATTGTTGATCACCTCATGCCTTTCTCACCCGTCGATGACCAGCAGTACGTGAGAGGTTTCCTCGGACGTATGCTTTTTAAGGGCGAAGACGGCATTAAGAAGGTCAATGTCCTTTCGGGAGGAGAGCGTGTCAGAGTCATGCTTTCCAAGATGATGATCCTCGGGTCGAACGTTCTTGTCATGGATGAGCCCACCAACCACCTTGACATGGAATCGATCACAGCGCTCAACAACGCACTCATCAAGTTCCCGGGAGTTGAGCTTTTTACGGCGCTCGATCACCAGTTCATCCAGACCACCGCGAACAGGATCATGGAGATCCTTCCCGACGGCAAGCTTATCGACAAGGTTTCATCCTATGACGATTATCTTGCAAGCGACGAGATGGCTCGAAAGAGAACGGTACTCGCCGTTAATGAGGAAGATGAGGACTGATCTCATATGCATCCGCATATGTGCGGGGAATAAAGTAACGCCTTCGATCGTCCGACAAAATGGCGGTTGGGGCGCGACAGTTACGGGGTTTATTTATGACGATTGACACAAGGTCTGCCGGGCTGACAAGGGAAAACAAGGAGATCAAGGCATCCGTTTTCGCTCCCGGATCAAAGAGCGTTAAGCTCATGTGCAATAAAAAGTCCATATCGATGAAAGAATCGCAGACAGATCCGGGGTGGTTTGTCTGCTCCTTTAAGGATGAATCCGTTCCGCTTGTTTATCATTTTGAGAATGAGAACGGCGCTTTTTCGGATCCCTTTGCAAAGCTTCTTTACAATGCGGGACAATTCGGAGAGAGAAGCGAAGTTCCGGAGGCGATCCTTCCGGCGCCCGAGACAGAAAAGAAGCCGGGCAGGGCGGTGTACAAACCTCATGATCTTCGTTCTTCGATAATCTACAAGCTTCATGTAAGGTGTTTTACGGCTCATTCTTCTTCGGGTGTATCCGCTCCGGGAACATTTGCCGGTGTTGCTTCCAAAGTAAGATATCTTAAGGGTCTCGGCATTACGACGGTTTTACTGATGCCTTGCTATGATTTTGATGAGATAGTTCGGGACAGGGATTTCACAAGACCTCCCGAAAGGAAGCAGGCAGCTCCGTTTGAAGCCGTACTGAATCCGGGTGCGTCTGCGCCTGACGCCCAAAAAAAGCTGAATGTTTGGGGATATTCGGCGCCCGCAGCCTTTTTTGCACCCAAGGCTTCATATGCATCGGAACCGCTAAATGCGGACAAAGAGTTCAAAACACTTGTAAGGACTCTTCACAGAGCGGGCATTGACGTTATGATGGAGATGTGTTTTCCGGCGGATGTGGCTTACTCGTTCGTTACGGGAGTGCTCACGTATTGGAGAAACGAGTACGAGATCGACGGCTTCAGACTCATGGGAGACAATCCCTGCATTCCGATGCTCGCGGTCGATCCGTATCTTACGGGCATGACGCTTATAGCACACGGTTGGAACACGGGTGGAATAGCCGACGAATGCAGAAAGGAAAGGCTCGGGAGCTGCAACGATGCGTTTATGGTCAATTGCCGAAGGCTCATTAAGGGCGATGAAGACCAGATCAGATATTTCGCCGGCTCGTATAAGGATAACGGCGGCGATACGGCAAGGATCAATTATTTTGCCGATCACGACGGATTTACGCTTTACGATGTTTTCTGCTACGACGTGAGACACAACGAAGAAAACGGTGAGAGAAACCGCGACGGCAGGGAGATAAATTACAGTTGGAACTGTGGCGTTGAAGGTCCCACGGGGAAAAAGAGCATAAAGGCGCTCAGACAGAAGATGTGCAGGAATGCCCTGATGCTTTTGTTCCTCTCGGAAGGCGTACCAATGATCAATGCCGGCGACGAATTCCTCAATACCGCCGGAGGAAACAACAATTATTATTGCTGCGACAACGAGACGGGATATGTGGTCTGGGAAAAAAATGCGCAGGCACGAGAGATCACTGCTTTTGTGAAAAAGCTTGTCGAGCTGAAGCGCCTTCATCCCGTTTTCTCAAACAAATCGGCGCTTAAAGGTCAGGATTACGCGGGACAGGGGCTCCCCGATATCTCATTCCACGGGATTAAGGCATGGATGCCGGATTACGGTTATTACAGCAGAACGCTCGGGATCCTCCTTAACGGTCGTTACGCGATGAAGGATAAAAGAAATGCGGACGCCGGATTTTTCCTCCTCATCAATATGCATTGGGAAGAACATGAATTTGACCTTCCGACGATAGATGAAAAGCCTTATACAAGGGTTCTCGCTTCGGATGACTCGGCTGTTTCCGTGGGAGAACGGACATGTGTTCTGCAAGGAAGGACCGCTGTGCTTTTCAGAGTGGACGAAACACCGGTTAAGACGACTTCAAATGCTCCGAGAAGGAACAAAAGAGCGCAGAAACCTCATCAACAAGGAAAGACGAAGGACAGTGAGGGGAAAGAATAACGATGCCATGAAAGGAACGCGTTATGACGGCTTTTCGGATCAATGACATTAAAAAATTTATGGAGCTTCTTCTTTCGGGAGAGGCCTTTGATGATTTTATGTTCATTGAAGCGGAACTTGACATGGCAATGGACTACAAAATTTCCGGACGTATCAACCGGGGGTTTTATTCAACCGATGAAAACGAGATACTTGGAACGGCTGCCTTCCACATGTGGGCAGCCGCAAAAGAAAATGTACGACGTATCATAACGGGCAGGAGACTTCCGGTAAGGATGAAAATAGTCCTTCAAAAGGACGACGAGGATGCTTCGCGGATCATAAACGTCAGGTACGACAGGACGGGGCTTGTTGTCATCACGGGGTTTGCACAAAAGGGATTTAATCCCGACAAGCAACCTGAAAGAGACTGGGATAACGATGCTTTGGTATTTCTCAAAAAGCTCGGGCTCGAAACAGAGACTTGTTAGCACTCTCTTTATTTGAGTGCTAATTTTTTATTGACATTGGGGACTTAAGTGGTATATGATAGTGAAAGATGATCCGACGTACGCGCGGTATCGAATAGGAAACGGAAGCGTTTGGGAACGCTTCGAAAGAGGAGTGTGACATTTTTATGAGTACAGAAAAAGGAAATCTTTCAATCAATTCGGAGAACATATTCCCCATTATCAAGAAATGGCTTTATTCGGACCATGACATTTTTTACAGAGAGCTTGTGTCAAACGGATGCGACGCTGTAACAAAGCTTAAAAAGCTGGCGCTCATCGGTGAATTTGAGGAAGCCGAAGGCGAGCAGTACCGCATTGACGTGAGCGTCAATCAGGAGGAGAAAACCATCACCGTCACCGATAACGGAATCGGTATGACTGCCGATGAAGTAAAGGAATACATCAATCAGATCGCATTTTCCGGTGCCGAGGACTTCCTTAAGAAATATAAGGATAAGGCGAGCGAGGATCAGATCATCGGTCATTTCGGACTCGGATTCTATTCCTCGTTCATGGTTGCTCACAGGGTAACGATATCGACCCTCTCGTATAAGAAGGATGCAAAGCCTGTGTTCTGGTCGTCCGACGAGGGCATGGAATTTGAGATGAGCGAGGGCGATAAGACCGACAGAGGAACAACCATCACGCTCTACCTCAATGAGGACAGTTACGAATTTTCAAATGAGTATAGGGCAAGAGAAGTGCTGAATAAATATTGTTCGTTTATGCCCGTCCCCATTTACCTGAAGAATGAGAACGCTCCCGCACCCGAGAATAAGGAAGGCGAGGAAGACAAGAAGGAAGAAGAGAAGCCGCTTAACAACACAACGCCTCTCTGGAACAAGCATCCGAACGACTGTACCGAGGAAGAATACAAGGAATTCTACAGAACAGTATTCCATGACTACAGGGAACCGCTTTTCTACATCCACCTCAACATGGATTACCCCTTCAACCTTAAGGGAATCCTTTACTTCCCCAAGATCAATCTCGAATACGAGAGCCTCGAGGGAGTCATCAAGCTGTACAGCAATCAGGTGTTCATTGCGGACAACATAAAAGAAGTCATTCCCGAGTTCCTGATGCTTCTCAAAGGCGTCATCGACTGTCCGGATCTTCCGCTCAATGTTTCGAGAAGCGCTCTTCAGAATGACGGCTTTGTCAAGAAGATTTCAGACTATATCACAAAGAAGGTTGCGGACAAGCTTTCGGGCATGTTCAAGACCGATCGTGAAAATTACGAGAAATACTGGGACGACATCGCGCCTTTCATCAAGTACGGGTGCATAAAGGACCAGAAGTTCAAGGAAAAGATCAGGGACTACTGCCTTTTTAAAGATCTGAACGGCAAATATCTCTCACTCAGCGAGTACATCAAAGAGCAGGGATTCCCTGTTGAAGAAAAGAGCGGAGACGCTTCGGACGGAAAGACCGAGGACGGCGTTGAAAGAGTCGAGGGCGAGGTCGTTTCGGATGACGGCTCCGAAGATAACAAGGAAGAGAAGGAACCCGAGAAGAACAAGATCTACTACGTGACCGACGAGAAACAGCAGAGTCAGTACGTGAACATGTTTAAGAACCAGGGACTCAACGCGGTCATCCTGACGCACAACATCGATCAGCCTTTCATCCAGCAGATCGAGCAAGACAACGACAAGCTCGCGTTCCTCCGCATCGATGCCGACATCAGTGATTCTCTGAAATCCGATGGCTCCGAGAAGGAGATCAAGGACGACGAGGAAACGCTTGCAAAGCTCTTCAGGAAAGTACTCGGAAAGGACAAGCTTGAGGTTAAGGCACAGTTCCTCAAGGATGCTTCCGTTTCGTCCGTGATCACTCTTTCGGAGGAGAGCAGACGTATGTCCGATATGATGAAGATGTACAGCATGTCGGGAGTCGGTGAAGACGATATGTTCGGCGGCGGAGAGACACTTACACTCAACCTCAGCAATCCGCTTGTCAAGTTTCTTCTTGAGCATAAGAAAGGCAGAAAGGTTGAGATCATATGCGAGCAGCTTTATGATCTGGCAATGCTTTCACACAAGCCTCTTTCACCTGAAGCAATGACGAAATTCGTTTCGAGAAGCAACGAGATCATGGAGATGATATCGAAGTGATCATTCCGTAAGAATCGGGTTTTCAATACAAAGCTTCTGACTGCGGGTCCAAATAAAGACCGGATTGGATAAAAATGGAACAAAAAGAATTCGACATCGAAAGCCTTGAGAATTTCACCACGGAGCAGCGTGCAGGACAGCTGCTCCAGGTTTGGCGTGATTATTATGCCGAAATTTTCGAAGTGGACTTAAAAACGGGAAGCTTTGAATCCCTTATGGGTAACGAGAAGAGCTTTTGGCCGAGGAAAGGATTTGTCAATATCGAGGTAATTCTTATGGCCGAAAAACTCATACATCCGGATGATAAGCAGGCCTTTAAGGAGTTTTTTGATCTTGACAAGGTGAGCAAGCTTATCAATGAAGGTATTTTTGTCACCAAACTCAATTTCCGACTTCTCGATGAGGCGGGAGATTACAGATGGGTCAAGGTGAAGAATATCGTCCCCACAAAGCACATCACGGAAGAAGTCCGTTTCTTTGCCTGCTTCAGAGTGGTCGACGAAGAGACGGGCAAGGATCTGCAGGCGCGTCAGGACTTAAACGATGCCGTTGTGCTTGCAAAGAAAAAGCTTGAAGCCAAAAATGCGCTGTTGAGTCGCATATACAGAGAGATCAAGACTCCTTTGAGCGGGATTATAGGCATGACCCAGCTTGCTGCGGAAAACAATGATGATGCGACAAGACTGGCCGAGAGGATCAGAAGGATCAGCGAGGAAGCCGGAAAGCTTGACAAGACAATGTCGCTCATCCTTGAGGATGAAGACACCGGTGGGGACCTCGAACTTGCCGGTAATGCACTGAATGAGGGCGCGATAAACAAGATCACTTACAGTGTGCGCAAGGAAGTTTCCGACAATTCAGGGTCGGATGAGGAAAAAACCGAAATTCCGGATGATTTTGTATATACATCCGGGCACAGAAAACAAGGAAACAATAAGAAGCCCGTCTATGATTTCACGGGCAAAAGGATACTTGTTGTTGAGGATAATGAGCTCAATATCGAAGTAATGCGTGAGCTCCTCGAGGGAGCCGGTGCGGAAGTTGATATAGCGGAGGACGGCAGGAAGGCCGTGATCAGATTTGTGTCCATGCCTGCGAGAACATACGACGCGATACTTATGGACATTGATATCCCCATCCTTGACGGATATTCATCCGCGAGATGCATCAGGATCTCGGGAAAAGACGATTCACGCGATATACCGATCTATGCGGTGACATCGAATAATTTTAATGAGGACGTTATCAAATCGATCGAGTATGGGTTCTCGGCTTTCTTTGCAAAGCCGGTTGATTTCAGAACGCTGTTTGAAAAGCTTGCGATCGACCTGACGGAAAACGCCTAAGCTGAGAAAGGGACTTGAACCCTCGACCTACTGATTACGAATCAGTCGCTCTACCGACTGAGCTATCCCAGCATCAACATTAAAGAATTTTACAGATTGTATTCAAAGTTGTCAAGATAAATTGAGGAGAAACTGATGAGGATTGAAGCAGGCGGCAATAAAAAAACCAGAATTTCCGATGATTCCGCCATTTATAAGAAACGAGAAGAAAGATCGGCAAAAGAGACTTTCAGGAGTCTCGACAGAAAAGAAAAATGGCAGTACTTCAAGGATTATATCTTAAAAAAGTTACTGCTCGGAATCGCGATACTCGCAATATTGATATATGCTGCCGTTACGATATTCGGACCCAGGATCGAGCCTGTTTATTATGCGGCAGTTTTTGCCAACCCGTTTACTGAGCAGGATATTGACCTGTTTCAGGGAGGCTTTAACGAACTCGTGATCGCCGACCCCGATAAAGAAGGCGCGTATTTTGATACGGGTTTCTCATTCGACGACAACGGAGATGCGACCGGAAGATATAAATTTGTCGCACTTCTCGCGGCGGCGGAGATCGATGCTCTCTTAAGTCCCATGTCCGAGCTTAGGATCGATGTTAACAGCGAGGCGATCTGCGATCTGAGAGAAATACTTCCCGACAATCTGTACAAGAGGGTTGAAGACAGGCTTGTGTGGATAGAACCCGAAGTGTTTGATTATGATCTCGAGAAGACCGTAAAGCAGCCTTCGGCACCTTATGCGGTGGATATTTCGGATTTTGTCAAAAAATATTCTTCATATGACGTAAGGCTGAAATATTATTACTCTGTTGTTATAAACGGAGCACACAGAGAAAATGCGATCAAATTCATTGAATATATGATGGACTGCCTTGACGGTGCGGTATCGACGGCTGCGCCCGTCTCAAGGTGATCAAAACGGAACGGTCAAGGCTTATGTTTCTTTTGGGATCGTTTTCGGGCTGCCTTCGAAAGGAGTTCCTTTATGGAGATTGAAAGCAAATATCTGATTGTCGATGAACTTCCTTTTGATCTCGACAGCTTAAAGAAAAAGGAGATCGAGCAAGCTTACATCAACCGTCATCCGACCGTCAGAGTCAGAAAGCAGGATGAAAGATTTATTCTGACCGTAAAGTTCGGTACGAAATTAGGCGGAAAGGAAGTAGCCTGCAACGATGAGCATGAAACCGATATCGACGAAGAAACATACGAGCGTCTTAAATCAAAAAGAGACGGTAACGTGATAGAGAAGACACGTTACATTGTTCCCCTTGAACCGTACGAATGTTGCGGGGAGACCATTAGCGTTTCGGCCGAGCTTGATGTCTTTCACGGGTACCTCGAAGGACTTCGCTTTGCCGAGGTGGAGTTCCCGAGCATTGAAGCGGCCGATGCTTTTGTCCCTCCCGCATGGATGACCCGGAACGTTTCGGGGGATAAGAGATACAAAAACGGATATCTTTCCGTCGCTAACGACATTTCTGATATTGCATCGGGCTCAAAGAAGTGATAAACTTCACGTATTGTTTTTATTTTTGCGAACAAAATATGGATAACGCCTCCGCAGGAATAAACATCGGAGGCGATTATTATTTCCGAATCTGAGGAGGGAGAGTCATGTCCGCATTGCAGATACCCGAGGGATATAAGCCTTCGCTTGACATCAAGGAGACACAGATCGCCATCAAAGCGATCAAAGATCATTTTGAAAGAGTGCTCGCGCAGAATCTTAATCTTACGAGAGTTTCGGCGCCTCTTTATGTGCGTCCGGAGTCGGGACTCAACGATAATCTTAACGGAGTGGAGAGACCGGTTTCTTTCGAGATCAAGGAGCTCGGAAGCACAGTTGAGGTTGTGCATTCACTTGCCAAGTGGAAGAGAATGGCGCTGAAAAAGTACGGATTCCCCGTTGGAGAGGGTCTCTACACAGATATGACCGCGATCAGGAGAGATGAGGAACTTGATAACCTCCATTCGGTCTATGTGGATCAGTGGGATTGGGAAAAAGTGATCGACAGAGCGGATCGCAACATAGAAACCCTTAAGAGTACTGTTAAGTCCATATACAGCGCGCTGCGTGAGACGGAGCACTATATCGCGGGTCTTTATCCGTATATCGGGGAGTTGCTTCCCGAAGAGATCACATTCATTTCTTCACAGGAGCTGGAGGATATGTGGCCGGATGCCACACCCAAGGAGAGAGAAAATAATATCTGCCGTTTGAAAAAGGCGGTATTTGTTACGCAGATCGGCGGAGAGCTTAAATCGGGCGAAAAGCACGACGGAAGAGCACCCGATTATGACGACTGGTCCCTGAACGGTGACATTCTTGTTTATTATCCCGTGCTCGACAGAGCTTTCGAGATTTCGTCGATGGGAATCAGAGTAGATGAGAGCTCGCTGGTAAAGCAGCTCAGGATCTGCGGTAATGAGGACAGACTTAAGCTCGATTTCCAGAGAGCGGTCCTTAATAATGAACTACCCCTCACCATCGGAGGCGGAATCGGTCAGTCCAGAATGTGCATGTATTTCCTCAGAAAGGCACACATCGGTGAGGTTCATTCATCGGTATGGCCCGAAGATATGATGAAAAAAGCCGCTGAAGGCAATATTGCCATCCTTTGAACCGGTTTCCCGGATATCGGACCGGGAGCGGCGTCAGGAAGTTCGCTTGTATCTAAGCGGTTGTGCGAATTGAACAAAAAGAGCCTGTCATTTTTATTAAAAATGACGGACTCTTTTTTCTTTACATGCCATAAATCGGCATGGTATTATATGTTCACCGACCCGCTCGAGGGGTCAAAAGAGGTGATAACGGTCGAAAGCGACTGCGCATTATGGAGTGTATGTGGTGGTTTCGAAGAAGATCAGATCACCCGGTTATTTCAAAGGTTTTGTTCTTATGGTTTCGGCCGGACGAGGGTTCCGGTTCGCGTTGATTTATTCTATGGACAGTGACAGGTCGTCACGGATCTCAGTTGGAATTTTTGGTTGTTCGACAAGCGCATGCTGTCGGTTTGGTTGTTTCAGGTTTCGTTAAAAACATGCATCAAAAGCGTTTTTGAGCCGGATTTTCGGTGCTTTCCGGGATTACCGTTTTTGAAAGCCGGCATTAAAAACAAAAAAGGGGGATTATGGGCAAATTGAAGATTGTCGGAACAAGAGGGAAGAAGAGGAAGAAAACACTGAAATTCTTCGCTTTTCTGGGGGCTACCGTATCAGCGGCATGTTTGTTTCTGGTGTATTTTCCTGCGGGGAGCGGAAACGGTAATGTATTTGCGGGAGAGAAGGGCGCTCCGCCGGGAAACGATGCCGGACAATACAGGGAGGTATTGAGCCGGACCGATTTTATTGAAGAAACGAAAGGACTACCCGGGGATAAACTGCTTGAAAACATCGATGATATTGATGAAAGTATCGAGACCGGAATACTGAGTGAGGATGAGAGGGAAATCTCATTCGGTCCGATCGGCATCGGTCCGAACATCAAAACCGGGGATTTCATTGATGTTCGACTGATGTGCGCGGACGGGACCGATTATATCGTTGTTTCGAAGAAGGAGCTGATGGATTACAACGCTTCAACGGGGATGTCTGTCATTAGGGTGAGGGAAAACGAACTGCTGACTCTTAACAGCGCCGTGGCAGATCGAAACAATATACCGGGTGTTACATTATATGCGGTGAGATATGTCGATCCGTCTTTGCAATCGGCAGCGGATATTTCATATCTGCCGAATGAGGCGGTCAGATCACAGATAAGGGAGAGGGAAGATGAATTCAGAGGATAGGTATAATGTTGCTTTTTGCGGAGATTGTATGGAAGATATCGTGATCTACGTCACGGGTCTTCTCACGAGGATGGGATACAGTTGCGGTATTGCTGATTTTACGAGAGAAAAGAGGATCGCATCCTACATACCGATTCCGAGACCGCAGTGCATAGATAAAAGAACCACATACATGGGGACGGTTTATCTGCCGTGCGATGGTGATACAAAGCTGACATCGGACACATTTGTTTCTGATGTGATCATATCTTTGTGTGACAATATTTCCGATGAAAGACTCGGGCAGGTCAGGATGGATAAAACCTACCTTGTGCTCAATGAAAATATATATTCGCTCCGCAACGAGAGTGCGCGTGAAAAATATATCGGATGCCCGGACGGAATCATAGTCAGGAATTACACGGGTCAGAGCCTCGGACTGATAACCCTTCTCGGAAACAAGTACGGGATCAGGGATATATACGCGCTTGAATATGATAGCGTTGATGCGATAACCCTTTTCAGAAAAGGGATATGTAACAATACCGACAGCTATAGGGTGTCTCCGGGAATGAGGGAAGTTGTCAGGGGACTTATCGGAGAGATCCTTCCGGGAATAGATGAGGTTATCGTTGGTAAAGCGGTGACAAGATTATTCGGAAGATGGAGGTAATCGCATGAGGATAGCTTTCTGGAGTCCCATGCACGGATGCGGGGTGACGGCGGGTGCGCTGGCGAGTGCTGTGACACTTGCTTCACGGGGGAGCAAAATTCTTATAACCCAAACGCACTATTGTATGAACAATCTGGAGATGCCTCTGCTCCCAAGAGGCAAGGGGGAAACACTCGTTGAGGGAAAAGGGATCGACAGCCTTGTAAGGGATTTTAAATCCGGACAGATTTCGGAAAAGCAGATACTTGAGAATACCGTAGAGGTGACCGAGAACCTTTTGCTCCTTCCGGGAGGAAGAAACAGATGCAGAGAACTCTATGACGACAGGCATACGAGAGATATTGAAAGCAGAATACTTTCGATAGCTCACGAGACTTGTGGGAACATCCTTGCAGAGCTGAATCCGGGTTATTCGAGCAGAACATCCGAACAGCTTGAAACGGCTGACATCCTGGTAATCTGCCTCAGACAGAACACAAGGATGCTTGACGAACTGGCCGAGTGGGGAATCCCCGAAGGGAAGAAAAAAACTCTTGTTCTTTTCGGAATGTATGACAAAAAGAGCAGGTATTCGACGGGTTATTTCTCGAGAAGGTACAGCTTTCTTAAAAAGAAAAAGATCTGCGTTCTTCCTTATCTGAGTGATTATCTTGATGCCGTGAACGGCTGTGGGGTGACCGGATTTTTAAAAGAAGGTCTCGGATGCAGCTGGAGAGGAAAAGAAAAAGCTTTTTTCGATGCGGTTAGGAAACTCTCGGACGGGATAGGAGAATGTCTATGATATGGATCGTTTTATTTATTGTGGTCGGCGCAGCAGTTGCATTTCTGGTCATGTACCTGCCGGGCAGAAAAAAGAAAAGAGATCGCGAACCTCCGCCCGAAAGCTTTGGGGAGCTCTGTTCGAGGGTCAGAGACGGAGTTGACGGGCTGCTGTTAAATCCCGGGACAGAAAGTGAAAAGGACAGGCTTCATATAATGCGCGCGGTCAGAGAGGCATGTCTCGGAG
The DNA here is from genome assembly GCA_016281275.1 of Lachnospiraceae bacterium. GTDB lineage: Bacteria > Bacillota > Clostridia > Lachnospirales > Lachnospiraceae > RUG11977. Next base: position 45,593 of record JAEEIH010000115.1, on the reverse strand, counting down.
ATCAGAGCGAACGCGAGTACCTGAAAGATCGGATCAAGCAGATGATCATTGACATGCTGGGAGACAGGTACGGAAGAGGAACACTCTTTATTCCTTTTGACGATCCGGACAAAATGAGCACGCAGGAAATGTTCGAGCATCTTTATATGTGCATGGCTGCGGAAGGCGGTCGTGACGTTTTCGCGCGTATGGTCGAAAAATTCGGATGGAGAGAACGAAACATGATCTCCTCGGACGATGTAAGAAATGCGTACCATATGTCGGGAATTGCCGGGAACTATAATGACATGCTGGATACGCTCGTACAGAGGGTATATGAAGTTTTATACGGGAATGACTGCACCGATCTGCTCATCGCAGATACTTCGGTCGACGGAGTGAGTGCCGGAGTAGGCGGAAGAACGAGGACGGACTACGATTATCTCAGCGCTCTTGAGCATTCTTTTGAAAAAAAACCTTACGGAGGGAACACGGGCGAACATGTGAGCCGTTCGTTTGACACCGTCTACTGTGTATTCGCAGGCAAGACTGTACGCCTGAAATTTTTATCGTTCGGAAGTGAGGGTGCGCTTGAACGTGTTGTAAAGAATATTTACAGATATAACTCGAGGGCTGCGCTTTCGCAGAGAGACCCGGTCATCCATGCGACGATGAAAGACAATTCGCGGGTTATGGTATCGCGACCTCCCGTTTCGGACGGGTACGCTTTTTATGTAAGGAAATACAGAAGCTCTTCGCCCGCCGATATCAGAACTCTTCTTGTCCATGAAGGCGCGGAGGATGTTATAGAAATGCTGACCGCACTTGTAAAAGGAGAGCAGAGCTTCTGTATTTCAGGCAATACGGGCGGAGGCAAGACGACACTTCTCAAAGCGCTTGTCGCTTATATCGATCCGCTCTACGCAATCAGGGTTGTAGAGAGTTCTTTCGAGCTCGATCTTAATAATCTGTATCCCGAAAGAAACATCCACATGCTTCAGGAGAGAGGGGATTTCAGCATCTATGACGCCATTACCGCCACAAAGAAGATGGACACGGATGTCCTTTTGATCGGTGAGGTCAATGAACCGAAGGTTGCCGGCGCGTTTATCCAGATCTCGCAGTCCGGTTCAAGGATGGCGATCACGACGCTTCACCACGAAACAACGAAAAAGCTTATAGAATATATGCGAAATGCACTTATGTGTGAATTCGGGATAACGGATGCATCGGTCGCCGAAAAGCAGGTTGTGGACAGCATCGGGTTTGATGTGCATATGGTCAGAGATACTTCGGGACGCCATTATGTCGAGCGTATCACAAAAATAATCCCGACCGATTCGGTTCATCCGCCGTATTACCGTCTGAGCGATCTTATCGTGTTCGACACGGAGGAATCCCGCTACATAAAAAAGGGAAATCTTGAAATAAATGAGATGCGCATGGGAGCGGGAGGTTGAAATGCTTGGAATTGCCTTTTATGAAGTGACGGCATTGGCTGTTGCGGCGTTTGTCATTTATAGGTCTCATCGTGCCGCCAAAAGGTATTCGCAGAGAGTCAAATATCTTATCGAGCTTGAGGACTACTGCCTTGAACTGCGCCATCGTTACGGAAAACGAAGAGTACTCTCGGATGCCGTATTTGCATCCTTTGATCCCAAAAGGAAGCGCTTAAGGGATTTCTCGTACGGGATGACGAGGACGTTCGGTAATGACCGCGCGGAAGGGATGACGGCGCGGTCATACGGGGAGATGCTTTCGGAACCGTATGAAAAGCTTCTTGTTTCGGTTTGCAGGCTCGTTGATGAATATGGTGACGGCGGAGAAGGATCGTTTGAAGAGACCGTTCTCAAGATAGTGATCGATATACGAGAGGAGCGACGTCATTTGGCGAAGAGGGCGCACGGCTTCAAAGGACTCGCAGCGACGGCTGCGATACCCTGCCTGTTTGTCCGGGCTCTCGGGAATTGGGGCATTGACACCATTCCGTCGCTTTTAACCTTTTATCACGGAAGGGGAGGAACTTACCTGCGCTGCATTATCCTGATACTCAGTTTCATGTGCGGCGTGGCGGTCGAAATACTTTCTGATCCGGGTACGTTCAGGGACAGTTTTGTCAGGCTCGGAAAAAGAGCGGGTGAACTATTGATTCCCGGCAGAACGTTTAAGACAATGAACGACCGTCTGCGTACGCGTCTTGACAAGCTCGACATCAGGATAGGAGTCGGGAAGATCAGGTTTCTTTCTTTTGCCTTTGCAGCGCTTTTCTTTGTCGTTTCCTTTGTGAGCGTCGTGTTCGGTCATATCGACATGAAGCATGATTATGTCTTTGACACATCCGACATTGAAAACTCACTCGGAGTGGCAGATTCGGCGACGATAAACGCCGCGCGCCGTGTGATTCCGAAGCTTATGGAAAATACGACCGGGGGAGTGGCGCATTACACAGACGATGAGCTTATCGGCGAGATAACGGAAGCCGGAGTCAGAAGTATGGAGGAAGCGGCTCTTGTGGCGATGGAATACCGCAAAAGGCTGACCTCTTACGGGGAGGAAAAAATCGATTTTTCGGATCTGGCGTTCATTCTCATTGTGGGCGCGATCGGATGGTTCATGCCTTTGGCGGCCGTTGCCGTACTCGGGATCGTAATGGACAGCAGGGTAAAGGAAGAGGTCATGCAGTTCGAGGCAGTCATTGACATGGAAAAAGACGTGAACGGGATGACCGTTCCGATAATGCTCGAGAGCATGCTCTGCTTTGCATCAGTTACCAGGGGAGCGCTCATTAAGACGATCATGGACTACAACACAAATGAGGAACGAGCCTTTAATCATTTGTGTGAATTTGGTGATGACAGGTCGATTGGGAGACTTGCGGGTTTTTTCAAAATGACGGACATGCTCGGAATTAAGCATGCTTTTGACGAGGTGAGCGCGGAACTTGACGGGATGAGAGAAGAACGAAGTCTTGACAGATCGATCCGCCTTGAGGACGAGGTGATGCTTGCCGGGATATTGGGCATTTTACCCGGAGGAGTCGTGGTTTTCGGATATCTGCTTGTTCCGTTCATCGCGAGAGCACTTGAGATGTTCAATTCGTACAGCGACTCTCTCGGGATGATATAATGCGAAAAAGCTGAAAACTTTTGAATAACGCCGACTTATAAATCATGGGGATCGGTTTCGTGATGGCATTGTAAACACGAAATGGAAGTGTATCTTGGGAAAGCCCAAAGACGTCAATCGGACGAAAAAGAAAGCTGCATGTGAGGAAAATCGGGAAGAAAGATGAACCAGAATAAAACAATCATAAAAAGAAACAGATTTGACGCAGTCGGTCAGTCGCTCATATTCGCGGCGGGCGTGATCATAGCGGTTGTTTTTGTCAGCATTATGATCATGGAGTTTGAGAATTCGAGAAAACTTTCCGATGCCGTTAATGAGAACATGCTTGAGCTGACGGCATCGGTAAAGGACAGCGCAGTGATGATGTATGACGGTGTCAGGGTGAGTGGAGCGGACGTTCTCAATTTTGGAAAGAAATTTTTTTATTCCGCCGTCGATGACGCTCCGTTCGTCATGCAGGTAACGTCTTTGTCGGGAATATCCTTCGAGGTCACCAGCAAAGCAGAAATGGAGGCTGCCGTGAGAAGCTCGGGAATAGGAACGGATCCTCTTGCGATCGATCCGGCGGCGGATTATCTCGGATTTGTGACCTCTAATGAGAACGGGATCATTACGCATGTATCCTTTACATGCGTGTCACAGGAATAAAACATAATCGGAAAAAAGAGCCTGCCGCATTTTAGCAGTGCCCGGCCTGAGCGAGCGTTTTTTTAAACATGGGCGGGAATAGACGGCGGTAAAACCGATTTAAAGAAGAAAGGAAGATCGTATGATAAGAAGAAACAGGATTGAGATAAGTGTTAAGGGGCTGATACTTGCGGTGGTTGTTATTATCGCTCTGATTCTCAGCGCCATCGCGCTTTACATGGTAACAAAGGCAAAAGGAACCATAAATGACGGCAATACGCAGTATTCGGAGCTTATGAGCGACTACTCGGAGATTAGCGCCACGCTTTATGACGGACTTTATGTTTCGGGTGAAAAGGTAAGGGATGTCATCGACAAAATGACCAGGAGCGATGTGATCTCGGTTACGGTATCGACAAAGCTCAACCAGAAGTCTGCTGCAGCGGGCGGAACAACATATGCGGGTGCCGGTCATGAAGCTTCTTCATATGACATGACGACGATCACAAAGAGAGTGGAAGGCTCAAGAACTTCGCCGTATGATGCCAAGAATTGTTCACCTGCGGATGACGACTATATCAATCCATCGGCAACTTTTGTAGGCAAGGTTTATAAGAATCAGAACGGAATGGTTGTCAATATTACATTCTCTCAGCAATAACATGAATCTTTTGAAATATGTGACGGGACTCTTTGCAATCCTTATGATCACGGTGTTCCCGGTTGCGGTAAGATCCGATGACATTTGTGAGGAGTCCCTTACAAGAGCCGAAGCATGTGTGGCATCGTTTGTCGACGGGACGGTCGCTTCAGGGGCGATCAGTGATGAAAGGCTTGAAAAGCTTATCTGTGGGCTTGCCTGTGAACCGGACATATATGACGTTGAAATAACCGTCGGTATAAGACACATTGTTCCGGGAGGCGGTTCGTATTACGCGGATATTAACGATTCGCAGGTACGAAGCATGCTCGGACGCGGTGAAACGATACTTCTTTCGGAAGGAGACACAGTGACCGTCAGAGCAGAAATCGTGTCACCTTCGGTCTTTTCGCGATTGTCCGGAAGGTATGAAGGAACGCTGAAAAGACATGCCGCCGGAATAAGCATGGGACGTCGGATGGGAAGAATGTGATCGACACGGGTTCGCTTTTGGTAAGGGATTGGCAGGGAAAACGTGCATAAAATGCCGTCAGGGGGAAAATGAAGACTATAAAGGAAATGATCGTTTCGGCTGTGGCGGGCGTGCTGTTCGTCGCAGCGGTATCGGTACTATTGTTCGCTTCCGCGCAAAGAGAAAAGCTCATCGGACAGGTCTACAGGCAGAACCGCTTTGAAAGGCTTTTGACGGATGTACCGGAGGAAAATAAGTGAGAGACGGATTTACAAGATTTCTTATTTTCCTTGTGATCTTTGTTGCGGGTTTTGCTGCTGTAGCAGTGACGGATTCCGAAAGGATCGCTTTTGATGATGCCGGGATCAGAACAAGATCGTTTCTCCATACTGTGTGCAGGATGGGAGAGGTGTCACAGGCGGGATATACATCCTTTGTCAATTCGCTTCCGCATGCGGGGAAGGCGTTTGGGGTAAATATAAGCTGTCTTCACATGAAGAAAGGAGATACGCATCCGGTATACATCGGGAACGATCGGATACGTGAAGAGGTCATGAGCAAAAAAAGCTGTGAATTCAACATAGGTGATGAGATTACGATCGAGCTTACCTGCGGAGAACGGAGTTTTTTCTGTCGTGGCACCGTAAACGGATTGAGACGGAAAAATCTCGGCTTATGATCGGTGGCCGGTCTGCGGTTTTATGAGGGCAAGGGTTAACGTCTCGGGAAGCCCCTGAAAGGAACATAATGAGAACTGATATATTCACGGGAACATTTATTATTGTCCTGGCAGCTGTTCTTGTGGTGGGAAGGCTTTCCGTTAAAGAGAGCAGATCGGTCATGAGATATTACGCCGATTTTTCGGATGCCGTTGAAATCGCTGTTGACGATGCATGTGCATATCTGGGTATATTTGCGTGGGATAATGAGATCGGTCCCGAAAACGCGGAGTATATAGAAGGTGTTTTTATTGACTCGCTGGCGGCGGCGCTCGGAAAAAACTCAGATCTATACAAAAAAGAGCTTGCGCGTATGACGGCGGCTTTTTCGGTTTCGGACGGAAAGGGAAGAATGCTCATCAGATCGACCGGACGGGGCGGACCGTGGAGAATTTTCACCGGATGTGCCGGTGGAGATGAAGCGGCAAGGATCGTCACGGAGGTCGTTAACGGCGGGGAGGACGGTTTTTGGGGGCAAAGCGAACATACTTTATTTCTTCCCGATGAAACGGGAATTATCGAATTCAAGGCGGGGTCTGAAATGTCCGTGCTTGTGTACATGGTCTGCAGGGTGGGCGCATCTCTTACGGGAAACCACGATTTTGTATGTGTCAGAAACGCCCGTATCAGGGAAAAAACATAAAAAGAAAAGCTGACAGAGGGAGTCGTCAGCTTTCCTTTTAGGGGTAAAAATATTGTAACACCGAATGTGGACATTAAGCGTTGATCATTCTCGATTCACCGAGATGGAAAAGGGCTATCGTTCCGGGACCCGAGTGCGCGCCGATGGTGGGGGAAATATAATTGACGATAAAGGAATCGATACCGAACTGTTCTTTTACCTTGTCACGTACATATTCCGCATCTTCAAGCGAATCACCGTGTCCGATGAAAACAATATCATTTTTATAATCGCCGATCTGGGCAGCCATGTTTGCAACGAGAGTATTGAGAGATTTTTTACGGCCTCTTACATTACTCATGGGAACAAGGCGACCTTCGTTATCAACGTGAAGAACGGGCTTTACGTTGATGAGAGTTCCGAAAATTGCGACTGACCTTGAAATGCGTCCTCCTCTGTAAAGGTATTTAAGGTCTTCGACGGTAAATTGATGGCAGATGTGAAGCTTGTTGTTTTCAACCCATTCAGCCACCTCGTCAAGACTTTTTCCTTCTTCCTTGAGCTTTACCGCGTAATGAACGAGGAGACCCTGCCCAAGAGAAGCTGCGAGGGAATCGATCACCTTGATCTTTGCCTCGGGGTGAGCGTCCATTACTTCATGGGATACAACCATGGCATTGTTGCACGAAGAAGAGAGAGCGGAAGAAAATCCTATGTGAAGAACATCAAAGCCTGCTTCTACATCTTGGGTAAACAATGAAGAAACGACATCGGGGTTCGAAGCGCAGGTTGTCGCTACTGCGCCGTCGCGCACTCTGTTGTAAAAATCCTTTATCGGAATGTTCCTGTCACCGCCGTACTGGAAATCGTCAAGAACGTAATAGAGCGGATGAATCGAAATATTGTGCTGTTTAACGTAATCTTCGGGAAGATCTGCAGTGGAATCTGTGGAAATAATGTAATCTCTCACTTAGTAGCCTCCGTGTTTCATATAATTCTGTCAATCGGGTTTTATATGAGTGTGATAAAACAAACCGAGTGATGTGGTTTTGAAAACCATGTAAGATAATATCACATATGATGTCCATATACAATTAAGAAATTATAAAATCTCTATTAAAAAAATTAAAATCGATAATTCTTTACCTTTTTGGACAGCTGTGTTAAAATCTCACGATGTGAGGTCTTTTAGGACCGGGAAGATTATAGTTATTTTTTTGGAGGATTACCATGAAAGGTAAAGGGTACATCAAACTTCTCGTGACACTTGCAGTAATAGCACTGCTTGGCGTTGTTGCGATTGTAGGTGTCAACAAGGACAATGCCATGTCCGCGAGAGACGTAAAGCTCGGTCTCGACCTTGCCGGAGGTGTCAGCATCACTTATGAAACAGTGAAGGAAGACCCTACGGCCGATGAGCTTAGTGACACGGTTTATAAGATGCAGAGACGTGCTGAAGCGTTCAGTACGGAGGCTCAGGTTTATCCTGAAGGTGACCGCAGGATCACGGTAGCGATCCCCGATATCACCGATGCCGACGAAGTTCTTGAACAGCTCGGTGACGCAGGAAACATCTATTTTATTTACGGAAAGAGTGACAAGGGTGTTGCCAACATCGAATACACTCAGGATCCCATAAGTCTCGAGACTAAGACTACTCTTGCAAGAAGCCTTGAGGAGATCATGGCTGACGGAGACGTTGTTATCGACGGATCGGATATCGCCGGCGCATCGGCAGATATCATCACCGACAAGCTTGGCGTGACCGAGAATATTGTAAAGCTCAATCTTAACGATTCCGGAAGAAGCAAGTTCGCAGCTGCCACAAGTTATTGCTACGGCTACTACGGTTCGGGTTCGTTGAACAGTATCATCGCTATCGTTTATGACAATGAAGTCATCAGCGCGCCTCAGGTTGCGGCAGTCATCAGCGACGGCGTTGCAACGATTTCGGGTCAGAGAGATTACGACGAAGCAAATATCCTTGCTTCGACGATCAGAATCGGCGCTCTTCCTCTTGAGCTTTCCGTGCTTCGTTACTACGTTGAAAGCGCCAAGCTCGGTCTTGATGCGCTTACCACAAGCCTTATCGCCGGGCTTATCGGCTTCGTGCTTATCATAATATTTATGATCGCGTTCTACAGGATTCCCGGACTTGCATCCGCACTTGCGCTTTTGTTCTATATCGAGCTCATGATCATCTGTCTGAATGTGTTCAATGTAACGCTCACATTGCCCGGTATTGCCGGTATCATTCTTTCGGTCGGTATGGCTGTTGATGCGAATGTCATCATCTTCACACGTATCCGTGAGGAGATCGGTACAGGCAAGACCGTAAGGTCAGCCATCAAGGTCGGATTCCACAAGGCTCTTTCTGCCATCGTTGACGGTAATGTTACCACCATCATCGCTGCGATCGTGCTTTTCGCGCTTGGTTCCGGAACGGTAGTCGGCTTTGCGCAGACACTCGGAATCGGTGTTGTTCTTTCAATGATCACCGCGCTTCTTGTTACCAAGTTCATCCTTAACGGCTTCTTTGAGATCGGTCTTGACAGCATCAAGCTCTACGGATCAAAGCATGAGAAGCCCGCAAAGCCTTTTGTTAAGCATTTCCCCAAATTCCTTTGCGTTTCCGCAGCATGTATCGTGGTCGGTGTTGTCGGAATTTGTATGAATTTTGCAAAATATGACGCACCCTTCAACTACGGTCTTGATTTCGCGGGCGGTACCGCCACATCGATTACATTTGACGACGGAATCCCTGCCGATGCCCAGAGCAAGATTGAAAAGCTCGTTCTTGACACGATCAATGAGAAAGCAGAGCTTTCGACTGTCGAAAGTGAGAATATGATCACTGTTAAGACGAAAGAACTCTCTCCTGAGAACAGAGCGCTTCTTACCAAGGCATTTGAGGACACATTCGGTGTTACTGACGAGAATCTTACAACAACTTCCGTAGGTTCTACAGTCAGCAGTGAAATGAAGAGAGATGCTCTTGTTGCCGTCATAGTTGCCACGATCTGTATGCTTATCTACATCTGGATCAGATTCCGCAACATCAATTTCGCGGTTGCTGCGGTTGTTGCGCTTATCCATGACGTGCTGATCGTTGTCGCTCTTTACGCGATCGATTCGGCGGGAATAACGGTCGGAAATACATTCATTGCGTGCCTGCTTACGATAGTCGGTTATTCCATCAATGCAACGATCGTTATCTTTGACCGTATCAGAGAGAACATTGCGGAGAACCACAACCGCTTCACCTACGGTGAGATCGTTAACAAGAGTATTACCCAGACCTTCAGTCGAAGCATTAATACTTCGCTCACAACGTTCATTGCGGTTCTTTTCCTTGCGATCATGGGCGCAACATCCGTCAAGGAATTTGCCATCCCGCTCATCGTCGGCATCATTGCGGGTACATTCTCATCCGTATGCCTGACGGGCGGACTTTGGTACACACTTCAGAGAAAGTTTAAGAAGGAAGTTTAATGAAGAAGACCAAATGGACCATTTTTAACAAAAAGGGCGACGAGGCCGCTATCTGCACCGAATTCGGGTGTCCCGAGGTGGTGGCCCGCCTGCTCGTCAATAGAGATGTTTGTGAAAAGGAAGCTGTAAGACGCTTCCTTTTTCCTAAAGAAGAGGATCTTTACGACCCCTTTCTGTTGAAGGATATGGACAAGGCGTGCGATATCATCATCGACGCGATCTCCGGCAATACACGCATCAGGGTTGTTGGTGATTATGATGTTGACGGTGTTATGGCCGCATATATCCTGCAGGACGGACTTATTAAGCTCGGAGCAACAGCCGATGTGTATTTGCCGCACCGAGTGCGGGACGGCTACGGGATCAACACCGGAATAGTTAATGAGGCTTTTTCTGACGGAATCGGACTGATCGTCACATGCGATAACGGAATAGCGGCACTTGAGGCTGTGAAAAAGGCTCGTGAACTTGGAATCACGATCGTTGTAACGGATCATCATGAGGTTGGTGAAACGTTGGTTCCGGCAGATGCGGTCGTGGATCCGAAGCGGAAGGACTGCATGTATCCCTGCAGGGATATATGCGGCGCTGTTGTTGCGGCAAAGCTTGTTGAAGCACTCGGCAGAAAGACGGGTAAAGGCATAAAAAGTACCGACTATTTTGAATTCATGTGTATGGCGACTGTCTGCGATGTCGTTCCGCTCAGCGATGAAAACAGGACGATAGCTTCACTCGGGATGGATGTTCTTCGCAAAACAAAAAATCCGGGACTGAAAGCGCTTAAAGAGGTCAAGCAGATAGCGGACGACAAGCTTGACGAATATACGATCGGGTATTATCTGGGACCCTGCATAAATGCAGCGGGAAGAGTTGACGACGCGATGACCGCTTTATCGCTCCTTATGGCAAAAAGTGATGCGGAAGCGGAGAAACTTGCGGTTCTGTGCAGTGAGATGAACGATGACCGCAAAGCAAAAACCCAAGAGGGTCAGGAGAGGGCAAAGCTGATCATCGGAGATCCGACCGACGACAGGAAGGTGCTCGTTGTGTTCATGGAGGATGTTCATGAGAGTATCGTCGGAATCGTGGCCGGTCAGTTAAAGGAAGCCTACAACAGACCCGCGATTGTTCTGACACGTTCGGGGGAGCTGCTAAAGGGTTCTGCGCGTGGGGTCGAAGGATACAATCTTTTCGAGGCTCTTTCGTCATGTAAGGATCTGCTCGAAAAGTACGGAGGACATGCTCTTGCCGCGGGTCTTTCGTTAAAGGAAGAGAATCTGGAGGCCTTCAGGGAGAGAATCAACAGGGAGTGCGCTCTTTCGGTGGATGACATGATACCTGTCCTGAGGCTTGACGCTGAGCTTGCGTGCGAAATGCTGACGGAAAACATGATCGAATGGATCGCAAAGATGGAACCGTACGGACCGCCAAACCCGAGACCGCTCTTTGCAGAAAGAGACCTTGATCTCATTTCGCTCAGTTACATGGGAAGAGAGAGAAACAATCTTCTCTTCAAGCTGAAAACTCCGACCGGTAGAATTCTCACGGCAAAGATTTTTTTCAGAGCGTCGGAAACGATTGAACAGCTTGAGCGGATGTTCGGAAAAGATGAAGTGGCCAAAGCGCTTTGCGGGAGAAGCAATAACATAAAACTTACACTCGCGTACAGACCGTTCGTTAATGATTTTAACGGTGAAAGAGAGATCCAGATGAACATCGTTGATATTTTCGAGCGATGAAGTCTGTTCAAACACAAGCATACTTTTTTTCCGTGATTTATTGCAAGCCACAGGGAAGAAATGTATAATCAATCAGAGTGGAAAGCTTGGTACACGGTCAAGTTTTGGACCTAAAGGTCCGCTGCATTCCCTTCGGGAATTGCGGGGGCGAGGAAACAGAAGCGGTTAAATAACCGCTTCTAAAGAGGAACTTGGTACATGGTCAAGTTTTGGGCGAGGAAACAGATGCGGGTATCCCGCATCTAAAGAGGAGGATAAAAATGTCTGTTTCAATTTCTGAATTCGGAAGTCTTAAGGATGGATCGAAAGCATCCCTTTACACCATCACAAATAAAAACGGTTTAACAGCCGAGATCACCGATTTCGGCGCAAATCTTGTGCGACTCTTCGTTCCCGACAGAAACGGAAAGTCCGATGACGTTGTGCTCGGATTTGACGATGTGCTGGGATATAGTGATAATCCTTCGTATTTCGGAAGTACTATCGGAAGAAATGCGAACCGCATCGCCGATTCGAAATTCACTCTTAACGGTGAGACCTTCGAGCTTGAGGTGAATGACGGTCCGAACAATCTCCACAGTTCGTTTGACAACGGCTATAACAAACGCTTTTTCAAAGCGCAGATAAAGGGAGAGGACAGTGTATGCTTCTCGCTTTCAAGCGCCGACAAAGACCAGGGATTCCCCGGAAACCTTGAAATGAGTGTCACATACACGCTTACCGATGACAACGAGCTGGTTCTCACATATAACGGTCGTTCCGACAAGGATACTGTATTTAATCCCACAAACCACAGTTATTTCAACCTCAGCGGTCATGCATCGGGAAGTGCGATGCATTGCAAGCTGCAGCTCAATTCGGTGGAGCTTACCAAGGTCAGGGACGGAAGCATTCCGACAGGTGAGTTCTTAAAGCTTGCCGGTACACCTTTCGATTTTTCCGAGCTTACAACCATCGCAGACAGAATAGACAATAACGATGACCAGCTTGAAATCGGCGGTGGCTATGACATCAATTATGTCATTGACAAAAAGGTGGGTGAATACGGATTTACGGCACTTCTTGTCGATGAAAAAAGCGGTCGCTCGGTGACTGTATACACGGATCTTCCCGGCGTTCAGTTTTATGCGGGCAACTTTATCAAGACACAGAAGGGAAAACAGGGCGTTACTTATAAAAAGCGTGACGCGGTCTGTCTTGAGACCCAGTTTTATCCCGATGCCGTCAATCATCCCGAATTCCCTCAACCGATACTTAAAGCCGGGGAGGAATTTAAGAGCGTTACGACTTATAAATTCGGAACTTGCTGATCTCGCATGGTCCCATGGGGACGGGGGTTGGGTGGACCATTTTGGTCGGACCGGAAACACACAATTACCGGGCAAAGATCACCAAATCAAATTATGAAGAGAACATCAAAAATATAAAAAGAAAGGATGACCATGGGGAATGGTCGAAAAAAAAATGAACGGATATTCAAAAGAAACCAATTGTATTCTTGCGGGTTGGACACCCGGTCAGGGCGAGTCACGTCAGGTGCCGATAGTACAGAGCACCACATTTAAATATGACACAAGCGATGCAATGGGTCGGCTTTTTGACCTTGAAGCAAGCGGATACTTTTACACAAGACTTCAGAATCCCACCAATGATCATGTCGCAGCCAAGCTTACCGAGCTTGAAGGCGGATTTGCCGGTATGCTCACATCATCGGGGCAGGCAGCCAATTTCTTCGCGGTATTCAACATCTGTGAGAACGGCGACCACTTTATCGCTTCGTCATCAATCTATGGCGGAACATACAACCTCTTCGGTGTTACGATGAAGAAGATGGGCATTGAGGTTACGTTTGTTGACAATGAGATTACAGAGGAAGAGCTCGATAAGGTGTTCAGACCCAACACAAAGTGTGTGTTCGGTGAGACGATCACCAACCCTACGGTCAATATCTTTGACATCGAGAAGTTTGCAAAGGTTGCTCACAAGCACGGTGTGCCGCTCATCATGGACAATACTTTTGCCACACCCATCAACTGCAATCCATTCAAGTTCGGATGCGATATCGTAACACATTCTACAACCAAATATCTTGACGGTCATTCCGTTTGTGTCGGCGGTGCTATCATCGACAGCGGTAATTTTGACTGGATGGCGCATGCGGAGAAGTTCCCCGGACTTTGCACTCCCGATGAGAGCTATCATGGGATCACTTATGCGACCAAGTTCGGTAAGGGTGCATATATCACAAAGGCAACCGCGCAGCTTATGCGTGATTTCGGCGCGATCCAGTCACCCCAGCATGCATTTTACCTTAATGTCAGCATAGAATCTCTTGCGCTCAGGATGAAGCGTCACTGTGAGAGTGCTCTTAAGATCGCACAGTTCCTTGAAAAGCACGAGAAGGTTGCATGGATCAATTACCCCGGACTTGAGAGCGACAAGAACTACCCGCTTGCACGGAAATATTGTCCGAACGGAACATGCGGCGTTATGGCGTTTGGCATCAAGGGTGGAAGAGACGCTTCCATCAGATTTATGGATAACCTTAAGCTTGTGTTCATCGATACACATGTTGCCGATGCAAAGTCGGGTGTTCTTCATCCCGCGAGCCATACACATCGTCAGCTCACGGACGAGCAACTCAGAGAAGCGGGCATCAATCCCGACCTCATCAGGTTTTCCGTCGGACTCGAGGATCCCGATGAGATCATCGAAGATCTTAAGCAGGCACTTGAAAAGGCTTGATCAAAAAGCTCGCTGTAGCCGTTTTTTTGATCGGATGCGACATAAATATGTTCCGGATTTGACTGCTTTATATGTATTCCGGTTTATTTAACGAATAATACGGGAACCGATGAAGGACCCGATTATTAAAAACATATTTCAGGAGGGGTTTGTTTTATGAAAATGATTTACCAGGTTGATGACAAGCCGGCTTTCTCGAAAGTCATTGTCTTCGCAATCCAGCAGCTTTTGGCAATCATGGCTGCAACTCTTGTGGTACCGCTTAATGTAACGGCGGAAGTCAACAAACTGGGTCTTGATGTCCAGCTTGTCGGTTCGAATGCCATGAGCCCTGCTGCGGCTCTTTTCGGTGCAGGTATCGGTACGCTTGTTTACGTCCTCTTCACAAGGAAAAAGAGCCCTATTTTCCTCGGGTCATCTTTCTCGTTCATTCCTTCAATGATCGCGGCTTTTGCGGGAGCTACGAGCGTGAGCCTCGGATACGCAGGTATCCTTATCGGCGCCGTTCTTGCAGGACTCGTTTATGTGATACTTTCGGCGATCGTTAAGGTTGCAGGTGTTGAGTGGATCAGCAAGCTTATGCCTGCAGCGGTTATCGGACCCACGGTTGCGATCATCGGACTCGGTCTTTCCGGCAGTGCGGTAGGGCAGCTTCAGAGCGCTCCTGCGGGAGGACATACTCTCATCGCTGTTCTCTGCGGACTTGTTACACTTTTTGCCACAATGTTTGCTGCTGTTTTCGGCAAAAAGACCCCGAAGCTTATATCCTTCATCATAGGTATTCTCTGCGGCTATGTATTCGCGGCCGTTCTTACATTTATCGGAATAGCGACAGGCTGTGACGCGATCAAGGTTATCGATTTCTCGGGTCTTACAAATCTTTTCGCAAACGGAGTTACGGCAGAAAGCTTCTTCACGGTTCCCGACTTTACCTTTATTAAAGCCTTCGGCGGATTCGGTGATATGAGCCTTTCGTACTTCGGAACGATTGCGCTTGCGTACATCCCCGTCGGATTCGTTGTATTTGCGGAGCACCTTGCAGATCACAGAAACATGTCTTCGATCATTGAAAAGGATCTCCTTAAGAATCCCGGTCTTGACAAGACACTTCTCGGTGACGGCGTAGGCTCGATCGCAGGCGCATTTTTCGGCGGCTGCCCCAACACCACATACGGCGAGTCAATTGCATGTGTTGCCATCACGGGAAACGCTTCTGTAGTCTCGATCATGACGGCAGCTTGTCTAGCACTCGTGATTTCGTTCCTGTCATTCTTCGTAGGTTTCTTCAATACCATCCCGAGCTGTGTTTGGGGCGGAGTATGTATGGCACTTTACGGATTTATCGCTGTCAGCGGTCTTAAGATGATCAAGAATGTCGATCTTGATGACAACAGAAATCTCTTCACGGTTTCGGTTATCCTTGTTTCGGGTATCGGCGGACTTGCTCTTGATTTTGGCGGTATCATCATCACAAACGTGGCTACAGCGCTTATTCTCGGTATCATCGTGAACCTTGTTCTCGGGAGAAAGAAAAGCGCGTGAACAAAACAAAGTAATTTTGAAAGAAAAAGATAAATGAACGAAAAATTCCGTCAGCTAAATGATGTTCAATTTGAGGCGGTTACATGTACTGAGGGCCCGATGCTGATCCTCGCGGGAGCGGGGAGCGGCAAAACTCGGGTCCTTACGTACAGAACAGCCTATCTTATAGAGGAATGCGGTGTCAGCCCTTATCAGATTATGGCCCTGACATTTACAAACAAGGCGGCCGGAGAGATGAAGGAACGTATATCCTCGATCGTAGGACCCGGGGCAGAGAACATCTGGGTCAGCACCTTCCATTCTTCATGTGTTAAGATCCTCAGAAGGTTTATCGATCTTATCGGTTACGGGCGTGATTTCACTATCTATGACACAGACGATCAGAAGACCCTTATGAAGGATGTTTGCCGTTTCCTTCAGGTGGACACCAAGAAATTTAAGGAGGGGAATATCCTTAAAGTCATTTCGTCAGCCAAGGATGAGCTAGTTTCTCCCGATCAGTTTGAAAAGAGGTCACCCGGAGATCCGCCTTACAAGGTCTTTTCGGCATGCTATCGTGAGTACCAGAAAAGGCTTGCACAAAACAATGCGCTTGACTTTGACGATCTTATCATGAAGACGGTTGAGCTTTTTAAGACAAGTGAATCGGCACTTTCGTACTATCGCGAGAGATTCGCTTATATAATGGTCGACGAATATCAGGATACGAACACCGCTCAGTTTGAGCTTGTCCGTCTTTTGGCATGCCATCCTCTCGAAAACGGAGGATATTCAAAGAATCTTTGCGTTGTGGGTGACGATGACCAGTCCATATATAAATTCAGAGGGGCGAATATCCGTAACATCCTTGACTTTGAAAAGAATTATCCTGATGCAAAAGTCATAAGGCTTGAGCAGAAT
Source organism: Lachnospiraceae bacterium (assembly GCA_016281275.1). Taxonomy (GTDB): domain Bacteria; phylum Bacillota; class Clostridia; order Lachnospirales; family Lachnospiraceae; genus RUG11977. The sequence goes on along the minus strand of JAEEIH010000115.1, from coordinate 28,990 downwards.
TACAGATCGACCGACAGTATCCTCGATGTGGCCAATGAAGTAATCCGTAATAATGTTGCCCGTAAGGAAAAGAAGCTTTGGACCGATAACGGTGTCGGTGACACGGTAAGACTGATCAAATGTGAAAGCGACAGGGATGAGGCCGGCGTTGTTGCAGATGAGATCAAAACCGGAATCGACAACGGAAGATCGTTTTCGGATTATGCGATCCTATACAGGACAAATGCGCAGAGCCGTTCTTTCGAGGAACGTTTTATCGCGATGAATATCCCTTACAGGATCATTGGAGGTCTGAACTTCTACCAGCGTAAAGAAATAAAGGACATTCTCGCATATCTGCGAACCATAGCGAGCGGACGTGACAGCGTTGCGATAAAAAGGATCATAAACGTTCCGAAGAGAGGAATCGGGCTTGCCACTATCGACAAGGTTGAGGAGTACAGCACTCAAAAAGGAATCTCGTTTTATGATGCACTGCTCCATGCGCAGAACATTCCCGGCATTGAAAGAGCAGTTTCAAGGATTGAGAGTTTTGTGGCTTTTGTTGAGGTCATGAAGAGCAGGATCGATTCGGAGGACGGACTTCATGATCTGATCGATGAAATCATTGAGCAGACGGGGTATATGGAATACCTCGGGCAGGAAGAGGATGATGACATAAAAGTGCAGGACCGCGCCGACAATATCAGCGAACTGATCTCAAAACTCACGGCTTATGAGGAGGAGACTCTTGATAAAGGGGAGCATCCCACTCTTGAAGCGTTTCTCGACGAGGTTTCGCTCGTCGCAGATATAGACAGCTACACAGAGGATACGAACTGTGTTGTTCTCATGACGCTTCACAGCGCAAAAGGTCTTGAATTTCCTTACGTCTTTATGGCGGGGATGGAGGACGGTCTTTTCCCGAGTTATATGTCCATTAACAACGAAATCGATCCCGAGGCGGAGATCGAAGAGGAAAGACGTCTCTGCTATGTCGGCATCACACGTGCAAAAAAGGAACTGGTACTTACGGCCGCAAGACAGAGGATGGTGAGAGGACAGATATCGTTTAATCCCATCTCACGTTTTGTCAAGGAGATCCCGAGACATCTTCTCAAGGTCAGAGTGACCGGAGAGGCTGCTTCGGCATCGTCGATCAGACGCTCGTCACATGACGGTAACGACGACAGACGCGGAAATGTGCCTGCTTCAGATAAGTCCGGGAGGTTTTATCCCGGAACTGCACCGGGAAAAACAGTATTGATTGGGTCAGCAGCTGACGGCAAGTCCGGATTACTCGGTGGACTCGGTGCGTTTGAGCAGATGGGCATCCATAAAGGAGCCCCCAAGGGATCGGTCGATTATAAGGTCGGAGACATGGTAAAGCATGTCAAATTCGGCACCGGAAAGGTTTTGGAAATGGAGAAAAGCGGTGATGACTATAAGGTTACCGTCGACTTCCCGTCGGGGCAGAGAAGGGTCATGGCATCGTTCGCCAGACTTGAAAAGATTTGAACGTTATGTTATATTAACATAATAGAAAATAATCTGTGCGCGTACTCTTCGGTACGGTGTGGAGAAGCTGTAAACAGAGGCGCACCGCGGTGCGTACATTACGGAAAGGCAGGGATTTACAATGAAATTTTTCACTAAGGATTCGGTATCCGAAAAATTGAACGATCTTATCGCTCAGACAAAGCTTAACGATCTTATTCACAGAAAAGAGAAGAAGAACAACGGAATCGTTATCGCGCTTGCAATCATTGGTTCTATAGCTGCTGTAGCAGGTATCGCTTATCTCGTTTATAAGTGGGTTAATCCCAAATATATCGCTGAATTTGACGACCTCGAGGATGAGGATGATATTGATGAGGACGACATCGACGGCGACGCATGATCATTTGAGACTGTGATATACCGGAGCAGGGTCTTAATCGTTGGCCTGCTCCGGTTTTCTTTATAAGCCCGATCAACCCCAATACATGGTTAAGAGGAGAAAACCCGTGGACAAAAATTTTGATCATATCAGCAACATCGTTTCCAAGCTCAAATCAATCAATTATGTACAGCCGGGCGAAGTTCCGGGCATAGATCTTTACATGGATCAGGTCACAAGCTTCCTTGACGAGCATCTTGAGACATCAAAACGCTACAGTGATGACAAGCTTTTGACCAAGACAATGATTAATAATTATACCAAGAACGAATTGTTGCCGTCGCCCGAGAAAAAGAAGTACACAAAAGAGCACATGTACCTGCTCCTTTTCGTGTATTATCTGAAGAACATTCTCTCGATAAGCGACACGAGGAGTATCCTTCGCCCGCTTACCGAGAAGTTTTTCAAGGAAAACGACAGCGTGAATTTTGAAAAGATTTATGCTGAAATCTTTAAGATAGAGCAAGAGCAGAGCTTCGATGTCACGAGAGACGTTGTGCATAAATACAGAAAATCAAAGAAAAGCTTTGAGAATCTTGATGACGGAGAAGACAAGGAACTTTTGCAGATGTTCACCTTTATAAGCATGCTCAGCTTTGACGTTTATATGAAAAAGCATATGATCGGAAAAATGATCGATGATTATTTTTCAAAGCTTGATGTCGATTCCGAAAAGAAGGACAAGGAGCAATAAAGCTTCAAGACGTTCTTCGCGGGGGTACCGTTAAGACAAAGGATAAAACTGTCGATATATATCAATAAATGCATTCGGACCTGAACGCAGAGGTACCTGTGCGAAACGGTTTTATCCGGGGGTGGCAGTCAGGGAATTACGTACTAAAGAAGCAACGGTGTCATCAGGTCCCAAACAATAAAGGACGGAAATTGACGCTGTCTCAACGGAGGTATTGTCTATGAAAAAGAGATTCTTGAGGCTTATAAGCTTTATATGCATTGCCGCCATTGTTTTTTGTCTTTTGCCGATGGGAGCAGCTGAACCGGTGCCTGTGGCTGCCGCCGATACCGTTCCCACAGAATCGACGGACACTTATTGTCTTGTCACGAGCGCCAAGCGCTATTTCAGCGGTGAAGAGATCAACTATTCCGACTATGACAACGGTGCGAGAACCCTTCAGATATACCTCTCGACAAGGGATGCCAATTCTCCGATCGTTCTTGCCACGGGTACAGCCATCGAGTGGAGAGCCGATAACCCGAACGTTATAGGTATCGACACGGGAAGCAGCATGAACACCACGGTCAACCTTTCTATCAAAGCGCCCGGATATTCAGGTCTTACGGTTTCACTCACGCCTCCGGGCAGCAGTGTTCCCATAGTTGCCGTTGCATGTGTTATCAAGGTTCCGCTTGAGTGGGACGATGCGAACAACATTAAAGCAGCTTCAAGCACGCCTGTAGGATACGGTCTTTTGACCGCGCAAAACGAAGATCCGAATTCGACACTGCAGCTGTACACGGAGAATTCATCGACACACCCGGGCTGTAACCATTACGTCCGGAGACTTCGTAACGTTGATTATTATTATCTGCCCTCATCGGGTCTTACGGGAAAGGTCACGAGCAATGCTCCCGCCGGTTCGTTTGAATCCACGGAATACGCACTCAACTGGTCGTCTTCCGATAATTCCGTCTGTACCGTCGACAGGGACGGTGTTATCACAGCGCACGCGGCCGGTTTTTGTCGCATCAGCGTCACGACCGACACGGGCGGTAACACGCTGACCTTTAATGTAGTGGTCGTTCCGGAAGCGATAGTTACGGGCGTTACCACCGATTATGAATACGATTTCACCGCACGGGCAATCCCGGACAGCGTCAATGTGGTCATCAATACCAACGCTTTCCATGCATCGGATCTGGACTGGCATCTTTTCAGGGGCGAACAGATACTTGCCGCAAAAGAGATCACAAAGGAAAAGGAATTCAAGGATAAGATCGATGTAAGCGAAGCGACCGGTACGGTGACACTCAAAAAGCTTCCGGCGGGCGTTTATACGATCGGTGCAATCCCTATCAAGAACGACAATTCATCCATCCCGACCTATGATTTTATTCAGAACAGACTGATCAACAAGCTGGTGATAAAGCTTGTGATTCCGCTTTCGTTCGGAACGGACAAGCTGATACTCAGTATATATAATAAAGGCGAGTCTTTTGATTCCTATGACATAATGGAGAATTCCAACCTGCCCGCCGATTCATTCCATTTTGTTTCGAACAAAGAAGAATTCGCTTCGGTAGGACTTGACGACGGCGTTATCGAAGCGGTTGCCAAAGGAAAGGCGAAGATCACTGCCACTCCCTATGTTTCGATTGAGGATATCTTCGGTTCTTTTGCGGCTTCGCCGGGCGCGATAAATTATGACGGCTCAAGTCTTTCACTTGATGTGGAAGTTGTCGAAGGAATGGCTCTCAATACGACGTCCGAAACACTCTACAAGGGGGACAAGTTTGTCCTCAAGCTCGAGGCACCGAGTGAATATTCCGGTAAGATCGAATGGAAATCATCGAATGATAAAGTTGTCACGGTGGACAATTCCGGTGTGGTTTCGGCAGTGGGAGTCGGTGATGCGAGTGTTTACTGTTACATATGGACCGAAAAAGGAACGAAAAGAAGAGCGAGATGCCGCTTCAACGTTGTTGATGCGGTCAGCGGCATTACACTTAAATCAAGTACCGATTATGTTATGATCGGGGAGAATCTCACGATCTCGGCAGATGTCACTCCGAAGCTGAGTAAATCGACTCTCACGTGGACATGCTCCGATGAGTCGCTTGCTTCGGTTGCCGAGAAATCGGATCTTTCCATGACGATCACCGGTGTTAAGGAAGGAACGGTTGTAATTACCGCTCTTAATAAGGATAACGGAATCGTGGCCTCAAAGGTGATCAAGGTTGTCAAAAAGCTTGCGGGGCTTACGCTTTCGGAGCACGAAGTGACGCTTCCCCAGACGCAGAAGTTCTATCAGCTTTATGCGGTATGTACTCCCGCGCTTCCTGAAAACCAGAAGCTCACATGGAAGTCATCGAACGCAAAGGTAGTTGACATCGACAAGAAAACAGAAGGCAAGATACTTCTTAAGAGCCCCGGAACCGCGGTCATCACGGTAGTATCCGAGAACGGTCTTACCGATCAATGTACGTTTGTTGTCACACAGGGGATTAAGGACATTAAGCTCGACACAACGGACATTACGATCTATGCGGGAGAAAAGCAGCGAATCACCTACACCATCACACCCGATAATGCTTCGAACATCAAGCTTAAGTGGAATGTCCTTGATTCGAAGGTCTGCTCTGTTGACAGCGGCGGTTATGTGACCGGTAAGAATGCGGGAACGACGGTTGTTACCGTTGAATCCACCGATGGAACGGGTATCTTTAAAATGATAACCGTGCATGTACTTCAGTCTGCCACACAGATCAAGCTTGATATCGTATCGGTGACGATGAATGTGGGCGAACATTACCTTCTTGAGGTTGCGCTCACTCCGGTTACGGCATCGGATATCTTGACGTTTGAAAGTACAAACACAAAGGTGGCGACCGTTTCAAAAAACGGAAAGATCACAGCGAAAGCAAAGGGTAATTGCGTTATCTTTGTCAGAACATCGGGCGGACTTTCCACATATTGTACTGTTGAGGTAATCCAGCAGGTAACAGGCGTTAGTCTCAACCTTAATGAAGCAACGATCCATGTCGGCGAAAAGTTGACTCTTGAGGCAACGGTATCACCGAAGAACGTTACAGACGATTCGCTTACATGGTCGTCTAACAACACACAGATCGCGACAGTTGACAAGAACGGTACCGTCACAGGTGTGAAGGGCGGAACAACTCTTATCAGGTGCGTCACGGACGACGGTGATTTCATGGCTTACTGTATTCTGACAGTCATTGAAAACGTCACGACGATCACGCTCCAGGAAGAGGCTGAGATCGGCGTCGGCAGAAAACTAAAGCTCGAAGCGGTTGTCGTGAATGACGGTGCGACCAACAAGAACATTGAATGGTCCACGGCCGACTCGAAGATATGCCGTGTCAATGAAAAAGGTGTTATCACCGGCGTCAAGGTCGGCAAGACCATAATCACCGCTTCGGCAACGGATGAGAGCGGAGCATACGCTCAGTGTGAGGTCACCGTTATCGACGGAACGGATGAGATCGATATCAACGGTGAGGATCAGCTCATAACTATGATCGTCGGAGAAACAAGAAAGATCAGATTTACGACCGTGCCCGCGAATACGACCTATAAGCCCATTTGGACAAGTGAAAACGAAAAGATAGCCGTTGTTAACAAGAACGGTCAGGTTTCTGCTCTTTCGGCTGGTACAACGACCATCATCGCGACAGCGAGAGACAATCCCGAGGTTAAGTCATACGTGACGGTCATGGTAAGCAATCCCGTACTTGCCACCAATGTCATTTTCTCGGATGCAGAGGTGATCATGACCCCGGGTGAAGCCAAGACTGTTCCGTTCACGATCGTTCCTTCAAACGTAACGGAGTCCTACACATGGAGCAGCGACAACCCCGTGGTGGCTTCGGTTGACGAGAAGACAGGAAAGATTACGGCGAAGGCTGTGGGCTCATGCTCGATAACGCTAATGACTAAGTCCGGAAAGAAGGGCTCGGTGCGTGTGTTCGTAGTCGGTTTGAGCAGGACGAGCTTAACGCTTGCACAGTACGAAAGCAACAAGATCAAGCTTGAGATAGACGGAGCCGGATCGAATGCGCTCACCGTAAGGTGGGATACGGACAATCAATCGATCGCGGATGTTGCGAACGGCACGATCACGGCGAGAAAAGTCGGAAAGACCAAGATTTACGCGGTTGTTAACGGCAGAAGCCTTGCGTGCGTGGTCGAAGTTGTTAAGAATAAAAAGCGCTGACGGACTTGAAAAGCTTCATCGAATGATGTATCGTTATCTATCGAGGAATCGGAAACGGTAAAAACCGCTTCCAAAGAGGAGGTTTATTATGCCCTGGTGTCCCAAATGTAAGACCGAATATCAGGAAGGAATAGAAAAATGCGCCGATTGCGGCAGTGACCTTGTTGATGAATTGCCCGAAGAAGAGGCAGCAATAAGCGAAGAAGAACTCGCAGAAGCGGAAGAGAGCGCAGCAGAAGAAGTTGTCATCGGTGAAGACGGCGAAGAAATCAATCTCGATGATCTGTCCGAGGAAGAAGTCGAGGCGCTCAGGGAAGAAATAAAGCGAAAGTCCGAGCCGGCCAAACTCTATGTCAGCAAAAGCGATGAGAGCAAGGATATGGTCCAGACCGCTGTAACGTTCCTTGTATTTGCGGTTATTCTCATTGTCCTTTTTGTGCTCGGTGCGCTTGATGCCATACCGTGGTTCTCATCGATACCTTCGGTGATCGTGCTTGGAGCTATGTCGCTCGGATGCTGTCTTGTCGGGATCAATGCGGCTTTGAGGGCTAAAAGGGCTCAGAGCAAGGTCGGAGAAGAGGAAAATCTTAAGAAGAGAGTAAGGGAGTGGCTCGATACAAACATCAAAAAAGAAGAGATGGAAGAGAAATTTGCATCGGTTGAGCCCGAGGAAGTAAGATACATTAAAGAAGTCGAATATGTTAAGGATGAGCTTATGAAGGAGATCGAAGGTCTTGATGAAGCTCTTGCCGATACGATGGTAGAAGCATTTTTCGATGAAAAGATGAATTGATCGTTTGATATTGATTTTGTGATCAACCGCCCGAAACTCGCGGACATAAACCACGAGACAGGCGGTTTTTGCGCGATAAACGAACGCCATCTGTTGCAAGCTTGCTTGCAATTGGATATGATTTGACGGTTTGCTGTGAGAGCTTGCTCTCTATAGCAAACGGGAAATCACATCCAAAGTGAGACGAAGGCTCGCGTACAGATGGCTGAGTGAACGGTCATCTCAGAAGGGCGCAGCCCTTCCTATAGCGGATTTGTACGCGAGATGAGAAAGGAGTAACAGATTGAGAAGGCTTGCGTTAAGCGATGAGATACTTGAGAGCATTGATAAGCCGGCGCGTTATATCGGTCATGAGATCAACGCGGTCATGAAAGATCCGGAGAAAGTGGACATACGTTTTTGCATGTGTTTTCCCGATGTCTATGAGGTCGGGATGTCGCACCTCGGCATCATGATTCTTTACGATATGTTCAACAGGCGCGAAGATACGTACTGTGAAAGGGTTTATTCGCCGTGGCCGGACCTCGATGCGATCATGAGAGAGAAACACATCCCACTCTTTGCCGTTGAGAGTCAGGATCCCATAAAAGACTTTGATTTTCTCGGAATAACGCTTCAGTACGAGATGTGCTACACAAATGTGCTTCAGGTGCTTGACCTTTCGGGTATTCACCTCATGGCAAGCGAAAGGGGCGAGGACGAGCCGATCGTTATCGGCGGCGGTCCCTGCGTTTATAATCCCGAACCCATAGCTGACTTCTTTGACATCTTTTATATCGGTGAAGGTGAGACAGTTTATTACGAAATGCTTGATACATATAAGCGTATCAAGGCGGAAGGCGGAAAAAGAGAGGATTTTTTGAAGGCAGCTTCTCATATCGAGGGTCTTTATGTCCCTTCTCTGTATGAAGTGGAATATGATGAGAGCGGGCTGATCTACCGCTTTGAACCAAAGGGCGATGCGCCCGCAAGGATAAAAAGGCAGGTTGTTTCAAATCTTTCGGACACATATTATCCCGAAAAACCGATCGTTCCATATATTAAGGCAATCCAAGACCGTGTTACGCTCGAAATACAGCGAGGCTGTATCAGAGGCTGCAGGTTCTGTCAGGCAGGAATGATATACAGACCCATAAGAGAGAGGAGCCTCGAATTCTTAAAGCAGTATGCCGTTGACATGATTAAGAACACGGGCTATGAGGAGATCAACTTAAGCTCCTTAAGCTCGAGCGATTACACGAAGCTTAAAGAACTTCTTGAATTTTTGATCACCGAGATGGGCAACAGAAAAGTTAACATTTCGCTCCCTTCACTCAGAATCGATGCTTTTGCGCTTGATGTCATGGGAAAGGTGCAGGACGTTAAGAAGAGTTCGATAACGTTTGCCCCGGAGGGCGGAACGCAGTACATGCGCGATGTCATAAACAAGGGCCTTACGGAAGAACAGATCCTCACGGGAGCGCTTGATGCTTTCAGACTCGGTTGGAACAAGGTTAAGCTTTATTTCATGCTCGGACAGCCGTTCGAGCGCGACGAGGATGTCTGCGGGATCCCTATCCTTGCGGATAAGATCGCCAGAGAGTACTACGAGAACATTCCGAAGGCTACCAGAAACGGGAAGGTTCAGATCACGGTCAGCACCTCGTATTTTGTGCCCAAGCCGTTTACTCCCTTTCAGTGGGCGGCGCAGATAACACCCGACGAATATTTGCGAAGAAAGAACCTGCTGCGCGCTACTCTTTCGGAACAGCTCAATGCCAAGAGCATAAAATATAACTGGCATGACAGCAACACCTCGATACTTGAAGGACTTCTCGCCAGAGGGGACAGGAGAGTGGGAGCCGTTATCCTTGAAGCGTACAAAAACGGAGCGCTTTTTGATGCCTGGACGGATCATTTTGATATGCAGCGATGGCTGGACGCTCTTGAAACGACAGGCGTTGACATGGATTTCTATACCTTGAGGGAGCGAAATGCCGATGAAATACTTCCGTGGGATTTTATCGATGCGGGTGTTTCGAAATCGTTTCTTGCCCGTGAATACGACAGGGCACGAAATGCAACGGTCACTCTCAACTGCCGCCAAAGGTGTTCGGCTTGCGGATGTAACGAATGGAACACGGGTGTCTGCGTGGAGACAAGGAACCGGCAGCAAAAAACCGCTGCTAAAGAGGAGGAATCATGACTCTCAGGATCAGATTTGCAAAATACGGGGCACTCAGATTTATCGGACATCTTGATGTCATGAGATATTTTCAGAAGGTCATAAGAAGAGCGGACTTGCCGGTAAGGTACTCGCAAGGTTTTACGCCGCACCAGATCATGACATTTGCTCATCCGCTTTCTCTCGGCGTTTCGAGTGATGCGGAATACATGGAGATCGATTTCACGGAGGAGCTTGATCCGGATGATGTTCTCAGCAGAATGCGCGCGCAGATAAGCGAGGGATTCGCGCTCATTTCTTGCTGCGTAGTTCCCGAAACGCCCGAGGGAACGCGCTCTCAGAGCCTTATGTCTCTTGTTTCGGCTGCGGAATATATGGTATCATGGAAAGACGGGTACGGAGAAGTACCGGATGAGAGTGCTCTCAGGGATGCAATGCATGAGCTTTACGCTCAGGAAAGCATAGTAGTTGAAAAAAGCACAAAAAAGACTACGGCAGACACAGACATCAAGCCTTTCATATACAGAATTTATTCCGGGGGAGAGGAATTTCTCGCTCCTTCCGATCCTGCATTTACGGGAAATAAGGTCATTACGAGGTCTTTCGCGGAAGGGATTGATAATCTTGCACACGCGGATATATTTGAGAACGGAAGAAGGTTTTTTGTCTGCGTAGCTTCGGGTTCGGCAGTGAATATAAAGCCCGGTTTGGTAACGCAGGCTCTTTGTGAAAAAATGGGAATCGAATACAATAGGCATGCCTATGCTCTGCACAGGATGGAGACGTACAAGGGAGATACGGAATTTCTGCCGCTTGACGCATAAACGTTATCGAAAGGAAAGGTTGCGAAGTGAAGGATCTGGTGATCGTGAAAGACGGTAACAGGGTTATCACGAGCTTGTTCGACGGGAACGAGCTTATTGAAGCGCAGATTGAGGACATTGAGGGCAGCAAGCTTCTTGGGGGGATATACCTTGGAAAAGTCAAAAATATAATCGCAAACATAAATGCCGCTTTCGTTGAGATCGAAGACGGCAGGATGTGTTACCTTTCTCTTGACGAAGTAATTAACCCCGTTTGCTCGGGGACGCGGCATGAGGGTTCTCTTCGCATCGGCGATGAGATCATTGTTCAAATAACGAAAGAAGGAAGCACCTTGAAAGCGCCTCAGGCAACCGCGGATTTTTGCCTGACCGGAAGGTATCTTGTGCTTGTTCATGGGAGAAAGGTTGTAGGCATATCAAAAAAAGTTGAGGGGTCGGCCGAGAGAGCAAGACTTAAGTCGATCGTCGGTTCATTCGCGCGCGAAGAGTGCGGCTTTATTGTCAGAACAAACGCACAGTACTGTGAAGATGATGCGCTTAAGGCGGAGGCTGAGAACCTTCTCGACGCTTATGACAGGCTTGTCAGGGAAGGAGTTCACAGAAAGCCTTTTTCGCTCCTGTATAGAACAAATCCTTCTTACATCTGGGAAATCAGGGATCTTTGCAGCAATGATATTGATCGTATAAGGACAAACGATCCCGAAATCCGCGACTCGATCATCGAATATATGAAGACCGGTCAGGAAGAAGACATTGGAAAGGTTGAACTTTACGAACAGCAGGAGCCCCTGGGACTTTCGGGCTTGTACAGGCTGAAGGAGAAGATAGAAGAAGCGAAGCATGAACGTGTTTGGCTTGCAAGCGGCGCATTTCTCGTCATACAGCCGACGGAGGCGTGTACCGTCATAGATGTGAACACGGGGAAAGCGGTCAGCGGTAAAAAAGGACAACAGGAAACTTTCTTCAGGATTAACATTGAAGCCGCCAAAGAGGTGGCAAAACAGCTCAGGCTCAGAAATCTGTCGGGTATCATAATCGTTGATTTTATCGACATGATACAGGAAAAGCACAGGGAACTTCTTATGAAGGAACTCAGGGAGCTTTGCAGAACCGACAGGGTGCCCACAAAAGTCGTAGATATGACCAAACTGAATCTTGTGGAAATTACCCGAAAAAAGACGCGAAAACCGCTCGCGCAGCAACCTTAATTGTCTTTACAAAGACTGATTTGTTAAGTATAATGTCCATTGAGAAGTATTTTATGTTTTGAAAGGAGAGTAGCTGCCATATGGTGAATCAGCTTTTTGGAAACTATCTTGTCAGAAAGGGTCTGATAAGTAAGGAGCAGCTTGAACAGGCAATCGAGTCTCAGAAAAAGGTTCGCGTTAAGCTTGGTCTTATTGCAGTATCGGAAAAACTCATGACAGCGGAGGAAGCGGCAGAGGTTAACAAGCTTCAGGCAGTCATGGATAAGAGGTTCGGTGACATCGCCGTTGAGAAGGGATTTCTTACAGACGATCAGGTTGGACGTCTTTTAGGTCTTCAGGGTAATCAGTATCTTACCTTCGCTCAGGCAATCACGGATAACGGATTCTTAACACTTGAAGCATTTGAACAGGCATTTCTTGACTATCAGAAGGAGCTCGGATTCACGGCGACAGACATGGATTCGATAAAGTCGGGTGATGCGGATAGGATCGTGCCTCTGTTTGTTCCGGAGGGAACGGATTCCGTACAGGTTGAGTACATAAGCGTTGCTGTCAGAACCATCCTGAGACTTATCGACAGCGATGCGTACATCGGGAGCGCTTCGTGGGGGCGTAATGAGAGCTTTGACGGAGCTGCCGTTCAAAATCTTCGCGGTGACAGAGCAGCAGGATTCTCCTTCGGAGGAAACGGCAAAGCGCTTCTTTCAATCGCTGTACCGTTCGGCAAGGAGGAGTTCCCTGAGGTCGATCTCGATGCACTTGATTCCGTTGCTGAATTCATCAACTGTATAAACGGTCTTTTTGCGACAGGTATTTCAGGAAAACTTAAGCTTGACATGCTTCCTCCGTCGTACAGAAACGGCCTGGTTAAGGTTAGCGCAGATCGTCTTGTTAAGATGCCTGTGTACATTTCCGGACAGGAAGTGATGCTCATGTGCGCATTTGGTTCTACTATTTCTATATAATTACGTAAGGGGGAACGTTTTATGGCTAAGATACTTATAGTGGATGATTCGAGAACTTCCCGTAAGGTTTTGAAGACTATCCTTGAAGAAGGTGGACATGAAGTGATCGGGGAAGCAATCGACGGAATGGATGGTCTTACAAAATTTAAGGAGCTTTCACCCGATATTACGACGCTTGACATTACGATGCCCGTTATGGACGGACTTCAGGCTCTCAAAGCTATCAAGGAAGTTGACAGTTCGGCAAGGATCGTGATGGTCACGGCAGCCGGACAGCACACCAACATGGTGGACGCTCTTAAGCTCGGCGCATCCGAATTTGTTACGAAGCCGTTCGAGTCGGAAGCTATACTTGCAGTTATCAATAAGATGTGATAAAAATGTAGTTACATATCACAGCTATGACGGCGATAAAAATCACATGAAAGCTTGCTTTCAATGTGATTTTGGAGCCGGCATGTTGCTGTGAAACAGCAACACAGTCCCGCAGCATGAGCAAGAAGCGGAGCGGATTGCGAATGCGAGGGACGCTGTGAAACAGCGGAGAGGGATCCGCTGTGAAACAGCAACACAGTCCCGCAACATGAGCAAGAAGCGGAGCGGATTGCGAATGCGAGGGACGCTGTGAAACATATTGATGATTCCTGACGGATAAGTGGAGTTCACCACGTGGAATCATCGTATACCTCTTGGTATATTTATTGCCGACCGTCTGGGCAACTTCTTCGGAAGTTGCCCTTCTTTAATTTAAGAAGGGCACGATGATTATTGACTTGGCACAAAAGGAAAAGGAGAAAGATCATGGAAGCCTGGAACGGTTTTAAGGGTACAAAGTGGCAGGAAACTATCGATGTCAGAGATTTCATTATCAATAACCACATCTCATACGAGGGCGACGGTTCGTTCCTTGAAGGAGCGACCGAAAGGACAAAAAAGCTCTCGCACAAGCTTGACGGTCTTTTTGAGCTTGAGATGAGATTCGGCGGCGTGCTTGACATCGATACACAGCACGTTACATCATTGCTTAATTACAAGCCCGGATATCTCGATAAAGAGAACGAGCTTATTGTCGGTCTTCAGACCGACAGACCTCTCCGCCGCGGAGTCAATCCCTTCGGCGGGCTCAACATGACACGTAAGGCATGTCAGGCGTACGGCTACGAACTTTCGGAAAAAGTTGAGGAGGAGTTTCTTTACAGAACGACTCACAATGACGGGGTATTCCGCGTTTATAACGAGGAGATCCGTAAGGCTCGTCATGCCGGCATCATAACAGGACTTCCGGATGCCTACGGCAGAGGAAGGATCATCGGCGACTACCGCAGAGTCGCTCTTTACGGAGTCGACAGACTTATCGAAGAAAAGAAGAAGGACAAAGAAGCTCTTGCATCGAATCCATGTGATGCCGAGACGATCAGACGTCTTGAAGAGCTCTACCAGCAGATCAACTTCCTCGGTAAGCTCAAAGACATGGCTCTTCTTTATGAGATCGATATCAGTAAACCCGCCACAGATTCAAAGGAAGCCGTTCAGTGGCTTTATTTTGGGTATCTCGGTGCCATCAAGGAACAGAACGGCGCAGCAATGAGTCTCGGTCGTGTTTCGACATTTCTTGATATATATTTCGAAAGAGACATCAGGGAAGGAAAGTACACAGAGAGCGGCATTCAGGAGATCATCGACGATTTCGTCATGAAGCTTCGTATGGCGAGACACCTGCGTACGCCCGAATACAACGAACTTTTCGCCGGGGATCCGATGTGGATCACGGAATCTGTCGGCGGCATGGCGCTTGACGGATCGACTCTTGTTTCGAAGACTTCATTCAGAATACTCAATACTCTTTATACACTCGGACCCTCCGCGGAGCCTAACCTTACAGTACTCTGGTCGAAGGATCTGCCCAAGGGCTTTAAGGACTTCTGTGCTAAGGTTTCATGCGATACGCACGCGATCCAGTACGAGAACGATGACCTTATGAGACCGATCTACGGTGATGACTACGGTATCGCATGTTGCGTTTCCGCAATGCGTCTCGGCAAGGACATGCAGTTCTTCGGTGCGCGTGCCAACCTCGCAAAGCTCCTTCTCATGAGTCTAAACGGAGGCAAGGATGAGCGTTATGACATGCAGATCGGACCCGAGATGCCCGTTTATGAGGACGAGTACCTCGATTATGACAAGGTCATGGAGCGCATGAGCTTCTACCGCGACTGGCTTGCATCAACATATGTAAAGGCCATGAACATGATTCATTATATGCATGACAAATACGCGTACGAAAAGACACAGATGGCTCTTCACGACACAGATGTTCATCGCTACATGGCATTCGGCGTTGCGGGTCTTTCTGTGCTCACCGATTCGCTTTCAGCGATCAAATACGCTAAGGTGCGTACCATTCGTGACGAGAACGGTCTTATCAAAGACTTCGAAACAATCGGCGAATTCCCCTGCTACGGTAACGATGACGACAGAGTCGATTCCATCGCTGTGGAACAGACAGAACTTTTCCTTGAAGCACTTAAGAAAATCCCCACATACAGAAATGCGGAGCATACTCTTTCCGTACTTACCATCACTTCGAACGTTATGTACGGCAAGAAGACGGGAAATACTCCCGACGGCAGACGTGCCGGCGAGCCCTTCGCACCGGGTGCGAATCCGATGCACGGAAGAGACAAGAACGGCGCTCTTGCGTCACTCAACTCCGTATCGAAGCTTCAATACAAGACCTGCAAGGACGGCATAAGCAACACGTTTTCTATCGTTCCCACGGCACTCGGTCACACATGGGAAGAAAGAAGAGACAATCTTGAGAACATCCTTGACGGTTATTTTGCAAGAGGTGCTCACCACCTCAATGTTAATGTGCTCGACAGACAGCTTCTGATCGATGCCATGGAAAATCCCGAAAAATATCCGACGCTCACGATCAGGGTTTCCGGATATGCGGTTCTTTTCAACAAGTTGACAACCGAACAGAAGAAGGAAGTTATCAGCAGAACATTCCATGAGGGAATCTGAAAGACGATACCCGGAAATGCAAGAGAGTTTTGATCGACTGCAAGAGAGTTTTGCTTGCCAGCAAAAGAGTGTTTTACGAGGAAAGAAAAGTGTGCGATAAAGCAACGGATAAAAAAGGAAGAATTCATTCCGTGATGAGTATGGGCGGTGTTGACGGACCCGGCATCAGATGTGTCGTGTTCCTTCAGGGCTGTCCCATGAGGTGCGCATACTGCCATAACCCGGACACGTGGGCAAACGAAGCCGGCGAACTGTTGAGCGTCGATCGGATTGCGGAAAAGGTGCTTCGCTACAGAACTTATTTTGGGAAGGAAGGCGGGATCACCGTTTCGGGCGGCGAACCACTCGTACAGGCTTCTTTTGTTGCGGGGCTTTTTGAACGAATGCATGAGGAAGGCGTTTCGACCTGCCTTGATACATCGGGGCACGGCTGCAGCGGAGAAAAACTCGACGATCTTCTTGAGAAGACCGATATAACATTATGTGATGTGAAATTCACCACGGACGACGATTATAAGCGTTATTCGAACGGATCGCTCGCTACGGTGATGAATTTTCTCGAAAAAGCGTCGAAAGCACGGGTGAGGATATGGATCAGGCATGTCGTTGTTCCGGGGATCACGGAAAACGAAGATAACATAAAAAGACTGATTGGGATCGCGGAACGCTATAAAGGTGTGGAGCGCATTGAACTGTTACCTTTTCACAAGATGTGTATTCCCAAATATGACGCGCTCGGAATTGTTTTTCCGCTTGCGGATGTACCCGAGTGTCCGCCCTTTGTAACTGAACAGCTTGAGGAATACATTCCTGCAAAATATAAGCTTTTGAAAAGTAAAGCGGATGTGTGAAGCCGCTTTGCTTTTTTTCGTTTCATAATTGAAAACGCTATGGTATAATCATTATTGTGCGATGTTGCGGTCGGGTAAGACTGCAAATAGAATCAAAGAGGAGGATAAAATGGACGTCAGAGAATTGATCAAAATCTGTGAGGGCAGACAAGTCTATATACAGACCCACAATTTTCCCGATCCCGACGCGATCGCTTCGGCATACGGACTACAAAAACTCTTTGAAAATTTCGGGATTTCATCCACCATTATCTACGTCGGTAAAATTGACAAGCTCAGCACAACGAAAATGATCGAAACATTCGGAATTGAACTCTTTTCGCATGACAGCATTGCGAACGATCTTCGCGATGACGACTATATCATCTGTGTGGATTCTCAAAAGAACGCGGGCAACATCTTAGATGTAACGGGTGAGGAGATTGCCGCGATCGATCATCATCCGACCTTTGTTCAGGTAGAATACAGGTATTTTGACCAAAGAATTGTCGGCGCATGCGCCACGATCATCGCAGGATATTTTAAGGATCTTGGGCTTAAACCCGACACGAAAACGGCGACGGCTCTGCTTTACGGGCTTAAGATGGATACTCTTCAGTTCGTCAGAGGAGTGACTGCCGAAGACATAGCCGCATATGCATTCCTTTTCGATTATTCTGATGAGGAGACACTCCTTAAACTTGAGGGCAACAATATGGAGTACAAAGACCTTCAGGCATACGGTGCAGCAATTGAAAATATTAAGCTTTACGGTACTGCGGGATTTTCTAAGATCAATTTCGCGTGTCCCGATGCACTTATCGCCATTCTTTCGGATTTTATCCTCTCTCTGGTTGAGGTTGAGATTGCGATCGTCTACAGTGAGAGGGAAGACGGGGTTAAGATATCCGTCCGTTCCGAAAGACCTTCCGTTCACGCAGGTGAAGTTGCGAGAAAAGCGCTTGAGGGAATCGGCAGCGGTGGTGGACACGCGGCAATGGCCGGAGGATTCGTTTCAAAAGACAATTATATAAATCTGGGAAATTACAGGGATGATGTTTTGCGTGACAGGTTTGTTAATGCCCTGGGAGACAGTATTTAACCAAAACTTCATCATTCGATATGGGTGAGCGGTATGGATCCGGTACGATTGTGATTTCGCATCGATTGGGTTCATACAGGGCTACAGCGCAGTGAACGGTTTTACGAAGGAAAATCACGAGAAAATTGCGCTTTGACCATTTTTTGCAATAAGAGGTGAAAATGGGGATTTTTATAGGAAATCATGTTTCTTCATCCGGCGGTTTTGAGGCGATGGGGAAGAGAGCTCTTGATGTGGGCGGAAATACATTCGCTTTTTTTACACGTAATCCGAGAGGCGGTTCGGCGGCAGCCATTGATCCCGGGGATGCCGAAAAACTGATCGCGCTTATGAAGGAGCACAATTTCGGAAAGCTTGTTGCACACGCGCCCTACACGATGAATCTTTGCGCCGCGAAGGATGATATCAGGACTTTTTCGCGTAATATGCTTGCCGATGATATAAAAAGAATGGAATATATACCCGGAAATTATTATAATTTCCATCCGGGATCACATGTCGGACAGGGAGAGGAAGAAGGAATAAGGCTTATAGCGCAGGCGCTTAGGGAAGTGATCGACCCCGGGATTTCCACTACCGTTCTTTTGGAGACGATGGCGGGAAAGGGCAGTGAGGTAGGAAAAACATTCGAGGAACTCGCACGGATCATGGATATCCTCGGAAACCCCGAAAAACTTGGTGTGTGCCTGGATACATGTCATGTCTGGGACGGTGGCTACGACATAGTCGGAGACCTTGAAGGTGTTTTGAAACACTTTGATGATGTTATTGGTCTTGAAAGGCTTTATGCCGTGCATATCAATGACAGTAAGAACCCTCTCGCAGCTCATAAAGACAGACATGAAAAAATAGGGCAGGGGTGTATAGGCGCTGAAGCGCTTAAAAGAGTTGTCAGTCATCCCGCGCTTAAAGGAAAGCCGTTCATCCTTGAGACACCGTGCGATGACGACGGCTACAGAGAAGAAATCCGGATGATCCGCAAATGGACAGAATAAAACAGGAGGACTAAGGTAAATGAGATTCCTTTTTATAGATCTCGAGAATGTTAGGAGCAACGGGCTTGAAGGAGTCCTTTCTTTGGAAGCGGATGACCAGGTGTTCATTTTCTACAGCGAGAACGCCAACAATCTTACGATTCCCACTCTTGAGAACATTAACAACAGTAAAGCGACTGTGAAATTCATCAACACCAACTTCGTTGGATCGAACGCCATGGACTTCCAGATCGTTTCTTTACTGGGGGCAATGATAGAACGCCACAAACAGGGATTCTTCTCTGTTATCAGCCATGATAACGGCTTTAAGTCGGCACTTACTTTCTGTGAAAGATATTTTACCGATTATCCTATCAGTGTGGGAAAATTTGACAATATAATCTCTGCGATCGCATATGATCTTAAGCACCCCATTAAAGGAAACGAGAACGGAAACGTTGCGATCAAAAAGAAAAAAGGCGACGGCACATCGAAACAACAGAAGCAGAAAGTCGATAAGGCTGTGATCACCGGTCGAAAAGACTCTCAGGAGGTTGAACGGGAAGCAAAGAAACAGAACAATGACGCTACACAGGGAAGTGCCAAAAAACGGGAAAGCACACCCAAACAGGAGAGCGTACAAAAGCAACCCGACGATCGCAAGCAAGCAAACAATAAACAGCCAAACGGCAAGAAGCAGCAAGGAGACAACGAGCAGACCGGTGCAGAGACACCGGATCAGCCTCAGGCATCCCCGGAAAAGAGAGAAGGACGCAGTCGAAGAAGACGCAGATCTTCAAAGAACGATGATTCAGTGCAAAAAAATCAGAATACTCAACAGCCCGTGTCGGCAGGTCCGGATATGCAATATATCTATGATTATCTTAAGGATATGCTCAGTGTTAAGACTATTGATATATATGCGTCCAAGATTCATGAAGGATTGTTGACTTCAAACACAAAAGATGAACTTCACAAATTCTTTAAAAATCGATGCGGAGAAGACGAAGGTGAAGCGCTCTTTAAATTACTGCACGGAGACTTTGAAAACATGAAAAGAAAGGCAAAAAAATAAGCTGTTGCTATAATTTTACGAAAAGAAAACATGTGTATAGTTTTTGACGAGAAATTCACAAATATGAAAAATTATATTGAATAATTTTTTGCGATGTGGTATCTTATATAACAAAAGGGTACGAAATTTATAATATAGTGTTATGGTTTCTTTGGGAGGTAAAGCGGTGAATTATTACACAAGGGGATGTATTAGATGCCAAATTACAAAATCCAACAGTATGATAAGCTCACGGGTTTGCCTTTCTATGAAGATTTCCTTGCGTTAGCGGAGGAAGCTAAAGAAAAGCAGCTTTCCGATGACGAGCAATTTGCTGTCATCGCATTGGATATTTCGAATTTTAAGTTCATCAATCAAATATACGGCTACGAGATCGGTAATCAATTACTTCAGAGTCTTGTAAATATCACGGTCATTGATAATTATCATTGTATTACTGCCTGCAGACCTTATTCGGATCACATCCTGGGTCTTTACAAAACGTCGAAGGATCCCGATCTGTTTGATTATGGTCTCAAAAAATATAACGATAAATTCATCAGCGAGAACACAAAACAGTTCCAATCCGTTCTTCTTCACCTTCAGTGCGGCGTTTATATTCTTAAGGATTCCCACGAGAAGATTGTTGCGTGTGTCGATCGTGCCAACATGGCCCGCAGAAGCATGAAGGGTGATTATTCCCAGCCCTACGTCATCTTCAGTGAGGAGATGTATAAGGGTAAAGAGAAGACATCCGAGATCATTTCGATTTTTGAAACAGCGCTTAAAAATAATGACATACTGGTTTATTACCAGCCCAAGGTCAACATTAGGACGAAGAGGCTTGAAGGAGCCGAAGCTCTCAGTAGGATCAGATGCCAGGACGGCAGGATCATGGCTCCGGGTGAATATATTCCGATACTTGAGAGTAGCGGTAGGATCATTGATCTTGACTTTTATGTAATGAAGTCCGTGTTCGGCATGATAAAGCAGCTCCTTGAGATCGGTAGCGAGCCCGTGACTGTGTCGGTTAATCTTTCACGTATACATTTTTACAATTCGCGTATGGTGGAGGATATCATTAAGGTATTTAAACCTTACAACATTCCTCCCAAATATATTGAATTTGAGGTTACGGAATCTGCTTTTATTTCGGAATCGGGCATCATTTCGGACAAGCTCATCGAGCTCAAGCAGTTTGGTTTCCTGGTGAGCATGGATGATTTCGGTACAGGTTACAGTTCGCTTCATTCGCTTTCCGTACTTCCCATCGATGTTGTCAAATTCGATAGGAGTTTTATTAAGAACAGTACAAGGAGTCCGAAGGGACTCAAAGTTCTTAGCGGGCTCATATCGCTTTGCAAGCAGATAGATTTCGATGTTATATGCGAGGGCGTTGAGGACTCCGATGAGGAGCAGATCGCGCTTGATTGCGGATGCGAGCATGTGCAGGGCTATGTATATGACAAGCCCCTTCCCGAGGATGAATTTCTTCTTAAATATATATGATTTCGATTTCTGTATTTTAAAAAACGCCTGAGGGCGTTTTTTTCATATGTTTTCGTTACTAACGGTTGTCTTATGTGCCGGCGCAGTATCGGCACAGATGTATATAGCATAAAAAAATAAGTTGTATAAAAATATAGGTTGCATTTGAATATCCTATAGAGTATAATCATCGGATGTGGGCTTTGAAAGCTCATATAAATATGGAAAATGTACACAGAAAGGGACAAAGAAATGAAAAGAACAGTGCGTATTGTAACAGTATTCATGCTTGTTGCGGTTATGATGTTAGGCCTTACAGCATGTGGTCTTGATATCAACAAAGTAGCCGGCAAGTGGCATGTAAAGTCTATCAACGGAAAGTCTGCAGCAGATTTTGCGGCTGAAAACGGTGTTATCGAAGCAGGCGTTCAGAAGGTAGTTGATGTTACAGAGAAAGAAGTCAGCATCACAAATATCATTGACGGTGCTGTAGCTGTCAACAAGGGAGAGACAATCATCAGATCGAACGGTATCGAAGCTACCATAGACAATACACTTTTCTCTTTCCTTTACGATGAGAAAGCAGACACTCTTTCATATACACTTGATATGGGCGATGCTGAATATGAGTATGTTTACAGCAGAGGCGATTTTGATTTTGATTCTGCTATGGCAGCAAATCAGGCAGCTCAGAGCGCTATGGAAGATTATTCCGATGAATACTACGGCGAGGAAGATTATTACGAAGAATAATAATCGGTTCGGTTATCGGTATAATTCTATTTATGAACGTTAAACAGAACCCCCCAGCTGCGGCTGAGGGGTATTGTATATCAGATAAGAAGATTCTGTCGGTACATGTTGCGGATAAAAGATGATTGTTTGCACTGTCACATATAAAGTGGTATTGTGTACTGAGTGAGATTAGCAGACCGATAAACGCTGCATATGTTTTTAGGGGGTAATGATGAAAAAATCTTTCCTATGTTTATTTCTTGTATTTGCAATGATTCTATCTGCATGTTCATCAAGCGATGAACCGACGGAACAGGCTGCTCCTTCGGTAAAAGTCGAAGAAAAGAAGGATGCGGATGTTACGTCAGAGGCTTCTAAGGAAGATGTCGGAAATACGGAAGGCTCCGCTGCCGCTGTAAATACAGGCTCAAAAAAGTCGGGCTTTTCTCTCAAAGTTAACGGAAAAGACGGAAAGCTCACTGTTTCCCGCGCGATCGGAGCCTCAAAAAAGATGGGTTCGGACGGCGTTTGGACCATATTCGTTTATCTTTGCGGAACAGACCTGGAAAGCGGCCAGGGATCGGCTACAAGCGATGTGGCACAGATGATGGAGTCATCAGGAAGCGATAATGTCAGGTTTATCATTCAGACCGGCGGTACAAGCGAGTGGTACAATGAAATGTTTGCTGTCGGAAAAGCCGAGAGATACATTGTCCAAAACGGTGATATTGAACTCCTCGATACTGTCGAGCTGACAAACATGGGCGAGTCGTCCACTCTTGAATCATTCCTCAGATGGGGAGTGACCAATTATGCTTCCGAGAAGATGGGTCTTGTATTCTGGGATCATGGCGGAGGAAGCATCACAGGCGTTTGTGTTGATGAGCTGTTTAACAATGACACATTATACCTGAGTGAGATCAATTCGGCCCTTTCGAGCGTGTACAACGACGTGATGACGGACAAATTTGAGTTTATCGGATTTGACTGCTGCCTCATGGGAACCGTAGAAACCGCCAATATTCTTGCTACATATGCAAGGTACATGTATGGGTCGCAAGAAACGGAACCCGGTTCCGGGTGGGACTACACAGCAATTTCAGACTTTATTGTTTCGAATCCGTCTGCTGACGGAGCCGCACTCGGAAAGGCTCTCGCAGACAGCTTCTACGAGGAGTGCAAGCAGGTGGGGCAGGAAAACGAGTGCACCATGACTGTTGTGGATCTGTCGAAATTCGACGCTTTCCTTGTCGATTTTAATGATTATGCCGCACGACTTTATGAGGCATGCAGTAATTCGGATGCGCTCGGTGCGATCGTCAGATGTATCGACAAAGTCGAGAACTTCGGAGGTAACAATAAGAGCGAGGGTTACACAAACATGGTCGATATCGGAGGCATCGTTAATGCTTGTGCCGACTACGCCGATCCGGGAAATGTGCTTTCGTCATTAAAGAATTGCATTACATACAACAAGAACGGATCAAATCACAGAAATGCCTCGGGATTGTCGGTTTATTACCCGCTTCAGATACAGGGTTCCGAGGAGCTTAAGGTATTTTCGGGTATTGCGATCAGTCCCTACTATATGTCGATCGCGGACATGGTTGCCACAGGTTACACAGACAACGGGTATTCAAATACCGTATTCTTTACCGATGACGGTGACTGGAGCAATGAGGACTGTGAATACGATTACTTTGATGATGATTATTTTGACTACTATAACGAAGATGATGAAAATATGAGCTCTCTCATTACGTTTGAAGAAGAGCCTTCGATTAGCGAGGACGGGCAGACCTACGGATTTATTCTTGATGAGAACGGTCGAGAATGGACTTCGAGCGTCGATGCGTACCTTATGCTCAATATCAATGATGAGACGAGGGTCGAACTCGGGGAGACTGCCGATGTTTTCGGTGACTTTGGAACGGGAGAGTTTTATGACGGATTTGACGGTTGGTGGTATTCGCTTCCGGACGAACAGCTTCTTGCAACCTATCTTGTAGGATATGCCGATGACGGAGAAACGGCTGTTTACACTTCGCCTGTTTACGTCAACGGGAAGCGGACAAACCTCAGATTCACCCAGAACGATATAACGCTCAAGGTCGAAGGAACATGGGACGGAATCGGTGAGAACGGTATGGCAGCGAGGGAGATCAAAAAGATCAAACAAGGCGATGTGATCGTTCCGATCTATTATCTTGACGATGATTCGGAATTCGAAGGAGATGAATACGAGTGGGAAGAAGAGGACGAGCTCATTTTCGCAATTCTTCCTTCGGCTGACTATTTCTATGAGTTTACCATTACGGATGCCTATGGCGACTATTATTACAGTGACTACGTGGTAATTACCGTGACCGATGACGGAGAGATCATCTACAGCTATCCCGAAGAGTACTATTCGGATGAGTACTACGGGGACGATGACTACGGATTTGATGACGGATACGATTATTGATGACGGATTATAAGTGACGGCTTGACGGCTGTGAGGAAACTCGCAGCCGTATTTTTGTGCGATAAACGAAAGCCGTCTGTTGCAAGCAAGCTTGCAATTGGATTGATACCAAGATTTGTTTCGATGGCATATGTTGCTCCGGACAGTATACGATCAATCAAAAAAACAACATACAAAAAGTGAAATAACAATAATCTCAACACAAAAGCGAAATATCAATGAAGAAAAACAGAGAATTTGAAATATAAATATCAATAACCTATAAAATGTGTTGCAAAAATATCAAAATAGCATTATAATTATAAACGGATTTTTATAATAAAAACGTAAGAGGTATTTCATGGAGAAAAGCGCAGAAAAACTCAAAATGCTGATTGTTGATGATGCATTTACCAACAGAATATTATTAAGTGAAGCATTTGATGATGATTTTGAAATCTTTATGGCTGAAAACGGGGAGGTAGCGCTTGATGTCCTTCGTAAAAACAAGGATATGGCGATCGTTCTTCTCGATCTTATCATGCCCATCATCGATGGTTTTTCTGTCCTTCAGGCCATGATTGAGGATTCGGAGCTTTGCGAGATTCCGGTTGTGGTAGTTACTTCTGCGGATGAGATTGAGAACCAGGTGCGTGCTTTTGACCTCGGCGCCGCCGACATACTTACCAAACCTCTTAATATCCAGCTTATCAGGCACAGAATACGCAATATCATTTCAAGAAGCTCGCAAAAGCTTGTGAGTGATGACAACAGAGTACCTGTGTTCAGAAGATTCCTTTCCGAACAGGTGCATGATTCCAAAACCGGTCTTTTTAACAGAAATTCATTTTGCAAAAGAACCCGAGAGATAATTGACAATAATCCGAAGGATGTGTTCGTTATCTTCAGGATCGATATAGACGGATTTAAGGTAATAAACGATGTTTACGGCATATCGGAAGGTGATCGGTGCCTTTCGGAGATGGCGAGGATGTTCAAGGGTTTTGAGGCTGACAACGCAGTCTTTGGGCGTTGGGAAGCCGATCATTATGTCGGATGCATGCCAATGGAAGTGTTTAACAGGCATAATGTAGCAAATACTCTTACGAGTCCCGTAAACGATTCGAAATTTGATTTTGATGTGACGAGGCGCATGGGCGTTTATGTTGTTGAAAACAGGGATCTCGACATTAGCCTTATGTGCGACAGAGCGCTCCTTGCATTAAAGAGCATAAAGGGCAAATACGAGAGCAGAGTTGCGTATTACAGCGAGGATATGCGCCAGGAGCTTATAGAGAGCCAGCAGATAGTCAATGAGATGAACACGGCTCTTGATGAGGGACAGTTCATCATTTTTATACAGCCTCAGTTCAATTACACAACCAACAGGCTTCACGGGGCGGAAGCTCTTGTCAGATGGAAGCATCCGGCAAAGGGTATCATCATGCCCGGAAAGTTTGTGCCCATCTTTGAGAAGAACGGCTTTATTACCCACCTCGATCAGTTTGTCTGGGAAGAGGTATGTAAGCTGCAGCGCAGGTGGCTTGACGAAGGAAGAGAGGTCGTTCCCGTTTCTGTCAATGTTTCAAGAACCGACATCGCGAGCCTCAGGCTTGTTGATCATTTTGTTAAGCTTGTCGGAAAATACGATCTGCCCACTAATCTTTTACGCATTGAGATCACAGAGTCGGCATACATGGACAATCCTTCGCAGATGATCGAGACCGTCAGCAGACTTCGTGAATCGGGCTTCAGTGTGGAAATGGATGACTTCGGAAGTGGTTATTCATCGCTTAATACACTTAAGGATGTTACTGTTGACATGCTCAAGCTTGACATGAAATTTATCGAGGGCGGCAAAAATGCCGAGAGAGGCGGAAGTATCTTGAGTTCGGTCATAAGAATGTCGAACAGGCTTAATCTTGCTGTCCTTGCGGAAGGTGTTGAGACAAAAGAACAGGCCGAATACCTCAAAAGCATCGGATGTATATACATGCAGGGCTATTATTTTGCACGACCGATGCCTATTTCCGAATTTGAGAAGATACTTACCGGTCGTGAGCATGAGCTTCCGATCAGGATTTATGATTCATATGCTGCTGACGGAACGGTAGATTTCCTGAATGCTTCCGTTCAGAGTACGCTCATATTCAACAGCTTTGTCGGCGGCGCTGCCATTATCGGCTTTGAAAGCAGAGACGTGGAGGTGCTTCGAGTCAACGAGAAATTCTTCGATGCAATCGGGGCAGACCGTGATAATTTCAATGAAGGATGCTTCAGCATTCTTGATTGCCTGAGTGAAGATGACCGGAGAAAACTACTTGAGACATTTTCGGATGCTGCGAGAGAGGGAGAAGAGAAGAGCTGCGAAGTACTTTATCTCAGAAACGGTAACGAGGAGGTTTATGTCTGCTTCAGAGTGAGATGTCTCGAAACAAGCGGTGATAAGCACCTTCTTTATATTATGGTTGACAATATCACCGAAAGAATGCTGCTTGTTAAGAACAATATCCGTTTGACAAACAGGATATCCGATATAATGAATAAGGTTCCCGCAGGAATAGTGGAATTTGAACTGGTGGAAGAGGAAATGCATGTACTTTTCTATAATGATTATATACCCGGGATTTACGGATACACATCTGAGGAATATGCCCGCGAGGTTCTGCCGCATGTAGTAGATACGTTCCATCCCGATGACAGAGCTATGATCATGGAGATGGCGGTAGAAGTAAGAGAAAAAGGTCGTACGAAAGCAAGCCTCAGATTCAGACACACGTGCGCGGACGGCGATTATAGGTGGGCTTCGGCGGAA
Organism: Lachnospiraceae bacterium; assembly: GCA_016281275.1. Classification (GTDB taxonomy): domain Bacteria; phylum Bacillota; class Clostridia; order Lachnospirales; family Lachnospiraceae; genus RUG11977. The sequence goes on along the minus strand of JAEEIH010000115.1, from coordinate 1,731 downwards.
TTTGTCGTTACACACATCATCAGCGGAAGGATTTATGTAACTGCGATCGTAGAGGATATCGATAAGAGGGTAGCGATGGAGACCAGGCTGACCATTCAGGAAAAACGTTATGAAAGGCAGGGCCTTCTTATGGATGCGGCATTTTCAAACATTCCCTGTCCCGTTATGCAGTTCTATTACAGTAGCAAGGACGACGCGTACCTGCTTGTCAATTGTAATGAAGCGGCCTGCAGGCTCTTCGGTTTTGTCGATATCGATGAATTCAGAAAGGAGCTTAACGGCAAGAAGAAAGCGTATATCGTCGAAGGTGAAAACGGAGGACTTTATAAGATAGTGGAAGATATTGCTGCGGGAAAGACAGATCATTACGAGATTAACATCACCGTTAACAGCCGTGACGGAAAAACAAAAAACGTAAAAGACATGTTGTCCAGGATCGTCTATGGTGAGCAAGTGTTCATACAGCATATCATGGTTGAATGAGTGCCGGTTCGTCTGCTTGTAAAGGGGTATAGTTTATATATGTTTTTGAGTTACATGAGATGTTAAGAGGCAAGTGGTTATGTGTCTTTTAAATGCATGAAATGTATGACATAAAAGTACAAGAATAATGAATTGAATATACAATTAGTACTATTCGTATAAAAATAATAGTAAAATAAAATATATTTTCAAAAAGGTGTTGACAATTTGAATATACGGGATTATAATTCAGTCATACCAATCAAAAAGGTAGACGAAAACAGAAAAATCTGTTACAGGAGGTACGGTCCAACAAAAACATAAGCAGGTCGTAGTCGACCAATCCTCGGAACTATACTAATGAAGGAGGTACGGTCCAAAGGAAATGTTTAGCTGATCGTAGTTGATCAAAATCCGGAACTATAATTAAAGAAGGAGGTACGGTCCAAAGGAGACATAAATCTTATATGAATGTTATAGATTGAGGGCATCGGAGAAAGAAGGAACCGATGCCCGTTTGCTTTATTGATGCGACAGCCGATATAATCAATGCACGGTAAAGTGCCGTGCAAATATCGGCCCACAGTTTCACGGCAGAAAGGAAGAATTTGTTATGGCAGGAATCGATATCAGTGCGATGGATCCGTATGCGATCTCTGATCTTTCCGTTGCGATGAGCACGGTTAAGGTTCAGAATCAGGTTGCGGAATCCGTGCTGGCAAAAACGATCGATATTACCGAACAGGGCGGACAAGCTCTTATTGACATGATGCGTTCTTCGATGGAGAGATCAGTCAATCCCGCCGTAGGAGGAAATGTGGATGTCAGTGTTTGAAAGACCGGTAGGATGAAACGCCCGAAGCATACATTGCAAGTTGCATGCTTCGGGTGTTTTTTTATTGTGTAAATTTTTAATACAAAATATAAAATTTGGTGTTGACAATCCGAGAATCGGACTGTATAATCGAACTTGCGTGTTGAGGAAAGCACGCTGAACTGAATGATGCGCGAGTGGTACAGTGGTAGTACGTCGCCTTGCCAAGGCGAAGATCGCGGGTTCGATCCCCGTCTCGCGCTTATAACAAAAAAGAGAACACCGGTCGGTGTTCTTTTTTTGTTATAAACGCGTAGACGGGGATCGTTTTCACGTGAACCATGTGAAAACGGATCCCCCACCCACCGCAGGGCGGTGGGTGCGACGCATCACTCGCTCGGCTTCGCTCGTGATGCTGGGTCTCGCGCTACGCACAAGATGGACCACGAGGGACG
>JAEEIH010000114.1 GCA_016281275.1 Lachnospiraceae bacterium | reverse complement strand
GTTCTTTGTGACGAAACGTCTGCGGAATTCAACTTCCTTCTGAGAAACGGTGTCCGCAAGGCCGATCGCCTCATCCCATGTGTAGCAACCGTGCTGCTTGGCACCTGCGATAACGATGTTGCGCAGGAACGGAAGCTTCTCGCTGTGAAGCGCGCCCGGCTCGCATTCGTCAAGTTCGGGGCAGAGTTCTTTCATGATCTCCACATAGTTGATGTCCTTGTAGTTCTCGATCATGACAAGTGTCTGGGTGTCGGACTGACGGAGCAAATACTCGATCTCGTGCACTCTGTACGCCGTGTTGACGGTGACAAGTACGGCGCCGATCTTTGTGGTTGCCCAGAAAGTTATGTACCACTGGGGAACGTTGGTAGCCCAGATCGCAACGTGATCTCCCTTTCTGACGCCCATGGCGATAAGGCTGCGGGCAAAGGTATCAACATCGTTGCGGAATTCGATATAAGTTCTTGTGTAATCAAGCTCGGTGTACCTGAAAGCGTACTGTTCGGGGAACTCCTTGCACATGCGGTCAAGAACGTCAGGGAACGTTTCGTCAATGAAATGCTCCTTGGGCCATACATACTTGCCTGTGTGCGCTTTGTTGTCCTGAAGCTTATCCTGACGCTCCTCGCGGTACTTCTCCATGTAATGGGCGAACTGAGGGAAAACGATGCCCGCATCCTGAAGATTGCGCGCCCATCTCTTAACCCACTCCAGTGAAATGTAACCGCTGTAGCCAAGTTCCTTGAGTGCTTCAAAGACAGCCGTCAACGGCATGTCTCCTTCACCCATGATCTTATACTGAGGCTCGCCGTTTACCATGACCGAATCCTTGACATGGACATGACGGATGTAAGAGCCGATATTCCTGATCGTCTCTTCGGGACTCTCGCCCATGTACCTGTAGGGGTGATGAATGTCCCACAATGCTGCAACCTTCGGGCTGCCCGTCTTGTCAAGCAGTCTCTTAAGGCGCATCGTATCGGAGTAAACTCCGTTGGTCTCGACAAGGAGCGTAACGGTTTCATACTCTTCCGCTATTGCTGCGAGTTCTTTAAGAACGCCCACAACATAATCATCATCAACATCGCTCACGGGCTCCGGACCCTGGTCGGCAAGAATCCTGACATAAGGGGTCGAAAGTTTTGACGCAAGCTTGATATAATCTGTTACTTCACGGATGACATTGTCATGCTCCGACTCGATTTTCAAAAAGCACCCTGTATCCAGGCAGGGGATTTCTAGTCGTAGCTCTGCCAGCTTCTTAAGGGTTGATGCTAACTTATCCTCTTTGAAGGGCTGTGCTTTTACGGCTGAAATCTCGTCACCGATGCCTCTGATCTCGATACCGTCGAATCCAAGGTCTTTTGCCATGGAATAGATATCGGACCAACCGAAGTCGGGACATGCTATTGTTGAAAAACTGATCTTCACGACACTCATCCTTTCTTATGTATATTCTGCGCTTTCAGAGTCACAAACACCGGTCTGCCGAAAGTTGCAGTAGGTTTTGCCAAAAGCGGGTCAGCGTCGTTAAACCTTCTTCTGGCAAAGCATTGACTAATTATATATTTCCGAAAGGATAAAAGCAAGAAATATTTCTACACAAACACTAATATTTTTTGACTTCATGCATTAACTCATGACCCGTAGTTTATCTCCCGTGCATGAGAAAACGACATGGCTTCTGATGCCTGCCGGTTCACCGTCTGTATGAACGCATAGCGGTTTATCTGTCCTGATCTCACATTTTGTACACGTTATCTGCTCCACTCCACGCTTATTGACATGATTAGCCTTGATGACGGACGGCATATACAATAGATGTCTGAGCCTTGAAATATCGTGAACTATGCACATGGTGATCTTTCCGTCCGTCGGATCGGCGTCGGGACCCATAGGCATACCGCCACCCTCATATTTTGTGTTCATGGCCGAAGCAAAAATAAGCTTCTTATAGGAAAGCTTTCTTTTACCGTCTATGATGATCTCTGCTTTTGTATGGGGACACTTGAACACAAGAAAGATTCCCGTAATGTAATAGACGAGTCTTCCCTTTCCTATGCGATTCAAGAATTTCTTAAGGCGTGAAGCGAGCGCCTTATGGCATATCTGAGCATCGTAACCGATGCTGCTGCTCACCGCAAAACGAGTCTCGCCTTCATCCGGAAATTCCGTCCTTCCCGTGTCTATTTTAAGGAAATAACGGGGGACGAGGACCCGTTCGAATGCCTTCACAGTTTCGGAAGGACTTCCGATCCCACGTGCAAAATCGTTGCTCGATCCTGTGGGAACAACTCCGAGCATCGCCTTCGAACCCGTCGGAATTCCGTTCACCACTTCATTCAGAGTTCCGTCTCCGCCCACAACCGCAATACGCTTCATGGCAGGATCCTTTTTGCAGATTATTTCCGCCGCTTTACGCGCATCACCTTGTGCTTTTGTATAAAAGACTTCATAATCGGTTCCTGACTTTTCGAGACGTTTCTGCATTTCGTCCCAGAGTTCTTTTGCTTTACCGGTTCGTGAACCGGGGTTAACAATGAAGTAGTATTTCATGCGCGTCTCCCTTTCCCTGTCGTAATTCGTTGCTAACTTACACCCCATATTATAACGGTTTCAAATCGTCAATGCAAAAAGGACTTTTAAACCCGCTGCATTTTCGCTTCTTTAAATGAATTGCTGCGCAAGGGTAACCTATGGTACCGAAAAAACACGCTCGTCTACCTTCCTTCGCTTCGTCACATCTGTGCGCTCTCCCGCACGCAAGCGAACATGTGCGTGCTCCCGAGCGACACGTGACTTGCGAAGCACAGTCGCCTCGCTATCGTTTTTTGGTACCATGGTCACCCTTCGCTCCGCATTCATTTTTCGGGGTCGTAAGCAGCGGTATTTTTTAAACTCAGCGCCGCTTCGTATCCCCGGTACATGAATAAAGCGGGGTCAACGTATAAACCTGAAACGCATACGCAGTCGACGTATCGGTTCACGAAACTGCTTAACTCCGTCGTGAGCGAGGCACGGATGCCGAGCTAGGGAGATATGAAACATGGATGTTGAATATCGACCGGTACGAATGCCATGAAGGTGCTTTCGGCAGTTTCGGCTGAACCGTCGGAGACGGAGTCCGCGTGTTCAGGTTTATATCGTTGTACCCCGCCATTCATGTACTTGGTACACTTCGAGCGGCGCTATATCAATTGTACGTGCCAATTCACTTATAAGAACTGAATACAGTGAGCTGTGTACATGACATCCGGGCAGTATTTCGGTACCATCGGTTACCCTTGCGCAGCAATTCATTTACGAGAATCGAATGCGGCGGGTTGCCTTTAACTTTTCTTTACAGACATTGAAAAATGAATGCAGCGGGTTTGTATCATCACGATTTATACGGTTGTATTTTGGGGAAGCGGTGTATATAATTAGGTACAATAACGATTTAGAAGGATCGGTTCGCTTCGCGACACGATCAGGATTCGGGAGGGGAATATAGCATGGCAAAGATCAGAACAAGATTCGCTCCGAGCCCCACGGGCAAGATGCACATGGGAAACCTTCGCTCGGCGCTTTATGAATATCTCGTTGCAAAGCACGAGGGCGGCGACTTCATTTTGAGGATTGAGGATACCGACAGAGGACGCTTTGTGGAAGGTGCAACAGACATAATTTACAAAACGCTCGCAGGCGTCGGTCTCGTTCATGACGAGGGTCCCGATAAGGATGGCGGATGCGGTCCTTATGTTCAGAGCGAGCGTGTCAAATCGGGTCTGTACATGAAATATGCTCTCGAGCTTGTGGAGAAAGGCGAGGCATATTACTGCTTCTGTGATAAGGAGCGCCTTGAGTCACTCACCACGACCGTGAACGGCGAGGCAATCACTCACTATGACAAGCACTGCCTCCACCTTTCAAAGGATGAGATCGATGCAAACCTCAAGTCAGGCAAGCCTTTCGTTATCAGACAGAACATCCCGACATCGGGAACGACTTCGTTCTCAGACGAGAACTACGGCGTGATCACTGTTGAGAACAGCGAGCTCGACGATCAGATTCTCATCAAATCGGACGGATTTCCGACATATAATTTTGCGAACGTTGTTGACGACCACCTTATGGGCATCACACACGTTGTCAGAGGTAACGAGTACCTTTCGTCAACACCCAAATACACGCTTCTCTATAAGGCCTTCGGATGGGAAGAGCCCGCATACATCCATCTTCCTCTTATAACGAACGAGGATCACAAGAAGCTTTCAAAGAGAAGCGGACAGACAGTAACTCTCGAAGGCTTTATAGAGCAGGGATTTGTTCCCGAGGCACTCCTTAACTACGTAGCGCTTCTCGGGTGGAACAGCCCCGATAACCGCGAAATCTTAAGTCTCGAAGAGATTACAAAAGAATTTGATTATCATAGGATCAGCAAATCTCCCGCAGTGTTTGACAATGTCAAGCTTCGCTGGATGAACGGTGAATACCTCAAAGCCATGGATGATGTCAAGTACCTTGAGCTCGCCGTACCTTATGTTGAGAAAGCTGTCGGTACAGGCTTCGACAGCAAAGCCATCGCGCTTCTTGTCAAGTCACGTATCGAGACGCTGTGTGATATCCCCGAGATGATCGACTTTTTTGCCGCTCTTCCCGAGTACGATGTTGAGATGTACATCCATAAAAAAATGAAGACAACCTATGAGAACTCTCTTGAGTCCCTCACCGATCTTCTTCCGAGACTTAAAGCACTCCCGGATCTTTCACTCGAGTCTCTTCAGAGATGTGTGACCGCTTATGTGGAGGAAAAGCAGATCAAGAACGGAGTTGCCTTGTGGCCGCTGCGAACCGCCGTTTCAGGAAAGCAGACAACTCCCGGCGGCGCTTATGAGATCATCGGGATACTCGGTGCCGATGAATCCTTTAAGAGGATCGAGAAGGGTATCGAAAAGCTCAAAAGCGCGATAACTCAATGATCCACGCCGGCATCTCGAAGAGTGGCAATAACCACTCAAAGATTAAAGTCAAATCGCAAACGCGACAGAAAACATAAAAAAGGAGCCTTACATGCTTTTATCAAAAGAGCAGAAGCAGGCGGGTAGTCATGTTAACGGACCAATGCTCGTTCTTGCCGGACCCGGTTCCGGCAAGACGACAGTCATAACGATGCGCGTCAAAAATCTTGTCGAAAAAGAACACATTCCCGCGCACAGCATACTCGTTATAACATACACCCGTACCGCAGCGTTCGAAATGCGCGAAAGATTCTTCAAAATGTGTCCGCAAGGCGCTTCGGTCACCTTCGCAACATTCCATTCTTTCTTTTTCAAAATACTCAGAAGTTATTGTCCGTTCGAACCCTCAGATCTTATTACTGACGCAGCCCGCAGGGAAACGGTTAAGCACGCCATCGAGAGAAGCCTTCCGGGTTTCAACCCGAACAAAGAGGTTATCGAATCGGTCTCAAAAGATATTGCCCTATTTAAAAACATGTTCCTTGATCGTGAAAGCTTTTCTCCCGCGTCATGCGGTATAGCGGAGTTTAACAAGATTCTTTCATGTTACAACAACAAGCTCAGAGAATCCGGCAATATTGATTTTGACGACATCCTCTCGCTTACTTACGGTCTTTTGAAAAATGATCCGCGCGCCATGGCGGAAATCCGCGATTCTTTCAACTATATACTCATCGATGAATTCCAGGACATCAATCTTCTTCAATACGAGACCATCCGACTGCTTGAAGGCAATGAGCAAAACATCTTCGCCGTCGGTGACGACGATCAGGCCATATACCGTTTCAGAGGTGCCGACCCTTCTCTTATGAAGCGATTTCTCGATGATCACGCGAAGGCACAGATTGTAATGCTCCCGGAAAACCACCGCTGCCCGAAGTGCATCGTCGAGAGTTCCTCAAAGCTTATCTCAAACAATCGCAACAGATTCAAAAAAGAACTCTTTTCGAGGATCGCCGATGGGAGCGTCACGGTAAAAGCCTTTGACAGTACTTCCGACGAATACAGATTTGTTGCCCAAAAATGCGCCGCGGCCATCAAAGCCGGCGCGGATCCTTCATCGATAGCAGTTCTCTACCGGAACAACTACCAGCCCGGTCCGCTCATTTCACTTTTTGCATCGCAAAACATACCGTACGATGGGAAAGGTTCTCACAGCGATATATATGATTCACTCCCGGGTCGTATTGTTCTTTCATATATTACGGCATCACGCGGCGATATTCCGAGAGAAGCTGCGCTCAACATCATAAACGTTCCTGAACGCGGTATCCCGCGAAGTGCATTTTCTCGAACGCGAACCAACCTTCTCACTCCGGATACAAAAGGCTTTTCGCCTGCAGCGGGACGCGCTCTTGTTGAGCTCTCAAAGGACCTCGTGATGATGAGCGGGCTCGATCCTTTTTCATGCATCAAATACATCCGCAAGAAGATAGGACTTGATCGTTACCTGAAAGAGCTTGCAGCGTCACGTAACAATAACCTGACCGACCTGCTCCCCATTCTCGATGTTCTTGAGGAAGACTCTCGAAATCACGCCACCTATGCGGACTGGTGCGAACACATTAGACTGAAGAGAAGTGCCGAAAGCAGCAACTCCGATTCAAAAAGACCCGGAGTCAGGTTTCTGAGCTTTCATTCCGCAAAAGGACTTGAATTCGAAACGGTCTTTATCATTGACACGTCAGAAGGCGTAGTCCCCTCGGCACATTCATTTCTCAGGGATAACCTTGAAGAAGAACGGCGCATGTTCTATGTGGCGCTCACACGTTCAAAGAAGGATCTTTTCGTCTTATACGCAAAAGAGCACTGCGGAAGAACCGCAGCGCCCTCACGTTTTATAGGCGAACTAAAATAATGTGCGAATGATGCCTGATGCCATCCCAAGAACTCTCTTCCGAGAGGAAATACGGTACATCGTCAAAAGCGCCTCCGAAAAACCGTTCCGGAACACTGATCGAACGGCAAATCATTCATCATCAAACATTTCGTCATATTCCATCTCGTCAAGAAGCTCATCGAAAGCTTCCGAAGCCTCTTCAAGCTCCTCATCGGTATCAATGTCACCGAGCAGGATCTCACCCTCGTCATCAACACTGTATCTGTAGAGGAAGAAGTCGCTGTCCGAATCTTCTCCTTCGTCAGCAGGGAGCAGGGCAATGTAGGAATTGCCGTTTGTGCAAGGGAATGTGGCGATGATATCGCATACCAATTCGGTGTCGTCTTCAAGTGTGAGAACAATCTGTCCGAGACCTTCCGTTTCGTTAACGTCAGCATCCTCGGGTAAACCTTTTTTGTTCGGGTCTGTCATATGCTTTCCTTTCTGAACCACTGTAAAATGATGTGACCTGTCTGCTTCAATTGTAAAGCCTTTTCACTAATATACTGTTAATCAAATCGAAAATCAAGCATTTTACGGGAGCTTCCGTTTTAAGCTTGTATCAAAGTATCTTTACAACCTTTTGAGGACATTTTTCGTTACATGTTCCGCATCCGACGCAGAGCGACTGATCTATGTGCGCTACATTGTCCACAACCGTGATGGCATCGATAGGGCAGAATTTTGCGCAGATACCGCATCCGATACATCCTGCCAGACACTTGTCCTTAACAGCCTTGCCTTTTTCATGAGAGCTGCATGCAACTCCGTACCATGATTCATAGGGTCGCAGCTCAATCAGGTGGTTGGGGCAAACCTTGGCGCAGGCGCCGCAGCCGACACATTTTTCTTTATCAACAAACGCAACACCGTCCTTAATGCTTATGGCTCCAAACTTGCAAACCGACACGCAGGAGCCGTATCCCATACATCCGTACGAACATTCTTTTTCACCGTGACCGGGAATAAGAGCGAGCTTACGGCAGTCCGAGATTCCTCTGTATTCATACTTAAACGTCACCTTATCGCATGTTCCCGAACACTTAACAAATGCAACCCTTTTTTCGTTGGCTACAGCTTCCGTTCCGAGAATTTCTGCGATGGCGGCAGCATCTCCGCCGGCTGAGCAGGCATTTACGGGAGCCGCACCCGAAACAATCGCTTCGGCGCATGCGTCGCAACCTGTGAATCCGCATCCGCCGCAATTACTTCCGGGCAGACATCCTCTTACTTTTTCAACTCTCTCATCAGTCTTTACGGCAAGCTTTTTCGCTGCGATGCAAAGGAGGATACCGATGATAAGACCGGCGGCTCCCACAACTCCCGCAGCGGTAAAAACGCCCGCAAGGCTGAAATCCAATACTATCGTTCCAAACATTCTTCTTTTCCCCCCTTAAATAAGTCCCGCAAATCCGCAAAAAGCAATCGCCATGAGACCTGCTGTAACAAGAAGGATGGGTGATCCCTTCATGGTATGGGGAATCTCGTTGCCTTCAATTCTTTCGCGTATTCCGGCAAGCAATATGATCGCCACACAGAAACCTGTCGAAGTACCGAGCGCATTCACTACGCTTCTACCGAGGTCATAATCTTTGCTGACATTTATGAGTGCAACACCGAGAACACAGCAGTTTGTCGTGATAAGGGGAAGATAAACACCGAGTGCCTTATAAAGCGAAGGGATGAATTTCTTGAGGATCATCTCTACAAGCTGAACAAGTGCCGCGATAACGGCGATAAACACGATAGTGTCCATATACGCAAGGCCCGAGGGCACAAGCACGTAGTTATGCAGAAGGCTTGCTACCGCCGACGATGCCGTTACGACAAAGATAACGGCTGTTCCCATTCCTACCGCAGTGTTCGTCCTCTTCGAAACGCCGAGGAAAGGACAGATTCCGAGGAACTGACTGAGAACGACGTTATTTACAAATGCAGCTCCCACAAAAAGAAGGATAAATTCTTTAACAGTACTCATTACTGCTCTCCTCCTTTCTTTCCGGATGCGTCCTCAGGGAACGCCTGAATTCTCTTCGCAACCGACTCGCCGCGTGAGGCTTTCGCATCATCTTTCTGAAGCTCGAGGAGCGCTCTGTTGGCAGCGCATGTACCTCCGATGCATTCGTCACACTTTCCGCCGCATGCAAGTGTTGATTCTTCTTTTGCATCACCGTTTGTGGCGCTCTTCAGCTTCAATCTGTTCTGGATGCCCGTGAGGATCGCAAGCACAAAGAACGCGCCGGGAGCCATGATGAAGATCGAGAAGGGCTCGTAGGCATCGGGCATAACCTGAAATCCGAACACGGTTCCGGCACCGATAAGCTCTCTGATCGTTCCGAGGATCGTAAGAGCTGCAGTGAATCCGAGTCCCATTCCGATACCGTCGAAGATTGAAACACCGACGGGGTTCTTGCTCGCATATGCCTCGGCGCGACCGAGGATGATGCAGTTAACAACGATCAGCGGAATGTAGATGCCGAGCGAATCGTTGAGCGCGGGCAGGAAGCCCTGAATGAGCAGATCGACGATCGTAACGAATGACGCAACGACGACGATGAATGCGGGCATTCTGACCTTATCGGGGATAATCTTGCGCAACGCGGAAATCATAAGATTTGACATAACAAGTACGGCCGTTGTCGAAAGTCCCATGCCGAGTCCGTTCGAACCCGAAGTTGTGACCGCAAGTGTCGGACACATACCGAGCATAAGCACGAGTGTGGGATTTTCTTTAATAATGCCGTTATATAAGCGTTCAAGATATTTATTCATAACGGCCTCCTTAATCTATGATGAGGTAATTGTTTATTATCACATCCGCAGCATAAAGACCTGCGTTGACAGCCCTGTTAACCGCCTTTGAAGTGATCGTTGCGCTCGAAACGGCATCCATTTCCGTTTCGCCTTCAAGCTTTGCTTTCGGGAGCGAAAAGCTCTTTGTCTTAACGTCTCTGAACTGTCCGAGGAACTTCTCTTCTTTTGCCTTCATTCCGAGTCCGGCCGTTTCCGAAATTTCAAGGAACTCGATTCCCTTAAGCGTTCCGCCGCAGGTTACGCCCATGGCGATCGTGATATCGCCGCCGTAACCGTTCGAATTCGTAACGGAAAGAATTATTCCGTCAACACTGCCGCCGTACTCGTTACCGCGAACGAGATAAGCTTCATTTATCTTTGATCCCGAAAGTCGGCCCTCCTGAGCGATCTTTTCGGCAATATCCTCTAACAGACAGTCGTCAACTTCGTCCATTTTGGGGATCTCACCGAATACTTTTTCATAGGCTTCAGTTTTTGCTTTTGCCTTCGATTCCTCGATTGGTCCCTTTGTGATCTCATAGACAGCGCCGAGCGCGCATGCCGCAACCACCGTGATCAGAAAGAGGACAATGGCATCTTTAAACATTTTCATGACTTAAGCCTCCTTCTTTTTCTTCGGCTTCTTTTCGAGGCCGAATGCCTTGGGCATCGTCAGCTTCTCGATAAGCGGAACGAGAAGGTTACAGAAGATGATCGTGAACGAAACACCTTCGGCGCCCGAGGAACATGTTCTTATAAGACCCGTCAGCACACCGAGCAGGATACCGTAGATTATCTGTCCCCAGGGAGTGATGGGTGATGTTACGTAGTCAGTGGCCATGAACCATGCACCGAGCATGAGTCCGCCGCCGATAAGCTGTGCTGCGAGGTACTCGCAGTCAAAACCGCGACCCGAGAAAATCAGCATGAATGCGCCGCACGAGATAAGATATGCAAGCGGTATGCGAAGCGAGATGACCTTGCGGATAACAAGGTAAAGACCTCCGATAAGGATTGCGAGAGCCGATGTCTCACCGATCACGCCGCCCGTAAATCCGAAGAACATATCGGAAAGGGATACAGACGAACCGACTGCCGTAGTCGCGGGAAGATCCTTGATGATTGCAAGAGGAGTTGCCTGCGAGATGCCGTCAACGCCCGCGAATCCGTTCATAACGGCATTTCCTTTTTCAACAACAAAGTTTGTCATCCTGCCTGCGAAGCAGATGACGAGGAAGCATCTTGCACCGAGCGCGGGGTTCATGAAGTTCCGTCCGAGTCCGCCGTACATCTGCTTAACAACGATGATGGCAAAGAAACTGCCCACAACAGGTATCCAGAGCGGAACCGATGCAGGGAAGTTAAGACCAAGCAACAGTCCCGTAACGACTGCACTGCACTCGTAGGGAGTCTTGGGTTTCTTCATAAAATAATTCCATAAGAATTCGGCAATTACCGCACTGACCACGCTGGTAACGAGCACGAGAAGTGCCTTGATACCGAACTGAAAAACGCCGAATGCACTTGCGGGGATAAGCGCGATCACAACATCACGCATGATCGACCTTGTGGTCTTCCCGCTCCGGTCATGAGGCGAAGCTGAAACGTTGACTAAATCCTTCATAGTTTACTGTAGATCTCCTTTGATCGT
>JAEEIH010000113.1 GCA_016281275.1 Lachnospiraceae bacterium | reverse complement strand
CTTTTCCACGGAGTTTTCTCGGACAATCCGTCATTGTCGTCATCGCCGTCCATCGAAACATAATACGTCTTTCTACCCGAAGGGTATTCGGACATACTGTTAAGGATTGCCTGTTTTCTGGATTCCGTTTCATGTAAAACACCCTTAAAAACACCTTTTTCTCGCCATTTGACTGGTCTGCTCGATTCGTAAAGCCTGCCGAGCATTCTGACAGCCACGTCAAGAGGACAATTAGACGAAATGATCTTAAGATCCTTGTTTGTTTTAACGTCATATAGTGAAGCCCCGGAAACCTGCGAGGTTTGCATCACGACAAAGAAAACACTTACAGCTTTCAGTTCGACACCTGAACGCGCTTTATCTCCCCACGGTTCGTAGTAACAATAGTATCCGTCTTCATGTTCATCATATGTTTCATTGCATTTATTGATCTGATACCAGTATCTTTCATCATCCACGAATTGATAATAGTACGGAGCATTGAACGTCTGTGTCACCCGGTTGGTATCAGTCGCGAATGCCGCCAAAAAAGTCAGATAAATAATATCCTGATAGGTCAGCACATTGCCGTCAGTTAATTTGCTTGTTACTTCGCGGTCAAATCTCTTTAAGGCTTCTTTTCCGTAGGGTTTTATAAACCGTTTGATTGCCGAGTAATATACCTTATCCGTCACGACTTCATCCATTTTCCCGAATACGAAATCAGAAAAAAGCTTGTACGACTTAATGCGTTCAAGCTCTTCGTCAAGTTTTGTCGCAGCCTGTGCATTCTCCCGAACGTTCACAAACGTGAGCAGCAATACCGCGATCAGGACTGCGCTGACAAGGCGTGTAACGATCCTTTTTATTGACTTTTTGTTCATGCGCTTTTCCTCCCACCTCTAAGAGATTTTTGCGTTAGCGATATTTCTGTGAATCTTGTATCTGTAGGAACCATTATATCAGAATGATGCGAGGTTTGCTATCGGAAGGGTGATATAAAAAGAAGCCAAAAAAGAGCCTCTCCTTGATGAGAAAGGCTCAGTGCATGACCCACAACCCCCGTCCCCAAAGGGTCACATCGTCATACATTCCCCGGGTTACTCTTTCTGTCGGGGATCACAAAGTCGGGGTGTTCTCCAAGCCATGCCGTCTGGGGCATGCAGGAAAGTAAAGAGATTTCGTCTTCCGTCAGCTCGAAATCATATACATCAAGATTCGAGAGCATGTGCGAGCGCGAGGTTGCCTTCGGGATGGGAAGGATACCTTTTTGCAGTAAGAACCTCAGGTTTATCTGCTGGATGCTCTTCCCGTACTTCTCGGCTAAGCGAACGAGGATCGCGTTTCCGATCGTTGCGTTTTCGCGTCCGCGGCCGAGCGGGCTCCACGCCATCGGGAGCACATCATGATCATGGCAGTATGCGACCGCCGCTTCCTGCGAGTATCCGGGATGAAGCTCAAGCTGATCGACAACCGGCTTTATCGAGCAAGCCTCAAGGATGTTCTTCAGGTGATGCGGCAGGAAATTGCTGAGGCCAAGCCTTTTAACCTTCCCTGCAGCGACCATCTCTTCCATTGCTTTCCATGTTTCGGTGTCGAGCGTCTTCCAGTCCTCACCGTCAGCGCCGGTCTGCCTGGGCCAATGCATCATATAAATGTCAATGTAGTCGGTCTGCAGGCGGTAAAGAGACCTGTCAAGAGCCCTCCACGCGTTCTCGGCACCCATCTCGTCGATCCAGAGCTTCGTTTCGATGATGACGTTCTCCCTGCCGACTCCGCTCTCTTTGATCGCATTCCCGAGCGACCGCTCCGTCTCGTAAAGAGACGCTGTGTCAAAGAACCTGTAGCCGCAATCAATGGCCGTGAGGATCGCCTCTTTGTTGTCTTTAAACTCCTCGTTATATGTTCCGAAACCGATCTGCGGAAGTTTTGAACCATCATTTAATATGAATTCTCTCATATGAATTCCTTTCAATTTTCCAAGAAAAGATACAGCAGCCTGTATAATTCCTTCGCATCTTTTTCGGTAAGGTTTACTCCTTTTTTCGCGATCTCAAGCGGTATGTCCTTGCACTTTTCCTTAAGGTCATTTCCCTTCTGTGTGATCCTTATCTCGGTAACACGCTCATCTTCTTTAGAGCGTTCCCTGGTGATATAACCCTCTTTTTCCAAGGTTTTGAGCAAGGGCGTGAGCGTTCCGGCATCGAGCTTAAGGCTGCTTCCGAGCTGTCCGACCGTCACACATTCCTTTTCCCAAAGGACCATAAAAACTATGTACTGGGTGTAAGTAAGTCCGAGCGGCTTCAGATAGGGCGTGTACGCCGCCACGATCTTCCTGCCGCACGCATAAAGAGGAAAACACAATTGATTCTTCAGCAATAACTGCTCATATTCCTGTGCCATACCGGTTCACCTGCCGTTTGGTCAAATTTTCTCAGTCGATTTAAAATCCACTGCTGAAGGCTCTTCCCACACCTTCGACATTAAGATAAAGGGATACCTTCATTCAGTCATATCATAACAGACCTTCAACAAATTTATCAATCGTTTCCATCTTAACGGTGGGTTCAAATCTGGCAACAACATTTCCTTCGCGGTCAATCACAAACTTGGTGAAGTTCCACTTGATCTCGG
>JAEEIH010000112.1 GCA_016281275.1 Lachnospiraceae bacterium | reverse complement strand
ATCTTCCGCATCGACACGGACGGTGACTATGTGCCCGATTCCGTAAACGGCATCGTCAACGGTTATTTCGATGAGTCCGAGTACACTTCGGCTCCCACGTTTCTTTGCGATATTGACGGAATCACAAAACTTAACTGATGATTTCGCGGTGATATGCGGGGTTCTCTTGTCCGTGACAAGAGAACCCTTTTATGCTATATTAAATCCTGTGATTTCGTTTGTTATGCCTGCTTATGGGCACGGATACTGTTGAGACAGACAGGTGATAAATATGGAAACTGTTAACATGTGTGTTGAACCGATCGTGAAGGACGTGGATAACGTCCTTTTCATTGATGCCGTACCGGCCGAAAGGACGGTCTGTTCTTTATTTACCCTTTCACCCAACACTGAGAAGGATGCGGAAGCGCTCGAAATCTCCTTTGATGAGGATTATAACGGTGACCTTTCGGTAAAGATCTGCAGTCTGATGGCTGAAGATTTTCATGTGGATATCGACGGCGGGGAGTACTCTTACGCGATACGTGGCGCCGGACAGACGGATCCCGGATATGCGATGATCGCAGGTCCCTTTGAAAAAGGTACCGTGATCGGCTGCAGTTGGGGAAAACCGTCGGCAAGTGTATACACACAGGAAGACATCGGAAATGTCGAAGCGCATGGTGAACCGGATGAGAAAGGGAAACCGGTTGTTGTTCCGTTCTTTGTGAGCGGAGCGCAGAGCGTTACCGTCAGTAAAACGTTTGCTGTTGTTCTTGCGGACGTTACGGAACAGCCGGTAGTGTCGATAGCGCCGTTTGGATCGATTCCGCTTTTGGCGGACGGTGTGCCTGTTGAAGAAGAATTTAAGATTGCGGTTCCGGAGGATGCCGTCTATAAAAGCATTAAAATCGTCGCGGGAAAAAATGAATATAACTTCGTGATCAGAAATTCAAAAAACAAAAATGATAATGAACAGTGCCCGGACGCGTTTATGAATGTCACGGGAAGCTTCGCCGGCGAGCTTTGCTACAAGGTCGGTGAGGCGGATGAGGGATGCGCGAAAGGGACTTATCACACAGATCATGACCGTGTCTTCGGTGCGGATCCTTTTACGGGATATTTATGGGGGAGAAACGACGATAAAGGTTCGTCGTGGTCTTTCCAGGTCGAGGAAGGTCTCTATGAATTCACTGTCGTGCTTTACGGAGCTTCAGAATTCAACATCACAACACAGGGAAAAGAGAAAAAATACAATATAACATCTCCGGAAGAACAGCAGGACGGTCCGACTTCCTCGTTCGCCCGACTTCGGTGCGGGAACGGTATAGTTACGGTAAATGCGTTAACTGCGGACGGTGATAACTGTCCGATCGGAAGCATTGAGATCAGGACGCTTTCGACTACGGCGAGTGCGTCCGATTACGTTCCGGCCGTCATGCCGAGCGAGGAGGCGCCGGCCGAAAAGAAGGAGACGTCGGACGGATCGCGCGAAACCGCGGAAGAAAGCTCGATGGAAGAGCCTGCGGATCCGGAGCACGCGGAAGAAAGCTCAATGGAAGAGCCTGCGGATCCGGAACACGTGGAAGAAAGCTCAATGGAAGAGTCTGCGGATCCGGAACACGTGGAAGAAAGCTCGATGGAAGCGTCTGTGGATCCGGAGCGCGAGGAAGAAAGCTCGAAGGAAGCGCCTGCGGATCCGGAGCGCGGGGAGGAAAAGACCACGGAGGCTGAGAAAACTGAAGAATCGGCAACGGGAACCATTGCCGGTTCGGAGAATAAAGATGAAGCCGCGGAAGAAGAGCACGACGTGGCGTGCGGAGGATCCGATATTACAGAATCCGGAGAAAAAACAGAAATCGCTCCGGAAGAAAAAAAGGTATATTCGAACAGGTCGGTTCCTTTATCCGAACATGAATATAGGGCTGCGATAGAGAATTATTTCGGACCCGGAAAGCACGGAATTGATTTCTGGGACAGTGAACGGAAAGAAAGACCCGGCGATACTGTCGGAAGGCCCGAGCCGCAACGGAAGGCTGAACCCGCACCGGAACGGAAGGTTGAACCCGCACCGGAGCAAAAGGCTGAACCCGCACCGGAGCAAAAAACTGAGCCCGCACCGGAGCAAAAGGCTGAACCCGCACCGGAACAAAAGGCTGAACCCGCACCGGAGCAAAAGGCTGAACCCGCACCGGAACGGAAGGTTGAACCCGCACCGGAGCAAAAGGCTGAACCCGCACCGGAACAAAAGACTGAACCCGCACCGGAACGGAAGGTTGAACCCACACCGGAACAAAAGACCGAACCCGCACCGGAACAAAAGGCTGAGCCCAAACCGGAGCAAAAGGCTGAACCCGCACCGGAACAAAAGGCTGAGCCCACACCGGAGCAAAAGGCTGAGCCCGCACCGGAACAAAAGGCTGAACCCGCACCGGAGCAAAAGGCTGAACCCGCACCGGAACAAAAGATTGAACCCGCACCGGAACAAAAGGCTGAGCCCACACCGGAACAAAAGACCGAACCCGCACCGGAAACAAGACAGATCAGAGTATCGGTTTACAGTAGCTCGAGTCGAAGAAATGCGCCCGGTTCCGGGGGTCTTTCAGGGTTCCTCTCCTCGCTTGTAAAAAAGAAGAAGTGACAAAAACTGCTGAAATGAAAGGTCATTTCAGCAGTTTTACAATAATCGGATTATGAACAGCGGATCGATCGGATCTTAAATGATCAAAGCTTGGGCGACGGGATCAAACAAGCCCGTTGTCTTTGCTGAAATAATCGATCTTCATGGCTGCGCGGACATCGCTCAGAGTTTCGGACGCCGTTTCGTGAGCAATTCGGCTTCCTTCTTTGAGAATCTCGCAAACTTCGGGGAGGCGCGCTTCCCATTCTTTACGACGTGCGCGTATGGGAGCAAGCTCGTCGTTGAGAACCTTGAGCAGGAATTTCTTGACTTTGACGTCGCCGAGACCGCCGCGTCTGTAGTGATCTTTCATCTCGTCGAGACAGGAATATTCGGGAGCGTATTCGGCGAATTGCTCGGGACGCGAGAAGCAGTCGAGGTAAGTGAATACCGTGTTTCCTTCGATTTTTCCCGGATCGGTGAGCTTGATGTGGTCGGGATCGGTGTACATGGACATTACCTTTGTGTTAAGGTCTGCTTCGCTGTCCGAAAGGTAGATGCAGTTCCCGAGGGACTTGCTCATCTTGGCTTTGCCGTCTGTGCCCGGAAGCCGCAGGCATGCCTTATTGTCGGGAAGCAGGATCTTTGGCTCAACGAGTGTTTCACCGTACGTTGCATTGAATTTGCGGACGATCTCCTGACATTGCTCAAGCATGGGCATCTGGTCTTCTCCGACGGGAACAACCGTCGCCTTAAAAGCGGTGATATCAGCTGCCTGGCTGATCGGATAAGTGAAGAATCCCACGGGAATGCTTGTTTCGAAATTACGCATCTGAATCTCTGCCTTGACCGTTGGATTGCGCTGGAGTCTGGATACTGTAACGAGATTCATGTAATAAAAGGAAAGCTCTGTGAGCTCCGGAACAAGTGATTGAATAAAAAGGGTGGATTTGGCGGGATCGAGTCCGACCGAAAGGTAATCGAGAGCCACCTGCAGGATGTTGCTCCTGACCTTTTCGGGATTGTCGAAATTGTCTGTAAGAGCCTGCGCATCGGCGATCATTATGAAAATTTTGTCGAAGCTGCCGCTGTTCTGAAGCTCGACACGTCTGCGGAGCGATCCGACATAGTGACCGACGTGGAGTCTTCCGGTAGGTCTGTCACCGGTAAGGATTATGTTGTTCATTACTGTTCTCCCCTGGTTTTCAAAATTGAATTCTTTTGGTATTATAAGACTTGGGTAAAATAATAGTCAATCCATATGCTTAAATATGTTAAATAAATACGGCATCCGACGGGAACTTTTAAGGTTACGGCGGAAGTGCTTTGTTAAGGGAGGTAAGTTGATGTTTTATGATGTTTCTCTGTACAGATTTAAAAGCGGTGCATTCGATGAGATCAGGGAGGTCATCGTCAGACAAAAGCTTATTGCCAAGATAGCGGTTCGCGATCTGTGCAATGAACCCGAGGATGAAAAAAAGAAGATAATAAGCGATATCATTGCCGCGGAATACAGAACGACGTCCGGCAGGCCGATTCGCGCATATGTAATCAAATATGAAGCCGATGTTTACATATCGATCCTTTCCTGCCAGCGGACGTTTGAGGGTCTCGACGAACAGGTGCTGACCAAGATGTTCGGAGCCAGAAACAGGATAAATGTGTTCTTGTCGCATCAGACCGACGAAGCGGTTTCGGTTTCGAGAACTTACTGGAAGAAGCTTCTTTCTCAGCTTGATTATTCGAACGGGCTTGTTGATGAAAATCTCACGACGAAGCAGCGCCAAAAGGAGCTTTTTGTTCTCGGAGACAATCTCCCTTATCTGATAAATGTTGTGGCCAAAAAAGAAAATATCAGTCTGAAGGCATTGTTTACAACTGTCTGGGGCATTCTGCTGTGCAGAACGTTCGAAAGGAAATTCGTGCTTATTGAAGATATCCATGAGAAGGGCAGGCTGCGCCACTACCCGATACTTGCGGCCGCGATCGGTGATTTCAAGGAGATCTACAGGAACATCATCAGGCAGTTTGATACGGCGGATCGCTTTGACAATGTCAGCATTGAGGATGTCTCAAAATTGTATAAGCTGCCCCTGCGAAGCGTCATGCCTCTGGCTCAAAATTTTGCGGGCCTTTCACGAAATGCTTTTGCCGTATCGAGCATCAGGGAAGAGGTTGTTTATGTATATGAGCATTATCCCGAACTCTTTGCGCCCATCTGCGTGAGCTATCATTTCGACCAGAATTCTCTTTCGATAGAATATGAGTACATAGAAAATGCTTTTGAGGGCGTGGATATCGGAAAGCTTCACGAAGCCTTTTGCATGATCGTGACTCAGGTGCTGTCCGCCTCGGGCAGTACGGATGTCAGGGTTGTCAAAGATAAAGCCGACCAACGTGCCAATCAGATCCGCCAGAACGCCACAAAGTGCGATATTCTCAGAGATTGCTGCCTGTTTAAGGATTATACGCTTGACGAGCTCTGCAGGATCGCGGAGAGAAGCAGCCTTGTGACGGCCGTCGGAGAAGAGCTTATCGCCGATCATGACAGCGATACACACGGACTGTACGTACTCGGACTAGGGAAAATATCGATGGAAGCGCTTGACAAGGATTCGCTCATTCACCCCATGATGCTGTTAAAACGGGGAGACTGCTTCGGAATAGAGTCCGCGCTTAAATCGGGAGAATCGATGTGCGGCTACAGAGCCGTGGGCGGAATAGCAGAGCTTGTTTCGATACCGTCGGATGTTGTTGACGAAATGATGACTGAAAAGCCCGCGCTCGCCACAGAGATGCTCAGAGTGCAGACATCGAGGCTCGAAACATTCCAGAAGCTTTGGATGAAGGGCTGAAATGCGGTGCTTGACCTATTAACTTTTTGGCAATAATTAGTTGACATTTTGTTTACAGTTGTATAAAATGTACAAGTGTGAGCCGATGAAACACTCTAATTATGCGCTAAAGAACCAAAAAAGAGTGATTTCCGGGTGTTAAAAGATAATAATTGCCTGCAAAGGCATTTATTATAAATAACCATTATACACTTTTAGAGGAGGGTATTATGAAACGTTTTATTGCAGCATTATTATGTTTAGCAATGATCATCGGATGCCTCACCGCTTGCTCCAGCGAGGAGAAGAAGGATGAGACAGCCACAACAGGCACAAGCGGCACATCAGAGACAAAGGCTGATACAAAGACTGAAGTTTCTGCTCCTGCACCTGACGAGAAGAAGGTTATCAACCTCTGGGCATTCACAGATGAGGTTCCCAAGATGGTAGAGCGTTACAAAGAGCTCAATCCTTCATTCGACTACGAAATCAAGACAACTATCATCGCTACCACAGACGGTGCTTACCAGCCCGCACTTGATGCAGCTCTTGCAGCAGGTGGAGATGACGCTCCCGATATGTACTGTGCAGAGGCAGCTTTCATCCTCAAGTATTCACAGGGTGATGCTTCCAGCTTCGCAGCAACATACAAGGATCTTGGAATCGATGTTGACAAGATGATCGCTGATGCAGCTATTTCGGACTACTCCGTAGCAATCGGAACCCGTCCTTCAGACGGACAGGTTGTAGGTCTTGGATACCAGGCTACAGGCGGATGCTTCATCTATCGTCGTTCAATCGCTAAGGATACTTGGGGAACAGATGATCCTAAGACTGTTCAGGACAAGATCGGCGGCGGATCGGGCAGCTGGGATAAGTTCTTCGCAGCAGCTGAAGAGCTCAAGGCTAAGGGATATGCTATCTGCTCAGGCGATGGCGATATGTGGCATGCAGTAGAGAACAGCTCCGATAAGGGCTGGCTCGTTGACGGCAAGCTTTACATCGATCCTAAGAGAGGAGCATTCCTTGATCTTTCCAAGAAGCTTAAGGACAACGGATATCATCATGACACTCAGGACTGGCAGGAAGGCTGGTTCGCTGATATGAAGAAGAACGGTGGCGTTCTTGGTTTCTTCGGACCTGCATGGCTCATCAACTACACAATCGGCGCTAACTGCGGCGAGGGCGATGACAGCTCATTCGGTGACTGGGCAGTATGTAACTCCCCTATCGGCTTCTTCTGGGGCGGCACATGGGTACTTGCTAACAAGGATACAAAGGCTAAGAACGGCGTTGCAGAACTTATTAAGTGGATCACACTTGATTGCAGCGAGACAGGTCTTCAGTACTACTGGGCAAACGGAACACTTAACGGCGAAGGCGGCACAAAGGACTCTGTAGCTTCCGGAACAGTTATGGCTAAGTCTGACGGAAAGCTTGACTTCCTTGGCGGACAGAACATGTTTGATTACTTCGTACCTGCTAACCAGTATGCAAACGGCAAGAACCTTACTCAGTATGATGAGAGCATCAACTCACTTTGGAGAGATGCAGTTCGTGCTTACACAGGCGGCACAGTTACTCGTGACGAGGCAATTGCTAACTTCAAGCAGACTGTAAAGGATAGCCTTGGTATCGATTAATTTCGAAACCGGAATCATTTACGAATGAATCTACTGAGGGCGGACGGACACGCACCGTCTGCCCTCTTTTGTTAAAGAGATTTTTGATAAACGATGTGAAAAGGGAACCCTTTTCACAAATATAAGTCCTCGCGTCTGTAGCATATCGTTCTGAACGCGTTAGCTAAATCCAAGCAGATGCGAAATATGGGGATCATTTATGAAAAGGAAACGCGTAAGCTACGCTAAATACGGATATCTCTTTTCCCTTCCTTTTATAGTGACTTTCCTGGTTTGTACTTTGTACCCGATTGTTTATACCGGTATCATCGGATTTACAAACCTTAAAGGAAGTACCATGGCGTTCACGGATGCCAAATTCCTTCCTTCGTTAGGTCAAGGATTATGGGATAATTTTGTAGATACTCTTAAGGCTCCCACATTCCATACCGCTGTTTCCAATACGGTTAAAATGTGGATTATAAACTTTATCCCGCAGATCACACTGGCTCTTATTCTTGCTGCATGGTTTACAAATAACCAGAAGAAGATTAAGGCTCAGGGATTCTTCAAGGTGGTTTTCTACCTTCCCAATATCATCACGGCTGCTACGATCGGTATCTTGTTTGCGAATCTTTTTGCATATCCCAAGGGACCCATCAATGACATCCTTTTGCAGCTCGGCTTCATCGATAATGCGTATGACTTTTCGAGAAGCGCAACGGCATCGCAGTTAAACGTATCATTCATGCAGTTCTGGACATGGTACGGCAACACGATGATCGTACTTATTGCCGGAATCCTCGGTATCAACCCCGAAATGTATGAGGCGGCTGAGATTGACGGCGCAAGCGGTAATCAGCAATTCTTTTATATTACCATTCCCAATTTGAAGACAATGCTTCTGTATACACTCGTTACTTCACTTATCGGTGGTATGCAGATGTTTGATATACCTCGTGTATTCCAGAACGGTCTGCCTCAGAACGCTACTCTTACTGCAACTTTGTACATTTACACACAGGCGTTCTCCGGCACATATCAATACAACAAAGCTGCTTCGGCCAGCTTGATCATCTTTGTTATTATTTCGATTCTTTCGGCTATCCTGTTTGTTGTGCTGAAGGACAAGGATGAGGCTAAGCTTCATAAGATCATAAAGAAGCAGGAAAAAGAATACCGAAAAAAAGTAAAGCTCGCGAAGCAGCAGCTTCTTAAGGAGGGCAGATAATGGACACACAGACTAAAGTATTTCCCAGATTTCAGCCCTTTAAAGTGATCATATATATCGTATGTATCTTTCTTGCGGCGCTCAGTTTGTTCCCTTTCATTATCATGATAGTGAACTCGACGCGTTCGACCCCTGAAATTCAGGGAACGGCCGTATCGCTTATCCCTTCAAGCCATCTCGCCAGAAACTATACGATCCTCACAAGCAAGGATATTTTCGATCCTATCAGAGGATTTGTTAACTCGATCATCATTTCGACCGGTGCAACATTGTGTTCCGTATATTTCTCCACTCTTACGGCTTATGCAATCGTCGTATATGAGTGGAAGGCACGCAGAGGTTTCTTTACATTCATCATGGCCATCATGATGATCCCCGGTGTTGTTGTATCGATCGGTTTCTACAAAATGGTTTATGCGGTCGGACTCGCAAACAATTTCCTTCCGCTTATCGTCCCCGCTATTGCGGCGCCTGCAATGGTATTCTTCATGAGACAGTACATGATCCCCGCACTGCCCCTTGAGATAATCCAGTCCGCTCGTATCGATGGCGCAGGTGAATTTTATACCTTCAACAAGATAGCGCTTCCCATAATGAAGCCCGCTATTGCGACGCAGGGTATCATGGCGTTTGTTGGTAACTGGAATAACTTGTTTATGCCTCTTATCATTCTTACCCAGAAAAATATGTACACCATGCCTATCATGGTTTCGCTTCTTAAAGGCGATATTTACAAGGTTGAGTACGGTTCGGTTTACCTTGGATTGACCCTCACGGTACTCCCTCTGTTTGTTGTTTACTTCCTTCTTTCGAAGTACATCATCGCAGGTATTGCCGTTGGTTCCGTAAAGGGCTGACAAATCAGATTCAAACATGGATTCATCCCCGCAGCGTTAAATCACGTTGCGGGGATATATTTTGCCCTCAAAACCCTTGCTACTTTTGAATTTAACAGATATAATTAAATAATCAAATGCTTAAGGGGTTGGCATGAAGAAAAAGATCTTAATGCTTTCAAGCTCATGGAACAACGATCTGACTCATGAGCTTATAAAAGGTATATGCGAGAGGCTCGGTCAGGATGATGTCGAGCTTCATATCATGAATATCTATGACGTTCTCGAACCGCCGGGATTCTACCAGAAAGAACTCGAGGTTTTTTTGCTTCCGAATCCGTCCAAATATGACGGTGTCCTTGTTGCGGTCAACAGCGTTGCTTCGATTTCTGTTGTTGATGAGATCCTTGAGAAGGTTAGAAAGGCGAATGCCAAAATCCTTTGCATCGACAGACGTCACAACGGTCTTCCCAACATAAGCTCGGACAATTACGGCGCCGAATATAAAATTGTTGACCATCTCATTCAGGTGCATGGTTGCAAGACCCTTAATTTTGTCGGCGGACCTGTCAATAACGAAGAGAACCAGCTTCGCTACAGGGCTTTTTGTGATGCGCTTAAGGCTAACGGCATCGAACCCGAGCCTGAGAGGATCAGATTCTACGGATTCCTTCAGAGGGACGGAAAGCTTGCGTATCGTGACTTCAAAAAACTCGGACTGCATCTGCCCGATGCCGTTGTTTGCGCCAACGATTTTATGGCTCTCGGTTAT
>JAEEIH010000111.1 GCA_016281275.1 Lachnospiraceae bacterium | reverse complement strand
TGATACGAAAGAAGAAGGTCGTACTCTTCACCGAAGTTGTGGCAGAAGTACTCGTCGCGCTTGACGTTCGATTTAAGGATCGAGGAGATATCCTTAAGGATCCTGGAGATCTCGTCCTCGCCGAAGAAGTCGCGCAGGTACTCGTATTTCGCAATACCCATAAGTACGAAAGCGTACTGTCCGGAGTTACTCTTTGTAAGTGTCTGGTTTACTCCCTTGCGGAAGTAGTTGATATTCATGGTTCCCGCAAATTCATCGTAATATGCGAGGTTATACATCCTGTTACGCGACAGCGTCTCCAAGAAACCGTAGACACCGAGACCGATCGCTCCGGCAAGAGCGAGCGCGAAAAGGATGATCGCTGTACCGGAATTTGAGGAAACGGTCTGATTCTCGTAGAACTTGAACAACTCGTCCTCGTTCATGATCATCATAACGCCCCATTCGCCTGTTCCGGTAACACCCTGGTATGCCATGTAGTAGGGACCGTCTCCGAAGACATCCACTGTGAGTTTTTCATCGACTCTGAGGAAAATCCCTCTTCCCTGTCTGATGACCGACTCAAACTGTGCGCTGCTGTCGGACTTCTTACCAAAGATGTCAAGTATCGTGTTTGTGTTTGACAGATCCGTTCCGGTTGAAGCTTTGATGATTCCGCCGCTTCTGTCAAGCAGAAGAATAACCTCGCGTCCGCGGTAATTGCTTATGGTGAGATTACCTTCAACCGTCGTATCGGCGAGCCTTGCTCTTAACGCTCCGATCACCTTTGAATCTCTCATTATGGGAACTGTTGCCATGTAGGCATCATCTTCCTCCGAAAGGTAACCGGATCTCGTAATGGTACTGTCGCCGTTGAGGGCACGCTCGTAATAAGGATCAAATGAAACATTATAGGTTGACCCGTTGCTGCTTATGGCGTCGTTGTTCGTTCCGACATAGGAAAGTTCGTCATATCCGCCCTTTACCCTGAGTTCTGCAAGAGTCGCCACAAGACTGTCCTTCGCAGCCTTTTCCCCACCGATTGTACTGATTGCGCTTGCGGCACCCTCAAGGTTCTTCATGACACTTTGAGTATATACCTGCATCTTGGAGGCAAGTGTCTGGTCAAGGATCTCAAATTCCTTTCCCGCCTCCTCGACGCGCATCAGGTTTTCGTTGGTACTTAAGAAGGAATATCCCACGGCCACGCCCGCAAGCATGAGTACGGTCACCGCCGCAAGGATCAGGTATCTCCTTTTCATCTGTTTCCTTCCTTTCTCTTTTTATAGATCAGTGCCCACGCTAATCCTCCCGCAAGAAGTACCGCGAACAATATCGCGATAAATCCTCTGTAATCACGTGATGCCTTAGATTCTTCCGCTGCCCCGGCTCTGAATCCGGAGGTGTTGATGAAGCGTCCGTTATCAGCAAGCCTTTCTTCAATGGACTTGAGCTGCTCTTCTTTACCTGCGAGCAGTTCTTCCATCTCAAAGACTTCATATTCACCCGTTTCGGGATTGAATACAGGTACGAACATGAGCGAGGATGCATCGACAGAATCTGCTTTTTTGCCCGAATTTGTGACCATAACGATATCACGCATAAGGGCTGTCTTTTCCTTGTCCGCATCGGCTGCTGCAGGCAATACCTCGGGTATATCAAGGTAATATGCGGGATTAAGCACGATGTCTTTATATGCCTCAAGGACAGCATCTCTGGGAGCAAGTCCGCCCTCATCCGCAATATGGGCAGCTGCTCCGAAGAGCTTACTCTTTGCCTCAACATCCGAATATGCAAGCACATCGGCTATGTTGTCGAGAGAAATACTGCCGTCGGAGATGAGCGAATCAACCTCGGCTTCAACATCGGCAAGAAGACTCGGATCAACTCCCTCAATTGAAGTCTGAGTAAGTGACGTACCGATGAGCGAGTTGGGATCCGTAACATTCGTGCCGGCAATAATTCCCTCCTCGGCTGCTTCATTACCGCTCAGTGTATTTGTACCGTTTAATGTATTACCTTCATCATTACTGCTTTGCATTCCGCCGGCAGAAACGGGACTTTCGCCTGTGCCGGATTCTCCTCCGATCACAGAACCCTGTTCGGATCCGGAAGCAGAGGTGTCTGTGCTTTCTGCCTGCGTACCCTGTTCTCCGTAAAGACCTTCCGCTTCTTCATCGCCGGTATTGTCGGTTGCAGCATCTGTTCCCTTTGCGATTTCTCCGACAGCTTCCTGACCGAAAGCAACTTCATCACCGGTCTCAAGTCCGTCACCGTTTGCGGCAATGCCGTCTGTCAGGATGTTTCCTGTGACATCACCCTGATCGTTTGCCACTCCGTCCACGTATATGGAATCAACAGAAGGCATCTGCTGAGTTTCGGCATTTCTCGAAAGAGGAGAAGCCTGAACGATTCCCTCAAGGTTAACGGCACCCGATTTAAGTGCTTCCGTGAGTTCTTTTGCATGTGAGAAGCTTACGGCGCTGTTCGAACTTGATGCGTCTCCGCCGCCCGCCGAGATGCCTAAGCCACCCGCCGATTCGTACAGGATGTCTCCCGTTACGAAGTTGAACGCACATACACCGCCGTTGGTGTAACGAACGATACAATAAGGAGCTTTGATCTCTCGCGAACTGCTCATCTCGTAGATTCCTTCGGTGCTGATACTTTCGGGAACCTTGAAGGCACCGTCAAGAAGAACCTTAAGTACCTTATCTTTGCCGAGAGCGGCAAAGTACGTATTCTCCTGTTCCGTCCAGAGGATCACGCTGTCAGGCTTCACTCTGTCGCTTGTACGTATGCTCTGCAAGCTGTTACCGTCAGTATAGAAGAGGAATCCTTCTCTTTCGGTGACCTCGCCGGTTGACAGTTTCGTCGTCCTTGAGTATGTAGCATATGTCTCGATTCTGAATCCGCCAAATTCACCCTTTGAAAGAGGTTCGGGTGTGCGTTCATCCATAAGCGATGTTCCGCGGTCTGCGGCAGATGTTACAACTCCGCTTTCAACCTCGATCACACTGCCGTCTCTTTCAAGAGCTTTGCCGTCAAAGATATTAACGTAATCTCCATATCTTGTAGGAAGAGAACTGCTTCCGCTTCCTCTCACGATTCCGTCCGGCATGATCACGTTATATGTACCGCCTGCTGCCGAAACATATTGGGCAAGCTGCGATCCGCTTGCGGTGACAACGGTTTCCTCTCCGTCCGGAGCCGTGATCACTGCCGTAATATCCGAAACAAAATCATATGTAAAGCTTATGGTCTTTCTGTCTATCACACCCGATGCCACAGAACCGCCGCAAGAAACGGTCCATCTGTACTCGGGGTTGATCTTGCTGAAGTCGATCGAGAACATGTCTGCACCCGATGCGTAAATAGTTGCTGCGGGTTTATCCGACAGATCGAGTGAAGCTGCACCCAAACCGCTTCCGCCGCTTCCCGAGCCGGAAACTGCTGCGGGATCGGGAATATCAAGAAGCATTCTTCTCTCTTGCCCCTTACCGTCGTAACCGGGATACATCGTTTCGATTCCCTGAGCATAACTGTTCTGAATGGAAGCAGCCAGAGTCATGTAAGGCAGTTTTCCGTTTGAAAGCTGATCATATTTAAATCTCTTGGATGTGTAGTTGTCCTTTGAAAGACCGCTCGAGTCGGCCCACCCGAGGAGAGTCGTGTAAGTAGCCAAATTCTTAAGGTTATTCGTCGAAACAATATTAACACGCGTTTGCAGATCGTCCCTAAGGCTATTTACGAACTGACTCGCCGTCTTCGAGTTATGGGTTAGGGTTGTACTGTCGTTTTTCAGCGTATTGGCGACGTAATCAACCGCGTGATCCATGAACTTCACTGTCGAATTTTCATGGAGTATCGCTTTGCTGAAATAGTTTATCCATCCGCCTTTTCTGGTAAGGAACATATCGCCGCCGTCGAATGTACCTCCCCAATCTCCGTTTATAATAACCTTACCGAGCATTGCCCAGCCGTAATCCGATACATCGGTATAGAAGTCCATATCCATGTAACCCACAATACCGCCGACCTTGGACGCTCCGACTACTGTTGCTCCGCTGAGCAGGTTTCTGAGCTGAGGCTGCTCCGAAGGAACGGACGAGTTCATGAACACATGTCCCGCAATACCGCCGACGTTCTGACCGGTTCGTCCCGACGCGGGTGCTTTTCGACCTTCAACGTAGGTATTGCCGTCAACAAGAGAAACCGTCGTATTGTAACGATATGTATCTCCGTACAATCCGCCTACGTAATCTCCGCCGATGACCTTGGTATTCTGGACCATCATACCGTAAGTACCGCCAATAGCAGTGAAGTTGCTGTCATATGCCGATACTTTGCCTGCAATTCCGCCTACATACATCGATCGGGGTGCATAGACCATACAATCCTTGACCGCATCGGATCTGAGTCCGGTAGCAAATCCGACAACACCACCGATATAATCAAATCTGGTACCGTTCCATCCGTCATAGGTCTGAGCATTTGCTTTAAATGCCAACATAACGTCGGTTGTTAAGTTATGTATCGGAGTCGCGTCGGATGAATCCATGGAACTCGGAATCCTGTTGGCAAGCCTTTCTCTGACTATTCCGGACTGTCCATTCGTTTTTTCGTCTTGTCCGAATGTTATTGTAGCCGGTCCGCCGTTGATCTTCCACGAACTAAGCGACGTCATTCCTCTGAGCGATCTGGTCCAGAAGTTATTTCTTGCCTCTTTAAGTACCGTATCGGATACACTATCGATACCCTCAGCAAACAACATCTCCCTCCACTCAAAGTACTTTCCGCCTTTATTTGTGGTCGAAAGCTCTGTTTCCGGAGTAAAGTCTTCGTTGACAACTTTCTTACCGGACTTAGCGCTCGCAACATCAATAGCAGCTGCATAATATGTCTCTCTGCCTCCCAACCAGAAGAACATGGAAGGCCATGAATCTTTATATCTCGTAGAGGCATCGATAGCGTGTCCGTTTACCTTTTCCTGCCAGCGTGATACATAAACATTTCTCGCATCCGCATCGATAGCCGCATAACGTCCGACAACACCGCCTGTGGAATCTCCGCCGAGAACGACGCTGTCTTCAACGGTGGTCTTCCAAACACCTCCGATACCGACCGCACCGCCTACATACGTACCCGAATAGGAAAGTATGAGACCTCTCTTAACCCACGAACGAACAGACGTTTCTGAATCGGTACCGGTGTCAAGTGTATTATAGTTGAGCAGTTGCTTGATTCCGTCTCCGGAAACCCTTCGATAACCGTCACTGTCCCAACCGCCGATGAAGAGACGACCACCGATACCTCCCGTCTGGGAACCACCCTTAACAAAGACATTGGTCACATGCAGCATACCTGCACGCTGCCTGATACCACGGTCCTTCATATATCCGACCAGACCGCCGATACCCGTAGCGCTGGCTCTTGAATAGGATACCACATCAGTCGCATTGACATTCCAAATATATGTCGCGCCGACCTGAGTACCTACAATACCGCCCTGATTAGCTCCTGCGCAATCGACATAAATCCTGTTGGCAGTAAGTCCGTTAATTCCCGCGAACTTACCCATGAATGCAACATAACCGCCTCTGTTGGAATACGAGGTGATGTATCCCGAACTGCCCGCTTTATGCTGTACAACATTAATATCGGTCAGTTTGACATTGGTGCTGATGCCGTAGACGAAACCGATCGGAGCAATGTTCGCTGCCCTGAAAGCATTCAGATCAATGTTTGTCATGGTTACTTCATCAATCTTGCCGTTAACGATTCCCACAAGAGACACTTTATTGGAAACCTTCTTGCCGGTTACGCCGGTCTTATATGTCTGGGATACGGAGCAATTAACGAAATCTATTCCCTGCATAGTGCCAAGTACCTGAGCAATGAAGCTCGATGAATTGCCCGATGTATCATCCTCGAAAATATGGACATTCTCAATCTTTACCCTCTGGGACGTGTCATAGGTCCCGTCAGGTTTTAAAACAGGTTCGTTTTTGCCTTTTGCATTTCCTATGATATTGTTAACAATGACATTCATCTGAGGCGAGTTCATCGCATCGGTGAACGAAAGGTCTCCCGTGAGGTACACGTTGAAGCCTCTCCTTCCGTAGCGATCGGGGGTCATGAGCTCATTCCATTCCAAAGCACTTCTGATATAGATGTAGCCGGAATGAAGTTCTTTAAGACGATAGTAAACTTCCTTTTCAACTTCCTCGACCATTGACGCGCCGGCAGCTCCGGCGGCCTCAGCCGCTTCTATCGCTTCTATCGCTGACATCGTAGCCACTGTCGATTTTTTGTATTTGATCGATTTGATAAAGAACTTATCAACAGCGTACGGTACCGTTCTGTTAGAGCCACCGATAGTCATTTCATCATAAAGCTGCAGAGTGCCTACAATACGTGTAATAGGAAATCCGTAAGCATCGGTAATACTGTAGAAACTAACTGAAGTATGATCATTGTTAAGCCAGGATGTTCCGTCAAAGGTGAGATCATCGATCTTTATCTTATCGGGATCATGTCTGATATCAACTGTAAGTCTAGGCGCATCATTGTCACCGCCGGAATAGTTGGCGATATTGTAACCTACGATCTCCACCTCGCCTGCTATCAACGAAAGGTCTTCCTGTCCGGGAAGAAGCTTCTTCTTACCTTCTTCATCCAAATAACTGAAGTAAAGCTTAGGCAGGGTTCCAATGCTGAGGTCAGCTTCGTTGACTTCAAACGCATCCTTCCAAGCAAGTCTCGGCCTCATAAGGGCATCTTCCCAGCCGTATGTCATACTGCCGTTGATCTTTTCGACAGTAGTCAACTCCGCATACGTGATCGGCTTAAAGTATGCCAGTCTTGAGGTCTCGCTTTCCTCATTCGCATAAGGAACACATTTCTCACCGTCAATCTCAAAGTTCTCATATACGTACTGGTGTTTTCCCAAACGTATTCCGTTTTTATCCGGATTGGACGCGCTGCTCGAACCTGTATAGTATCCCACGATGGGACCGAGTGTTTCTCTCTTTATGGAAGCACTCTTCGGAACGATTCTTCCGAATACGACACCGTAGTTATAATCCCATCCCGAAAGCTTAGATGTATAACCAATCACGCCTCCGACATTTTCTGCCATCGTAACGATCTCGACATCAACATAATAATTTCTGATGAAGTATTCCTGAGTATAGTAATCGTTCTTATATCCAACAGATACGTCGTTCATGCTCTGTATCGATCCGACAACACCTCCGACATTCGAATAATTGGTGTTGATCTTTCCTCTGACAGCATAGTAATTCTCGATCTGAATACCGTTGACGGTGTAGCCGACCGCACTTCCGATTCCATACACATCGCCGGCTACGCTTGCGTCGATCTCAAAATTGTCAACATAACAGTTACTGATATTCAGACCCAGATCATTGTGTCCGGCAATACATCCGACAGACGCAGCCGTAGAGTTATCCACGGGCATACCCGTTTGCAGATATACGTCATGAACCGAACAGTTAGTTATATTGTTCTCGAAATAGTTTCGAGCCAGAAGGACACCGCAAAACTGCGTGATATTCTCGAACCGTGCTCCGTAAACATGTACATTGTCAAGCGATCCGCCCTCTCTGAACACACCGACAAGACCCATATATTTGGCTGTCGAGAGAGATTCTCCGTATATTGCCGTATTAGGGGTATGAATATTCCTAACGTTAAAATTGTACAAAGGTCCGGAAACCTTACTGAATACAAATCCGACATTTCCGACATCGATATTGAGCAGCGTATGTCCTCTGCCGTCAAATTTGCCCGAGAAGCATCCTGTATTATTATCGCCTGAATAATCCGCTGTAAGGACTCCGTTTTTTTTCGTTCCTATGCAGTAATCGTCAGCTTTGTATCCGAAGAAATCAATATCGCTTGCAAGAGCGTAGTTTTGCTTCAGCGCATCCGTGCCGGTTGAAATTCCGAAAAAGTCGGATACACTTCTGACCATCTTGAAGAATTCCACATTTATCGGAAGCCTTTCACTTTCGTTTGTGAATTCCTTATCGTAGATCTGTGACGATCCACGCATTGAGTAACGGATTCCGGTCAGATAATACCTGCTCAGATATTTCACAGGGTTCTGAAGGCGGACTCTTGCATAGTAGAACCTGCCCGACTCCCACTGATCAACAACTCTTCCGCTGATATAATCGAGAACTACGGAATTGATAATAAGTTTGTTGGGGTTGTAGAAAGTAAATGTAACATTTGCCTCTACATCATTGGTTTCGTTCACATTTGCAGCAAGAGGAACCACTTCCGCACCGAGCGAAGTAATGTAAGGAAGCGGCATGTTCGGCTGAGCCGGCATGCATTCATCCATCTTAACATGAGGGTACAGGTTTCTCTGAAGGAAGTCATAATCCCACTGACCGGGTTTTGATAAGTCTTCACTGTCAAAAAGATTGCGGTACCAATTCGGATCGTAAAGGATTTCCTTCTTGATCTCAATTGAATCAAAATCATATTTCGAACCATCTTTACAAATGCCGTAATCATACCCCATACCGTAGTGGTAGATATTTGAGGAATAACCGTATACATTGTTGCCTTCCACCAAGTTCAGGTTTGCGGGGGACCTTCCGGTTTTAACGATATATTGAGGCTCTCCGACTTTCTCCGTAAGGGTCAGTACCGCAGCAGCCGAGAAACTGTTACGCACATAGCCTTCGTTAAGACCGCATATAGCTGCACCACATCTGTATATACTGTTTCCGTCATTGTTACGCAATTCCATGTTAACAAGACCGTAGGTTCCCTCTATGACTCCGTTAAGGTTACGACGGACAATTCCTCCGGTGTAGTAGTTACTGGTGTATGAATTTTTAGCTTGGGTCGGATCTTGAATGATCTTATTAAACTCCTCAAGCAACGCAACCTGATGGATCTTCGATCCGTTTTCGGAACAGGAATACCCGTTCCTTACCATACCGTAATTGTTATAAACCGCGAGGCCGACACCGTCACCGGCATAGAAATGGATGTCCTCAAGCACGTTTATGCAGAAATTCTCCACAACGCCTGTTGGATAGTTGTTTACGGCCAAAAGTCCCTGAACGTACTGGGATTCGACAAAGTTATAAGCCTTATCGGTACGGTAGTCTCTTCCCGTCCATATCCATTGATTACCGTCAAATACTCTTATAGGTTGGATCCTGTTCTTGTAGTTTACAGTAATACCGCTGAGAGTTCCGTAATTATTGTAAACCACACCTCTGACATTCTTATAGTTGTCGTAGAAATTGGGATCGTCACTGTCAACACCCTTTTGGAAAACGAGGTTTTTAACCTGTCCGTACGCACCGAGCTGGTATATAAGGTACTCGTTCGATTTATGAATGAGGGTATGGCCGTTAAAGTCAAGTACACCGTCAAACTGCTTGGTTTGGAAAATGTTCGCTCTCGCCACGACGATATCCGAGGTTACTACATAACTGTCAGCGGGATGACAGTATGCATCAAGAAGATCGTCGTAGTTATTGATGGAATGTATGGTTCTGTCGGAAGTAAATACCGAAGTTCCGACACGCAAACTATAGTTGTTGATCTTGATCCACAACTCGAGTCGATAGTACTTTCCGAAATTGACATTTATACCAAAGTTTGTATCTATTTGCTTGGCTCCGCCGACAAAGGTTTTTACACCGTACGAATCACCCAAACCGTTCACGGAATACTTGTCATACTCATGCATCGTAAGGAGACAGTTATCGGTCTCATGCTCTCTGTCCTCACCCTGTTTAAGTTCTCTCCACTGGTGAACACGCTCGCTGATGAGTGCATAGCCTGAATCTCCGCCAACCTCTTCTCCTTCTTTTTCATACACACGGATATAATATTTCGATACACCCGCGCTTCCGAGCTGACCGTACTCATCCTTAAGTACGGCATTTATGTTTGCCGTATACGCACGCTCTCCGAACTTATGGAAGGATACGCCCGTGAACATGTACACACCGCTGTTCTTATAGCTCTGTCCACCGAGAGGGTTGCTGATATTCAATGCTATAGCCTGAAGGTAAACCTTTCCCGAGCCCGTCAGATACTTGTTAAGTCTGATATAATTGCTTGTCCAGTAGCTTCTGTTTATACCTGCGTTTGTAGAGGCATCATAAGCGGTAACCCTGACTTCGGCATTGGGGTCATTCGCATCAGAAAGAGGTTCCGTACACTGCTCATCCGCAAAGAGCTGATAACGTGTAAATCTGTTTCTGGTAGGATAAATGGCCGGCTCGATAATATTGTACTGTTCGTCGCCGAGGTTATAATTTATCGTATAGACAGCCTTTCTGACATATGCATTTTGATTCTTTATCTTCTGACTTGCGCCCGCAATATAAACATTTCCGTCGCCGCACGTTCCTTTGGTAAGATACGTGTCGCAGGGATCAGTCACTTGAGCAGCAAATTTCCCGTATATTTTTCCGCCGGTTTGACTGGTACTTTCGACCATGATACGTACTTCGGGAGCAAGATCATATGCTTCATTTATACCGATAAGCGAGATATCGGCAATGATCGATTCGTGTGTAACGATCGTTAACGTTGTGTCCCTGTCGTTAACAAAGATCTCTTTGCCCACCTCGGAAGAAGCTCTCGACCATCCCTTGTTATATTTTTCCGCAGTGAATGTGAGTGTATATTCTTCTTCGGCCGAAAGCGCACCGAAACGTATTTCATCGTAATATGAATCCGCATTTTCAAATGTTCTTATACCCATGATACTGCCTACACGGTTTGTAACAGTGAGTGTAATGGGGTATTCCTCTATGGCACCGTCCGGATCGTCAATGCCCACACCGAAAAGCGAGATGAAATCGGATGCTGCATAATGTGCATCCATTTTGATCGTTGCTTTCTTACGATATGTCTTGAAAGACGTACGTGAAACAGTGGTACGAACTGTGCTCTGTTTTCCGCTTGTTCCTACCGTTGCCTTGGCATCTGCCCTGAATTCATATGTCGTATTTGTCGAAAGACCCGTTACAACAATACGGAGTTCTTTTTGGTACTTATAAACATCGGTTGAGCCGGAGTCATACGCAGGATTGTGCTGACTGAGGGCATCAATGATATCTTCTTCATATCCGGCGTGAGCGCTTCCGATCACAAAACTTCCGCTGTCGTAAAACTTCGAAGGATCCGAAGCATCATGCGCACCCATATATTCGTTGTATGCACCGGTACGCGCCGCCTGTGCTCTTTCTTCGGTAACGCGCATTGCTTCGTTATCAACTGCCGAGCTTGCTTCGTTGTACTTATCGATCCATGCAACAAACTCTTTGTATTCATCACTGTCGGGATGATAGTCTCCCGTGCCGATCGCCAGTTCGGCATTTCTTGCGTATTCAAAGTAATTATCAAGCGTGAATCTCTGCTCTTCGCCTTCTATTATCTCGGTGAAGGTATAATTCCGCCTGATCTCGGCATAAATGGAATTATAAGTTCTGTATACGTCATCGTATGCTCTCTGACCGGCCAGTGTTGCTTCCTGCTCCCATTCTTCGAGCTCATTGGGTCGCTTCGCAGTCAGAATAGAGCTTATATCCATATATTGGGTATCTTCCGTAACATCGCAGATGACATACGAAATCCTGGCGTTCTCATCAAGAACATACTCGGGGATCTCTTCTCCGTCTTCGTTTTTCAGTTTCTTGTAGAAACCGAATTTGACATCATCAAGCAACTGGATGAGTGTTTTATTGGTTCTTTCTCCGAGACGCAGATTCATGTAGAGTCTGCCCTCCGAAAGATTCTCTTCCGTCTCCGGAATTATGTTTTCAATGAAAAGGTTACCGAGCGAGGAGATGGCCGCTGTCGTAAATCTGATCTCACCGATCAATTCACTTTCGTGCCACTTTTCGGAATCGGGAACTTCGCCGTTTTCAAAGTCGTTAACATCATAGTCGTAGATATCGATGTCTGAGAACACGAGAAGCTTATAAACCGTCTGATCGGAAAGATCCTTGAAACGGGTGGTTATTTCGACCACTCTGTTCGGATCGATACCTGAAGCTCCGGGTGTGGGATCGTAAATACCCTGCAACTGCTCGGACGAGAGTTGGTGTACCGAAACAGGACCTTCGGAATTCTGCGGGTCAAAACCGATCGCGGCTCCGGATGCCAGGTATACAACGGTCGAAGGTACTTCATTGCCGTCAAGATCGGTGATCATATACTTGGTATTCCTCATGTTGGCATTTCCGGGGTTAGCCAAACGGATTGCAACGGTATAGTCGTATATCATGTTACTGAGTACACGGAAGGTCGCATTGGGTTTTTCGGTACACGTCTCGAAAGCACCGGTGATAATTTCGGTGCCGGAACTTGTACCGTCTTTGAATTTAAGGATGCCTCCCTTTGTGTCATATGCACGGATCTCGTAGGTGTACTTGGAATTTGAGCGGAATACTCTTGCGCTTTCAAAATCGAAGGGTATACCCTTCCTGATTTTTGAAAGATCGGAAGATGACAATTTAACCACACGAACATCATTGGGGTCATCCACGTTCTTGACACTGAATTCAAATCGTTCCATGTACTGAACGGCCTCAATAAATTTATCCGAGGGGTTGTCGATAGCGATTCCGATTCCGAAATCCTTATATTTGAACGAGTTGGATGCTTTTCTGTCCTTCTGATACGTCAGATCAAGCTGATCAAGGTGATCACGGCCCTTTGTTTCGACCACGATATCACCGTACTTCACGACAGTCTCAACCATAACTTCGCCGTATGCGTTAACGTAGTTGAGAACAACCTCAAGCGTATATTTCGTGTTGGGTTTAAAAGGCTGTGCGAGACGGATCGCTCCGCTTCCTGTAACGGACTTCGTGAGCGAAAGGACTCCGTTCTCGTCTTCACCCTCTCTTACATAGATCTGAACGCCGTAGCGCTGGTACACATACTCACCATTCTCGATATGGAAATTGTCCATAAAGATGGTGTAGGTTCCGGTCGTGACATCACCGAGATGTACCACGGGTTTCTTCCAATCCTTAAAGTACACGGGTCTTGCCGGCTTGTCCTTGGGGGGCTTGTGTGTTTCCGGAGGTCTCTGTCCTGTCTGCGCAGGTTGTGCGGGAGCTGCCGCGGGTGCGGGAGCTGCGGGCGCGGGACTGTCCGAAATGCCCGTCGAAGCGATCGGAGGCAGTGGTGTGGGTGTGGGAAGAGGTGTCGAGGTAGGCTTTCTTGTGGGTGTCACACGGTTACCGTCATCCTCGGGAGGTAACGGATCCTCTGCGGGTGCCGCTGTGGGCGGAACCTGTGTGGGACGAGGCTCTCTCGTGGGTCTCTCCTGGGGATTGGGAGTGATCACCTCACGCTCTCCGTCGTCTTCTCGCACTATGCCCTCAATCGGAAGAGGCTCACCGGGTTCTTCCGAAGTTTCGGTAACCTTTCCGATACGGTCGGATGATCTCGAATCGCTGTCGGTAGACACGGGAAGCAGCTCGGCTAAATCCTCATCCGAGCTTGTGTCTTTAACTTCAATTATCTGCCTTGTGGGGGTAGGTCCGTCGTACGAATCGCTCTCACCCTCGGGAACAGGAGTGGGTGTGGGAGTTGACGCAGCCTTATCCTTTGCTTTTCTTTCGGAATAAAGTCCGAGTTTCTCAAGAAATTCGATATAGGTATAATTGTATGATCCGATAGATATGTTCGCCGTACGTGAAACCGGAGAGATCGCCGAATATACAAGTTTTTCATTGTCATAGTAATAATAGTCTATCCTGTCTTCCATAAAACGGATAAACGAATTGACGGGGATCTCTCCCGAGGTGGTAAGAGATCCGCCCACTGTGAGCTTATCAGCATTCATGTAGACACCGTTTCCGGTATCTATAAGTATGAAATCCTCACGGTATGCTCTTTCCATGTCGGAGTTGAATGTAACTCCGCCGCTCATATAGAGGTTTTCGTAGGAATCAACATATTCGAACGTGCCGGTCAGCAGTTTGTCAACATTGCCGGTGAACATGACTGCCGAAGCATTGTTTATGACATAGGGGAAATTCTGTGAAACCGGGGTATATTCGTCGCCCAGATATAACTTTCCTGACTTCTCGTAGAGGATGTCGGACTGGGTCGCACGGATAGCGTTAATGGACGACATAACGTTGTATTCATCATTGGCAAAGAGCGAGTCATGAAGCACGTCATCCACAAAAAAGCCGTCATTAACAAGCACCAGACGTGCCGTATAACTGCCTGATACGATCAAGAATATCGATGCTGCAATCAATACAAGAGCGATACCGCCCAGGGCAATAAAAAGACCCATGCCGCGTTTCTTCATCCTGTAATCCTCCGTAATCTGCCAAAAATCAACCCCATGTATTTCTCAGGGTCATTCAAAAAGTGAATCAAATGCCGAAATGTTATCGGCTATCAATATCTGAGGCTGTTCATCAAACAAAACATACCGCTTAGCAACATCCACGCCGTTGCCGTCATCAAACATAATCTTGATCGAATCGTGCTGAAGTATGTACGTTTTGAACGTATCCTCTTCGGGATTGTAAAATTCAAGTATTTCCTGCCCGTCATAGCAAATGTATGAAAAAGGCGGAAGCGTGTACGACTCATTTTTCCATGAGACCGTAACGGTGTCAGTAAAGATATAATTCTTTCCGTCGTATATCACCGACCTGCCCGGTTTTTTCTCGTTTTCACCATTGCTGTCCTTAAGACTTGCGTTACCGTACTCGGAAAGCGTTCTGCCAACCCGTGAAAATGCAGGGAGGTAAGACTGTCTCCTTTCCGAGAAATCATAAATCGCGTAATCGCCGGGAAGATAAATCGTCTCTTCCCCGAAAAGCGGTGCCGAATCAAGAGTGGATGTAAAGTTTTCCCTCTTCTGATACCATGTTCCCTTTGAAGAATATACTTCGAGGTTTTCCGGCAGATCGTAACGATAGCCGATACTGTACTGGAAAGTTTCCTCCGGTATCTTTATCATCATTTCTTCGATAGGCTTAGGAGCACTCTTTGTGTCCTTTTCGGAATCTGTGGCAGCTTCACCGGTATCACTGTCCTCTTTTTCTTCCTCGTCCGGAATCACGAGCTTTTCGAGTCCGCCGGACACACTGTCTCTTTCGACGGTAAGTCCGAGAACTCCGAGGAAGTCCTCCATAAGATACGAACGGTCGCCTATAACAACCAGCGAATCCTTTCCGATTCCGTATGACTCACGTTTTGCCGTGGTCTCGGAAACAGTAGCCTTTCTGACGTTGTAGCCGTCAAAGAGCACCAGATCCTTCGGCTTGATATCAGCCCTTTCTCCGCTTGAGATTATCGAGAACTCACCAAGCGCAACATAAAGGTTCCTGGTGCACGACAGAAGCAAAAGATTCTTTGAACTGTCTCTGAGTACACGCTCTTCGTCAAAAAATCCCTTGTCATGAAGGAACGTTTTTCCCTCAAACTTCTTCAGTTCAAGATCCCTGTCAAGAAAAACGGCTTCTTCCCAAGGTATATATAAGTACCTGTTTTTATCAAAGAACACAGGTAATTCGGCAGCAAGTTTTTCACCTCTGTACTCCGGAACACCGTCATCGATCTCCAACGGATCCTCCGGAGAAAGTACTTCAATCATTTCTCTGATATCGGCCTCTGCTCCGGGGACTCTCATAACGCCCACGATACGTCCCGTATCGATAAACGCAAAACCGAAATCGTTGATCACAACCTCACGCTTTTCCGACGATGAGACAGCCACAAGTATCAGGACTATCAGTATCACGGCGAGCGGAAGAAGCACAAGCACCGCTTTCTTCAGCGATGCCATCTTTGAATTTCTTTCCTTATTCATAATCAACCAACATATTCTTCAAGGTTCTGGGGCTGTACGAAAAGCATCTGCTCAGAACCGTCTGTTTTCAATAAAATATCTGTTACAATATCAAGCTTCGTGCCGTCCTTTAAGGAGACACCGGCTTCTTTTCCGATCAGACTGTATGTCTTGATCGACGAAAGAGCGGGATCGAAGATCATGATCGCTCCGTTGTATGTAGCCTTAACATATGTAAACGGCGAAATAGTGAATGTATCGTCTCCGACAGTGAGTGCAAGCTCATCAAAGAAAACATAGGCGTCGCTTCCGTCGTAAAGGAAGAATCCCGTCGCCTCGCGCTCTCTGTCCTCAGAGTTGATAATGTAGGATCCGCCGATTTCCGAAGGCGCTATGGTAGTGAGCGTATCGACCTTCTTTGTCGAGGAGATCATCGGCTCAACGATGGCATATGCCTTTGACATCATGATCCTTTCGGTATCGCCGTCGCTTCCGAAATAAACCGGCGTGTCCGCGAGCATACGCTCCGTATCGTTGTCATAGGTAAGGACGCTACCGTTGTTTCTCTTACGTGCCGTGGCCGGATAGTCATAGAAAACATAATCCGAATCCACAACCTGATAAACCTTCGAATCTATCCGGACATTATCAAGCCCCGATATAATGCTTCCCGAAATGCCGGCAGGCAATACAAGAAGCAGGAAGCAGATACATGTCCCCGCAAGCTGGGTGGTCGGCTTTATTCTTGTTTTGAATTCTTTCGCCGTGCTTTTTCTGTGCCTTGAGGTGGATGCCGCAAGGAACACATCGAGCGACATCACGAGGGATGCCGTTTCAACAACCGCAAAGAGGATGTTAAATATGACCAGAAGAACGATTATACTCTCTCTTTTTTGAACATCCGTCAGATATGTGGTTATTATTCCGTTGACGTATATGACGGCAATGCCGGCTCCCGCAAGCATCACTCCGCCGATGAGGCGCAGGACCATGCTCGCAAGTATGTCACGCTTAAATGTATATATGACAGTGAACGCCATGATCGCGATCTCCGTGAATGCCGCAGCGATCACAAGCCTTTCGTCATAGTCATGCACAAAAGCAGCAGCGATAAGGTATATGAAATATCGTACAATAACTACCGACACCGCAAGGGTATCAAACTGATCAAACCCCGCTGCTGTAACCCTGATGCGGCTAACACGGGAGTTAAGGTCAAATCCGTCAGCCAACCTCACTGTCCTCCTTCAAAAGAAGCTTGAACACATTATTCTTGATGCAGTAAAAGCCCTTAACTCCTTCAAGCTTTCTGACATCGTTGTCAGTCACGATCTCAAGCTCACCGTCCATCTCGCCGAGAGTGGGCATATAATCAACCATTATAAGAAGATTTGAGCGCTTGTCCCTGAGACGTACCATGTGCACATCATGAAAAACCTCGTACCCCGTAGCGAAGCTGATGAGGATCACTTCTATGTACTTTTTCTGATGCTGCTTTTTCATGTGATGATCCTTTCCCGGATCCGGCATCCCTGACAGCCGGAACCTTATGTCTTATCAGGCTCTGTCCTTCTTATAGTCGTAAAGGTTACTGATGTAGAGGAACCTGTTCTCGTCGGTCGTATCGTACTTTCCTGCAAGGATCGCCTCAACGTCATCCAGAACGTCCTCGATCTTTACGAAACGTCCGGGGATGTTAGTAAACTGCTCGGCAACGAACATGGGCTGAGTGAAGTAGTTACGAAGCTTTCTCGAACGATAGAAGATGTTGTAATCCTCTTTCGAAAGCTCTTCGATACCGAGTACGGCAACGATCTCTTCAAGCTCCTCGTAACGGGTCATGTAACGAAGTACTTCGGAAACGAGGTTATAATGACGCTCGCCGACCTTCTCTATATCGATCATTCGCGAAGACGTGCGGAACACGTTAACCGCGGGATATATACCTTTCTCTGCAACCTTACGGTCAAGAACGATCTGTCCGTCAAAGTGGGACGTGATCGCATGAACGGCTGCATCATTGTAATCATCGGCAGGGATGAAAACCGTCTGGAACGAAGTGATCGAACCGTCCTCTGTCGAGTTGATCCTTTCCTCGATCTGTGATACATCGGAAAGAAGTGTGGGCGGGTAACCGTTATCGATAGGCATGTTCTCAAGCTCGGCTGAAATCTCGGAGCTTGCCTGCACAAAACGGTAGATATTATCAACGAACAGAAGCACGTCCTGCTTAAGCTCGTCACGCAGGAACTCTGCCTGTGTAAGGCCCGAGAATACCGCACGTGAACGTGACATTGAATTCTCACCCATCTGTCCGAAGGTGATCGTCATCTTTGAAAGCAGATCGCCGTCGATCATTTCGTCGTAAAGT
This sequence comes from Lachnospiraceae bacterium, assembly GCA_016281275.1. Classification (GTDB taxonomy): domain Bacteria; phylum Bacillota; class Clostridia; order Lachnospirales; family Lachnospiraceae; genus RUG11977. Next base: position 9,265 of record JAEEIH010000111.1, on the reverse strand, counting down.
TCCTTACCTTCACGTGAACGCTCACCGACACCGATGAACACCGAGTTACTCTGGAGGAATTTATAAACGTTATGTATAAGCTCCTTGATAAGGACTGTCTTTCCAACGCCGGCACCGCCGAGGAGGCCCATCTTAAAGCCCTTCTGCATGGGTGCGAAGAAATCGAGGACCTTGATACCCGTCCAGAGGATCTGTCCGTCGGTGTTGATCTCCTTAAGAGACATGTTTCTTTCATAAACGTTCTTTGTGTGAGGATTCTCGATCACATTACCGTCGATAAGACGTCCGTATGAATCGAAAACCTTTCCGAGGATCTCGTCCGAGTACTCAGTGCGAAGACCGCCTTCAACGCGCTCGATCTCAACGCCTCGTGTAAGTCCGATAACACTGTCAAAAGGAACGGCAATTGCAAGGTTGCCTGCGATCTGTGCGATCTCGAAGCGGTTCTTATGCTCGCTTCCCACGGTCTCTACGATATCCTTCACCCTGACATCTGTTTCGTTAAGCAGTATCTCGACCCTCATCGAAGAAACCGCGATTATTCTTCCAAGACTCATTGCAATCCTCCTGATTTTGCCATCTTCTTTGTAAAATTATCTATAACCTTCTCGAATTCTTTCGCAACTCTCTCTTTACGAACCTGTACAAGCTGTTCGGCTTCTATCTCTTCGATCTTCTTTAACGATTCCGATGTGGAATTCTGACGATAGATGTTTTCCGAAGCGTAACTGTTTACCTCGGCGATCTTTACCTCGTAATTAACGTAGCTTGTGAGCAGGTTATACAGTATCCTGTTCGCATCACCTTCCACGAAGAAGTCTTCGGTGTAAACCTTTGATCCCACTTCGATATCGAAGGGGAAGATCTTCTTCTTCATAATCTCGATCTTCGATGTGTTGTAGAAATGGTTGTATATAAGGTTTATCTGCGAATGTTCTTTACCCATGATCGTCCCCACAAGGAGCTCATGGATTTTGTCGTATCCGGAGTAAAACTCTTCTCTCGGGAGAGAAAGCACAACCCCTTGCGCGCTTTGTCTGAGTTTTCTGCCGATCAGGATCTTGTCTGCTTCCGAGTCCTGTTCGATGTACTGGTTTACCGTGAAGTTTATATTTCCGCAAAATCCGAAATCGCTTCCGATGTAAATGTTAAGCGGCGGTTTTGTCTCATCTATGCTCCACAGCTTTTTATCCAGCTGGAAGTTTCGGTTGTTAGCGATCAGGTCGATGATGTCCGATGCTTCCCTCTCAAGCTTTAAATACTTCTCTGCTTTTTTACGCGCTTTGTCTACACGAATGAGGGAGTGGAAGTTCATGACCTTCACTATCGGTTTTATCCTCATAAAGCGTTATCCCCCTATTAACCCAAGTCAACTAGTCCGTCGAACATGTGCTGCATCTCTTCGGGCGGAATGGGTGAGAATTTGTACTGGCGAAGCTTGTTTCTGATCGCCTTTCCGTTACGCATGCTCTTTAAGAGCTCGGGGCTCATCTCGTCCTCGTTTGCAAGCTCGTAGACATCGCACTTCTCAAGGTATGCGAGGAGCTCACGTCTGACAACCGCACCGACTGCCTTCATTTCTCTGGTCTGAACGGCACCGCCGAGACGGGATACCGAAAGACCGTACTCGATAGCGGGTTTGTTGCCCTTCTCGAAGTTCTTGGTCGAAAGCACGATCTGACCGTCGGTGATGGAGATGATATTTGACGAAATGTAGTCTGTGATATCTCCTCCCTTTGTCTCACAAATAGGAAGGATGGTTACGGAACCGCCGTCCTTATGCTGACATCCTCTCTCAAGAAGACGTGCATGTGTATAGAAGATATCCGAAGGATATGCATCACGTCCGGGAACCGTTCCGGTAAGAAGACCGATCTCACGGCAAACATCCGCATGACGCTTAAGGTCATCGATAACAACGAGCACATCTCTTCCTTCAAGCATGTACTTTTCGGCAACGGCAAGACCCATGAAGGGTGTTGTCTTGATAACGGGAGGGAATTCATCGTTAAATGCGCTTATGATGATCGTGTATTCCATTGCGCCGCGCTTTAAGAGCTCGTAGAAAACATTCTTGATCTCTTTCTTTGTCTTGCCGATCGCAATGTAGATGCAGAGCATGTCACGACCCTTCTGGTTAACGATCGCATCGAGACAGAGCTGCGTCTTTCCGGTACGCTTATCGCCGATGATAAGCTGTCTCTGGCCTTTTCCGACGGGGTAGATCATATCGATACCCGTAACACCGGTCTGCATGGGACGCTTAACGTTTCCTCTGTCCATAATGGGGATGGGAGGCGTTTCAATGGCAAGCTCGATCGTATTGTCAAATTTCTGATCGTTCATGCGGTCAACGCCGAACATATCAACGATATGTCCGACCGAATCGGGTGAAAAAATACCCTTGAATTCAACTCCGGTCGCATGAACCGCATCACCGACATAGATCTCGTCCGTCTTACGGATGAGAGCGACATAAATGCGGTTACGGCCGATGGTGCTGACATAACCTTCAGCTTTTCCGTCGATGATGATCTTCTCGAAATAGCCGGCTCCGTCAAGTCCCTCAACCTCGATGATGTAATTCTTGATACCCGCTACACGGCCAACCTCATGGATGTTCTTTCTGTCCACGATCTCACGGCACTTACGATCTACGAGTTCTTCCACATGCTTGCTCATAAAAAGTCTTACCCCCAAAAATTTAATCTGTCAGTTTCTTTCATGTAATTATTCCTACAGGCGGCAACAAATGCCGGATTTATCCGAGTTCGGAACGATGTATACCGAAATCGTAGAGCTGTCTGCCCGCTATGATCTGGATACCTTCGCAAAGTCCTTTATCGTAAATTGTCTTAACAAGAGGCGAAAGATCGGAAAAATCGTCATCCTTCTCTGCCGTACGCACGATCACCGAAGGATCGAGACGGTCTCTGCGGCATGCAAGCCAGTAAACGAACCTGTCGGCGGTATCAAACCTGCCGCGCTCTTCAACATATGCGGCAAGCAGCTTCCTGCCGTCCTCATCGAGCGAATCGTTTAATGCCTCAAACTGCTCTGAACTGTCAAAAGCAAGAAGTCTGTAGCACAGGTCTCCCGAAAGCGACTCGTAAAGATCATCGATAACTTCATATTCATGCTTTGTATCAGGCACGACATATGATGCAAGGAAATCCTTAACGAGGCCACGTCTGTCAAAGGAGAAATGCTCACGCATGTTCCTGTAGTCCATCTTAAGATCGGGACTGCAATACCCGGTCGTTCTGGTGAAGAACATCTGCCCGGTCGCAACCGTGTGCGCATCTTCGCCTTCCTCAAGTTCCCTCAGGCGCCTTTCGAGAGTATCGACACGGTTCTGAATACTTTCAAGTCGTGCCTGCTTCTCTTCGATCAGGTCATCATAGATGAGGATCCTGTCACTTACATTCGATTTTAAGTTTCTCTCTGCCTCTCTTGAGTAGACCGCCAGAACCATAAAGACCACGGCGATCGCGATCACGAGAAGCGCAATCACAAGAATTATCTCACTCATTATGATCTAAATTCCTTCCCTGTTCATGCCTTCTTCATAAGCATCGTCAATCATCAGATTGCATACGGATTAAAGTAAAGAAGGAGGAAAATAAGTGCGAAAAGGACCAAAAGGAGGACCGTCATTACCACCGCGATGATCATAACGGAATGAACTATATCATTCTTTGTCTCGGGGTTACGTCCTACCGCCTCAGCAACCTTTGAACCTAAAATACCGAGTCCGATGCCGACACCGAGGAACGCAAGTCCGAGCATCATTCCGATAGCACTCATTGTTGATGAAAGTATCGCTTCCATATATTAATTCTCCTATCATATATAATTTGTTAATTGTTAACTGTCATTGTATCAATATATGCTTTTAACAAACAGTTCGGACTTTAGATTGTACGGAACTTGTCCGTATTCGACATCCGTGATCCTGATAAGGAAATTCTCCGTTCCTACAGGATAATTGAATGTAAAATGCTGTCCGATCTGCGATGCAGTAGATACATTGATCTCCCACTTCGCAACGCCCGCCTCAACGGGATTGGGTGAAGCACCGGTTATGTTAAGCGGAGATGATGCCTGTCCGCCCTGACCTATGACTTCAACAAACGCCTTGTCGATCAGCGGATCGATACCGAGTGTGAATGCTACCGTGATCGCTCCGCCACTCGCGGTACCGGGTACAGGCGAAATGTAATCAAGGTTGATGTACTGATACAACGGAGGTGTGGTAACAACAATCTGCTGATCCCAATGAATTCCTTCTCCATCCTGAATCTTTGCATAATCAAGATATCCGAGTTTTACAACATAAGTCTGTCCGGGAGTGATCTTAATATCAGTTCCGTTGTCGTCTCTTGCGCCGATGTACGAAATGGCATTTGTAAGTGCTCTGTCTACGGGGAATATGTAGGGATCATATTCCGTCATTTCCTTGTAATCCTTGTCTACAAGGTTTACATATAAGTATATCTGCCCGTAACTAAGTTCCGGATCGTCAACGCCGTAATCTATCGAAAGTCTGTTGGCATAGGGGTAAACGCTTCGAAGCTTCAGGTATTTATACAGTATCTTCTCGCCCGAAACCTGGCTGGCAGCTCCGCCGTCTCCGCCTTGACCGCCGTCTCCGCCTCGGCCACCGTTACCGCCCTGACCGCCGGGTCCACCCGAGCCGCCCGAGCCACCGGTTCCTCCGGTTCCGCCTGAGCCTCCATGGCCACCCTGACCGCCGGGTCCGCCTGCGCCACCCGAGCCGCCTGAACCGCCCGAGCCGCCGTTACCGCCGTTACCGCCGGTTCCTCCGGCTCCGCCCTGGCCGCCTTGGCCGCCCTGACCACCGTCGCCACCGTCTCCGCCGGTTCCTCCGGTTCCGCCTGAGCCACCGCTTCCGCCGGTTCCGCCGCTTCCGCCGGCGCCACCGTCTCCGCCGTTACCACCGTTGCCTCCGTCTCCGCCGTCTCCGCCTTTAATGGAGATATTGTATTCGGGAGCCCTGTCGGTATAGTCCTTTTCGGATTTTTCAAGTTCTTCATAATCGGACTGGTTATATACGTTTGTGGTACCCATTATGCTGGAGAGATTAACTACTTTCTCGCCGATGATAAGCTTTTCGTTGGGCACGTCAAACACCTGATCCGAGATATAAATCTTTGAGGGAACCGTGGTTTTAACGTTTGTGGTATCGTTAAACAAAAGCGCGTTTCCGCCTGTATCAAGGTAAACAAACAGGAATTTTCCGGTGTTGATCAGCCTGTCTTCCGTGTATATTTCGGGACCGATAAGGAGGTACTTTCTGTCTCCGATCTTACAGAATCTGGGAGTGTTGTAGTCGGTGATATCGGTTACCCCTTCAAGGGCAACAAAATCATCTTCCGTAACTTCATATCCTCCTCCGTAGGTACGCACCGCTCCGGTACTGTTCTCGTAAGAAATCGCCTGTTCACCGAGGCAATATCCGTCTCCGTTCGGAGTCGTAAGATAGAAATTCCCGTCCCACTTCTTTTCGATCACGGATTCTTCAGATACTGTGATCGCATTGTTCTGTGCATCATAGACGACAGTATCGGTACCTACTACGTAAGGATCCGATTTTTGATTCATGCCCATCGTCATCATCACGACCACGATAGCACCTATTGCTACTATCGCGATCGCGAATGCATAGAAAGAGAACATGCTTTTTTTGTCAAGCTTTCTCATAACTTATGCTTCCTTTCCCGGTCAAGCCATTGTAAAGCTGTTAATAATGTAATCAACCGTGTAGTTATCCTGAGGTGTGGTTCCGTCAACATACATTCTGATCGTGATCGTATATGTCTGACCGGATGAGAATACTCCGCTCGGTATTGCTGTAAACCTGTAACTGTATCCATTGCCGTCTTCCGACTTAACACAAGCGCCCGTAGCATCCGCAAACGGATTATGAGTGCTTATGACTGTTCCGAAAGAACCGTTCTGAAGAGTAATACCGACATCCATCTGTGATACCTTTGTGATACTCGTAGGATAGATGAAATCAATGTAAATATTCTCATCTGTTCCTCTTCTGACAGCCTCTATATCACCTACGGAGAATCCGTCCTGTCCTGCCGACTCCTTTGATTTTGTATACACAGACACCGCCGGGTTTGTCGGAGATCCGGTGGGATTAAAATAACTCTGATAGTCGGCAATACCCGTTTGCTGATTACTGTTCTTGTCCTCGATATAGTAAAGCTTCAGTGTAACCTGTTTGTTATATGCGTTGGTAGGCACAAGTATCTGCCTCGTAGAAAGAGTACTGTATACTTCGTTCTTTATCTCTCCGGGCGTAATGTCAGTTCCTGTACTGTTGTCGATAACTCTGACCATGTACTTATCGTTCTGAACAACACCGTCCGCGTCTACCATTCCGATATAGAATACAACATTTTGTCCGTCGTTCTTGTCAACATACGCCCTGACATTGGGGAACGCGGATTTTAACTCGGGAAGTGCTCCGAAACCGGCGAACATGGCTCGTGCAACCATGGCATGCTTGTCACCGCTATTGTTCGTGTCGGCACCAAGCGTATGTCCGGTCAGCCATTCGTTGTATAATTGCGTAAACTCGGGCGTATGACAATTGTATCCATCACCCTGCCCATCACGTTTATCCGTAGCTTGTCCATATGTCGTACCCTGCATATATGAAGTGTACATATTAATATCACTGACACTCATGGGAATAAGCCTGAGCTTATACTTTCTTCCGCCGCCGTCAGACGAGGTGGAAAAATCAAAGTAAATCGGCTCAAGAGCCCCAGTGGCCGGGTTCTTTGTCATTCCCACGGGAAGCGTGTTCGGGCTGACATCCAGATAAACATCTCCCTCTCCGTCGTTCTTTTTCAGATAAGTGTTCAAACCTCCGCCTGCAGGTTTCATGAGTTCGTCATGAGTGAGTATCAGGTTATCCTGATCATCATAAAGAGCATAAATAAACTCAACTACGCCTTCCTGAACTTTTGCACTGGTATCGGCAAGATTTGCTTTGATATTGATCTGCTTATTGTTATATCCCCTGGAGGAATACGTGACATTGACCGGGTTTTCATACGAAAGGAGAACCGTATCCGTAGTAATGATCGGATAATAGTTTCCCTCTACCGGGTTTCCGGGGAATTTCTCGTCCAGAGTATAGTGGTGAGTGTAGCTATTATATGCATCTTGACTATCATAATATACTACCTGAATCTGGTATCTGGAATTCGGCGAAAGCTTGAATCCGTCGGGAGTATCACCGATCTTTATCGTGTAAGTTCCATCACCCGGAGGCAGCGTTGTACTGCCTTCATTTTTATGAGTAAGTTCAACCTTAAAACGCCTTATCTTTGTGGTGCTCGGATCAATATTAGGCGTATAATTAACACCTGTAGGAGTATTTACTACATTATAAAGAAGTATGTAAATGTTTCCGTTATTGAACGGGTTCGCCTGACGGCCGTACATGTCCGTACCGTTCGATCCCGAGATCTTGAAAGTAACCTCGGCCGAATTGATACCGCCGGAGATCGTATATCCATTGCTGGAATGGAGATTGACCATCGGGCTGACTCCCTTCATCTCGAAGGTATCGGAACCGTCTCCATGTGATACAGTTTGAACCAAAGATACGGTGTAAGGTACGTTTCTTTTTGTAATCTTTACATCATATGCTCCGCCAAGTTTTGCACGGGAATTCGACCCTGTTTCGTAGAACCATCCGGTCGGATTGTCCCACTGTCTGAGGCCCGCGCTGATAAGACCGGGTTTAGCATCAAGTCCGGCATTAAATGTAAGTGTACCCTCAATGTTTTTCGACTGCGCTCCGGGAGAGGAGGAATTAACTGTCATTTTATAAAGCGATCCGATCGCATTACTGTCAGTTCTAACCTCAAATTCAGGGATATCAGCACCTACGGGAACAATGTACTTACCGATGTTATCACCCGTAAGTTCTTTGACACACACATAACCGGTAGTGCTCGCATCGTTCGTATATTCATTACGAAGGAATCCTTCAGACCCCGTATCATAGTATATTTCATAGTTTACCTTTATGGTATCATTCTGAGTACAAAACGTGGTAAGATCGGCCAACTTACAGCTCGCTGCTATCTCTCCGGAAGGACTTATCGTTGAGATATTAAGAGGAATTTTCCTTTCTTGACCATGATTATCGTCGTTATGAAATATCCCTACAATCGCGCAAATGCTTCTTGCCATTTCGACAGTAGTCGGAGTGATGGTAAACTCAACTATCGATTGTCCCTCGTTAACCTTAACCCTTGTCGAATCAATTACGGGTGTAACTTTAGACGCTCCGACAAAGCGGTCGAAAAGAACAACCGAAGTCTTTCTGTTATACCCGGGAACATACCTGTTTTCATCCACACTGACTACGATCTTGCCGACCTTCGTATTGCTCACCACAAGTAAGGCATCCTCATTCAGGTGCAGATTCGATTGTGTTACGGCAGGTGAGCCGTGAGGACAACTCCCTACAGATCCGTTCTGTGACGCACCCTGAAGCGTAAGATCACCGCCGAGCACCAGAGAACCGTCTACACACTTTACATAGTATCCGTATGAGAAACCTGTAGAGCTGCTGTCAGCAGGGTAAAAATAGTATGACGGCTTCTCATAAGGTGCAAGCAAGGTCTGCTCGCACTTTAATACACACTCCTTTTCACCGAGTACTTCCGGATACATGCCGCCACTACCCATAACATCATTGTCCGAACGCAGGCGGAATGTAAAGTTGTAATCATGACCGCGATAGAAGCCTGTCAGGGCTTTATCCGTCACATCAACATACTTAGTATATCCGGCGGTCAGGACTTCGTTTGTGGCTTTAATTTTATCTACGGACGCATCCTTATCGTTCTGATTGATATCATCAAAAAGGAATACCGCAGTCGGAGCCGACTGAACTCTTTCACCGGTACCGCCGGGTTTTTTCAGATCAAGCTTGTATCTGATGTAATACTCATTATCATTATCGGGATAAAAGATTTGTCCCTCTGCACCGGTAATACTTCCCGATGACAATTTACTATAATGTTCCCCCGCTGAAAGCGTAGGAAAACTCGACTTAAGCTTTGCTTCGATCGGAGCTCTATTTTCATTGTAATCTTTGTTATCATAAACATATATGTACAACTCATCAAAATACGTCCAGTTACCAACACCGACAGGGATCACTCTGAACCCGAGAACAGTTTCGGGATCATATTTCGCATAT
>JAEEIH010000110.1 GCA_016281275.1 Lachnospiraceae bacterium | reverse complement strand
TGAACCCGCGACGATGACCTCGCTCCTTAATAACATGGAACGCAAGGATCTCATCAAACGCGAGACTGTTTATGTCTCCGGCGGTAAGAGAGCGTTCGCGATCTATCTTACCGACCACGGTAAGGAAGTGGCAGAGGAAGTAGCTGCCATAGCAAAAGAAGCAGAAGAGAAGTCGTTCGAAGGAGTAGAAGACAAGAAGGAAGGATTCCTTTCGGTTATGTCTGAGATAATCAAGAACCTGTCCCTGATCCTGCTTGTTGCGGTTGTATCGATTTCGCTTTCTGCGTGCTCGGGATCGGACAAAGCACAAACACAGGACAAAACACCCGAGACAACCACTCAAAAGGAAGACACCATGACTACAGACAATAAAGCCGATACAGAGACAGTTCAGCCGGAAGTAAATGAGCCGGCTCCCACAGAGGCACCCGCAACACCCACCCCTGAGCCTGCGGCCACACCTACTCCCGAGCCGACACCCGAACCGGTGAAGCTCGTCCCCGATCAGGCGCCCGTTGCCGATCCTGCGGATGAGATCCCTGAGGAATATCTTACATATGAGATTGACGGCATAAAGGGAACCGTAGAAAAGTTCACATATACTACCAAAGACTATGCCGGTGACGGCACTGATCTCGAAAAGGAAGCGTTCATCTACCTTCCGATCGGCTACGATAAGACAAAGAAGTATAACGTTATGTTCCTCCTTCACGGTATCGGCGGATCCATCAATGAGTGGGGAATGAACGGAGAAGAGTCTTCAAAGGTCTGCACCATGATGGACAACCTCACAAACAAGGGAGAGATCGATCCCTTTATCATCGTAACACCCAACGGTCGTTCCGGTAAGGATTATAAGAGCACTTCTTTCGATGTAATGGGTCTTTTCTATGAATTTGGAAAAGAGCTTCGCAACGATCTCGTTCCTTACATCGATGCCAATTACTCGACCTACGGAACAAAAGCAGACGGAACAACACCCGAAGATCCGGAAGAGGCAAGAAAGCACAGAGCGGTTGCGGGTCTTTCCATGGGCGGCATGCAGACCATTAACATCGGCATGTGTGAATGTATGGACCTCTTCGGCTGGTTCGGGACATTTTCGGCAGCTCCCACATCCTACGAAGGACTCAAGATTGTTGAGATCCTTGACAAGGACTTCCCCGATGAGCAGATCTACTTCTCTTACAACATCTGCGGAACGGAGGATACAACGGCGCTCGCAAGCGCAACCGCAGCCGTAAAAGGACTCGATGCCAGAACTGACAGACTTGAGGATCACGTGAACTACCTCTGGCAGGAAAGACCCGGCGGACACGGATGGAACATCTGGTATCTCGGTTTCTACAACCTTGCAAGGATCGCATTCGGAAATGCATGGAGATGAAACTGCGGATTATCACAGATTTATTATTTGGATGAAATATTTATTGAAGAAGGCACGAATATTCGTGCCTTCTTCGTATTCAACCTACGGCATCGCTGCGATGCCTATCCCGGATGTCCAAGGGCAGATAACGATGTACGTAACATTTTGTCCGCATGAAGTAACCCCGTCCCCGGAGGCGGACTATAGTCCCGCGCCCGCGCAAAACTTTCAAGGTCATGTGAGACGTCGGTACTTAGCGGGTGTTTTTTAGCCGCTTAGTACCGCAACGTCGAACACCACCCTAATTCTCCGGTGCAAGCCGGTACGAGGAAACAAATGCGGCTTACACCGCATTTAATGAGAAGCGAGAGCGTCCTGTTGAAAGTTTTGTCGCGAGGCAGGGAAAGTCCGCCTCCGGGTTGGTTACATAAGCAAGATGACCATTTCCTTTCTGCCGGGCAGGCGATGCCGTATGAGGAAAAAAGTAGTCCGTCATTTTGCACAATTTCACCGGGTTCGATTTGTTAAAAATTGTCCTTGCAATATCGCAAACCGCATGATAAAATGGTCACCTGTGATATATTATTCCTTGTTATCCGCATGACGGATAGCCAGAGACCAAAAGGAGGTGCAAGCAACTATGAACAAGTACGAGTTAGCCTTAGTTGTCAATGCAAAAATCGAGGATGAGGCCAGAAATGCCGTAGTCGAAGAGATCAAAGACATGATCACCAAGTTCGGTGGCAAGGATCTTAAGGTCGACGATTGGGGCAAAAAGAGACTGGCTTATGAAATCCAGAAGATGAATGAAGGCAATTATTACTTCATCCAATTCGACGCTGAAGCAACGACTCCCGCTGAGCTTGAGCAGAGGCTCAGGATCAAGGAAAACGTGCTCAGATACTTATGCATTAGACAGGACGAAGAGTAAGGAGGTCCACTAATGAACAAAGTCATTTTAATGGGAAGATTGACCAGAGATCCGGAAGTCAGATACGGAGACAGCCAGAAGGCAGTTGCGAGATTCGGCATCGCTGTTGATCGCAGGTTCGCCAAAGAAGGAGATACTTCGGCGGATTTCTTCAACTGCACGGCATTCGGTAAGCAGGCTGAATTTGTTGAGAAATACCTGAAAAAGGGAACAAAGATGCTTGTCACGGGTCGTATCCAGAATGATAATTACACCAACAAGGAAGGTCAGACGGTATACAGCGTACAGATAATCGTTGACGAGCTTGAATTCGCTGAGAGCAAAGGAAGTTCGGACGGTGCCTCCGCAGGCAACCGCGCCGCTTCTGAACCGGCATCGGAAGGTGCTGCTCCTGCAAGTGGATTCATCAATATTCCCAATGGACTTGACGATGAGTTACCATTTAAATAATCTGTTTTACCTATGAATTGGACAGGAGGAAAGTAACATGCCGTTTACAAAGAATAAGGAGCAGTCCGATAAGGAAGCTCCCGTAAGGAAGAGAATCATCAGAAGAAAGAAAAAGGTTTGCAGCTTCTGTGTTGAAGCAGGCGCAGTGATCGATTACAAGGACGTTAACAGACTTAAGAAGTACATTTCCGAGCGAGGAAAGATCCTTCCCAGAAGAATCAGCGGAACATGTGCTAAGCATCAGAGAGCTCTTACGGTAGCGATCAAGCGTGCCCGTCATATCGCACTTTTGCCTTATACCGTAGAATGATTTTTCTCCGCAACATTTTATTTCGTTGATCATTTGCTCGTCAGAGCGACAAGAGGGACATACCCGCGGAGCGGGCGTCCCTCTTTTATTTTTTATAAAACTGTGGTAAAATTACTTTGATTGCGGGGTGAAACCCGCATGGTCAAGGGGTAATTAATCCCGCTAAGCAGGGATGTATGTGACGGTAACTAAAGAGGAGGAAATATGCGGATAAAGGGGAATATGCGTCATATCATAGCAATGCTCCTGCAGGTTCCTTTGTACATGTGCGTTTTGCTGGTGGCTATGGATATATATCTGTTTACCGTCAGCACGGATGCCGGACTCGTCGGCACGATTTTTACAGCCGTATATGTACTTGCGTGCGTGATCGTCTTTCTGATCAGATGGAAGAGGCTTGACAGAGAACTTGTGAAATTCGGGATCGGCTTCGATCAGACTCAGCGAAAGCTGTTGAGTGAGATGTCTGTTCCTTATGTCATTATTGACGAGGAAGGCTGTATTCTTTGGGCTGACAGTGAATTTCTGCGCCTTTCGGGAGAAAGGATCAAGAACAGACAGCACATTGATGAAATCATTCCGGAACTCAATGTTTCTGTTTTTCCGGCTGCCGACGGCAAAAATGAGATAAATTTTGAATTCAGGGAGATGAGTTTCAAGGCCAGCTTAAGGTCGTTCGAAATGGACGGCTTCGATGACGGTTCGTTCTGGAATTCGGAGAAGCGCAGGCCGGGCGGAAAAAAATCCGGCAGGGCCATCGGCATTTTCCTTTATGATGAAACCCTTATAAGAAGGTTGCAGAAGGACATCATCGATCAGGAACTTGCAATCGGTCTTTTATATATCGATAATTATGACGAGGCACTGGAAAGCATAGATGAGGTTCGCAGGTCGCTTCTTACCGCTCTCGTAAACAGAAAGATCAATAAATTCTTCCAAAACTACGATACGGTGATCAAGAACATTGAGAAGGACAAATACATCCTTGTGTTTCAGAGGCAGTATCTTGAGAAGCTTAAGGCCACAAAGTTCCCTATCCTGGACGAAGTGCGCAGCGTCAATATCGGTAACGATATGTCTGTGACCATAAGCCTCGGTATCGGCGTTAAGAACGGAACATACATCCGCACCTATGACGCGGCAAGAGCAGCGATCGATCTTGCACTCGGACGAGGCGGCGATCAGGTTGTCATAAAGGGCGGAGAAAACATTGAATATTACGGTGGAAAGTCCGGCTCCGTAGAGAAGAATACAAAGGTTAAGGCGCGTGTTAAGGCTCATGCGCTTCGCGAGCTTATCGAGAGTAAGGACAAGATCTTCATCATGGGTCATTCGATGCCCGATATTGATGCGTTCGGTTCGGCAGTCGGTGTGTACAGGATAGCGAAGGGTCTCAACAAAGAAGCGCATATCGTACTTGACCAGATTACCAGTTCTCTTGAGATTATGGTCGATAGGTTCAGGAACAACAGCGACTACGACGGAATGATAATATCGTCCCAAACGGCTCTTGATGCAATTGATCCGCTTTCAATCGTGGTTGTGGTTGATGTCAACAGACCAAGCCATACCGAATGCCCTGAGCTTCTTGAAAAAGCGAAGCAGGTTGTTGTGCTCGATCATCACAGACAGTCGTCTGAGGTCATTCAGAATCCGTCGCTTTCGTATATTGAAACGGCTGCATCGTCCGCTTGCGAAGTTATCGCTGAAATCATTCAGTACATCGGAGACGATATCAAGCTTAAGCAGGTTGAGGCGGATGCAATGTTTGCGGGCGTTATGATAGATTCAAACGGATTCGTTACAAAAACAGGCATCAGGACTTTTGAGGCGGCTGCGTATCTCAGGAGATGCGGCGCGGATGTCACTCGAATCCGAAAGGCATTCCGTACGGATATGCCCGAATATATCGCAAAAGCGCGTTCGATTGCATCGGCTCAAATGTTTATGGGATGCTACGCGCTCGCCGTATGTGATGCGGAAGGAGCTGCAAGCCCCACTGTTCTCGGGGCGCAGGTTGCCAATGAACTCATGGATGTGAGCAATATCAAGGCAAGCTTTGTATTTACCGACTATAATAATATGATATATGTCAGCGCGAGATCGATAGATGAAGTCAATGTCCAGGTCGTTATGGAGAAGCTTGGCGGCGGTGGACACATGAGCGTTGCAGGTGCGCAGTTCACGGACTGCAGCCTTGAGGAAGCCATGGAAAGAGTCAGAAAGGTACTCGCCGATATGACTGAGGGAGGAGAAATCTGATGCAGATTATTTTACTTGCAGATGTAAAGAGTCTTGGAAAAGAAGGAGATGTGGTCAAGGTCAGCGACGGCTATGCCAGAAACTTTATCCTTCCCAAGAAACTCGGTGTTGAAGCAACACCTAAGAATATGGAGGAGCTTAAGGAACGAAAGGCGGCTGAGGCGCAACGCCGCCAGGAAATCTATGAAGAAGCGAGAGCCTTCGGCGACAAGCTTTCAGCAGCCACCGTCAAGCTTTCTATCAAGGGAGGTCAGGGGGGAAGAACCTTCGGCGCCGTTACGGCAAAAGAAATCAGCGCCGGAATAGAGGAACAGCTTGGATATGAAGTTGACAAGAAAAAGATCGTTCTTGCCGAGAACATCAAAAATGCAGGCGTTTACAATGTTACGATAAAACTTCATCCCCAGGTAAGTATTGAGATGAAGGTCGAGGTTGACGTAATCTGACGGACCGAAAAACCAAAGACATGATCCGTAATACCGGTCGGAGTTACGTCCGGGATCCGGCAAAGAGTTAAGCAGAGTCGGATCCGGGTAACACGGAGGAATCGGGTCGGTCAGGGTTCGATGACCATGTAGGGTAAAATATGGATGAAACGATCATAAAAAGGACTTTGCCTCACAACAGTGAAGCAGAGAATGCTGTAATCGGCTCAATGATTATCGATCCCGATTGCATAAGAGAGGTTGGAGACATCCTTCACGCGGAAGATTTTTACGATCCTGTGTTAGGGGTGTATTTTGGCTGCATAATTGATCTCGACGGAGCGGGGATCCCGGTCGACCTGGTAACGGTTGCTGACAAGGTCCTTGAAAAAATGGGAGCCGAGGCCGGAGATGTTGCCAAAAAACTCATGGATCTCATGCTTGATACGCCTACATCCGCAAATGTTAAACATCATGCCACCATAGTTGCGGAAAAGGCGGTGCTCAGAAACCTTATCAAATTGACGAAGGATGTTTCGGACAAGTGCTACAGAGACGGTGAACCTGTTCAGGAAATCCTTTCGTACGGGGAGAAGTCTATTTTTGACCTGGCACAGAATCAGAAGGCGGGAAACGTACGTTCGACAAGGGATATCTTTGTCACGGCCCTCATGAATATTGAGGCTGCATCCGAGAAGCACGGAGCGGTTACCGGAATACCGAGCGGATTTACGGACCTCGATTATAAAACGGCAGGATTTCAACCATCCGATCTGATACTTGTTGCAGCCAGACCTTCGATGGGAAAGACCGCGTTTGCCCTTAATATTGCGGAGCATGCTGTGCTTAAGAGTAACCTGACGACTGCTTTCTTCAGTTTGGAGATGTCGAGCGAATCGCTTGCAAACAGGCTTCTCTCGATGCATTCAAGGGTAGATGCACAGGCCATGAGGACGGGAAATGTCAGCGAAGAGGACTGGACAGAGCTTGTAAAGAGTGGTAATCTGTTGGGTAATTCCAAGCTGATCATAGATGAGACACCCAGTATAACCATTGCGCAACTTCGCTCGAAGTGCAGAAGATGGAAAGTGGAGAAAGATTTGAAGCTTGTCATAATCGACTATCTTCAGCTTATGTCGGCGGGACATAAGACGGAATCGAGGCAGAACGAGATTTCGGAGATTTCGAGAGAACTCAAGAATATCGCCCGTGAGATAAAATGCCCGGTCATCGCGCTTTCGCAGCTTTCCCGTGCGCTTGAATCGAGACCCGACAAACGACCTATCCTCTCTGATTTGCGTGAGTCGGGAGCAATCGAGCAGGACGCGGATCTGGTTATGTGCATTTACAGAGATGAGGTTTATAACAGCGAGACAAAGGACAAGGGAATTGCGGAGATACTTATCCGTAAACAGCGTAACGGTCCGATCGGGACCGTCAGACTTGCGGCTCAGCTTGAATATACCAGATTTTCAAATCTGCTTATGGAACAGCAACAGCAGTGATTCGGAAAGGAGGAAAACAACATGATCACCAAGGATATTACGATCGGAGAACTTTTGAGAGATAATCCCCAGACAGCTCCCATCCTCATGGCATCGGGCATGCATTGCCTCGGTTGCCCTTCGGCACAGGCAGAGAGCATCGGAGAGGCTGCCATGGTTCACGGAATTGACGCGGATGCGCTTGTTGAGCAGATCAACAGATTTCTTGAAACAGCAAAATGATTAACGGACCGCAAGGATTTCCGTTCATTCGTGTGCGAACGATGAATCGGTTAATTGACCGTTGCGGTCTTGTTTTTTGAGGTAATATGTTATATCATTAGCTCGTGCGATACGAGATCGGCCAAGGTCGTGAACGTATGATTATCACTTGTTATCAGATCACTATTATCAGGAGGTAGAAAAATGGCTTATAAGATTACAGACGCTTGCGTTAGCTGTGGTGCTTGCGCAGAGGCTTGCCCCGTTGGAGCAATCTCTGAGGGCGCTGATCATTACGAGATCGATGCAGATACTTGCCTTGAGTGCGGATCATGCCAGGCAGGATGCCCTAATGACGCTATCACAGAAGGATGATTGTTGCGTTAAAGACAAAATTAACCCCGGAATGTCGAAAGACAGACCGGGGTTTTGTGTGATCAGAGGTGAAATATCAAAATCAAAGACGGGAAAGCACCTCGATCGCATTTCCCTGTACGATGATCTTGTAATGCTCGTCAAAATACGCTGTTCCCGCAGAAGAAATCTTCTCGGTGGGAGCATAGTCGGAGATGATGTTGACCACCTTGTTGAATTCACCAACGGTGTGCTCGGACATACCCACAATGAGGTGATATTTTCCGTTCGGGTCTTTGTAAAGCGTGTTCTCTCCGTGGTAGAATTTGCAAACCTTTTTGGAGAGTGAAATAACCTCGTCAAGTGAATCAAATTTGAAAATCTTGCAAAGGTTCGGTACGGGTCTCGAGGCAGCCTCTCTTTCTTTAAGAACGTTGCGCAGACTTTGGTCTTGAGCCTGTGACGCTCCGAGAAGCTTCTCGGAAAGCTGGTCTCCGATGAGATCGGAGAGGTGATTGAAACAGCTGATGATTTCATCCGCGAAGGAACGATCCGGAGCTTCAAACTCATCGTCCTCGTCATCAAATTCCGATGACCTTGTGAAACTGGAGAATCGTGTGTCAAGTTCCTCAGGGTCGTTAACTTTGGTTATCAAAAGAACAAGACACTCGGGTGAGAGCGGAATCGCCTCAATCATGAGCGGGATGTTCTCCGCATCAAAGTCGCACTCTGTGGAGGCCTGCATGAGCATGTCGCGGAAAAGCGCATTGGCCTTATCTGACCCGTAGGCGAGCTCGCTGATCTTCAGTTGTCTGTCAACAAGATCTTTCTTGTAAAGGGTACAACGAATCTGGTTGTCACTGATCTTTTCGAATTTCATAAACAAGCCCCCTTTCAATTGGTCTTATCAAGCCTTGTACTTCGTGAAGCTTTTACGATGATCGATGCTTCCTGAAGAAGTGTAATTCAGTATAAGCATTTTATCATCGCAAGTCAATCCAATTTGTCATATCCCACGTATGAAAAGTTGCACAAATCGAAGGGTCATTTTTTGTTGAAAATTACAATAATGATATCCTTGTTATATATATATCGGCTGATTTATAATATTTCTACAGTCGTTCAGGCAAAAAGAAAGGAGGAAATAATATTCTTGACAGATACAGGGTCATAGACCGAATCTGTGCTCATGAACACAGTGTTGTATGGCTTGCCGAACACCGTGCGCTTCACACAAGAAGAATCATAAAAGGTATCAGGCGCAGCAGTGTCGTACATGATTTACTTGCGACAGAAGCAGCCACTCTCATGAAACTTTCGCATCCCGGAATTCCGAAGGTGTTTGATGTGGACGAGGACGAGGAATTCACCTACATCATCGAGGAATACATTGAGGGAGAGAACCTGAAAACCTTCTACCAAAGGCGGGAAGTCGGTGAAGACCTACTTCTCGAACATCTGGAGCAAATCTGCTCCGTTCTTGAATATCTGCAGGATCAATCGATCCGGCTTATCCATCTTGATCTGAAACCCGAGAATATCGTGATCTCCGATCGTGTCTGTATTATTGACTTCGGAGCCGCGCGTAAGGAGGGCGAAAGAACCGGGTACTGTTTTTATACAGAGGGATATACTGCTCCCGAATGTATCGGGGGAGAAGAATCCGCAAAACAAAGCGACATATTCAGTCTCGGGAAACTCATTCGCTTCATGACGGAACATTCGAGGGTAAGTAAAAGCACCGGAAAGAGGTTGGAAAAGATAGCGCAAAAGTGCACGATCAGAGAGCAAAGAAGCAGGATAGGATCAGGTGTCATTGTCACAGCGATGCTTAAAAGAGCGACTAAAAGGAAGAAAAGATCCGGGAATAAAAAGGAGGCGAGAGCACGAACGGGAAGAATAGCCGTAATCGGGTTGGCGCGAGGTTGTGGGGCAACACATGTGTCAGTCTGCCTGGTAAGTGTTCTTGCGGAGCGCGGAAAGGTCGTTTTTGCACAAACCGTGAGAGATGAATCGCTTGGAGAACAGCTTGTTTACCGTTATAAAGGCGCTCAGGGGAAAGGGATACTTTATACGGCTGTCGGACAGAAAAGCGGGTTCTCCGGGAGTGATCCGGTCACGGCAATGGGTGCGGAATCGACTGTTGTAGCCGATCTCGGAAGTGAACCGGCAAGGTACTTTAAAAAGGCCGTGGCAAGGTTCGATTTGGTTCTCGTCGTGGGAGGAGGAGCCTCCTGGCGGCAGAACGACTACGACTTCCTTGAAAGAATGGCAAAGGAAAAGCTTTTGGGTACAAACTGTCGTGTGATCGTGAATATGGCCGGCGGTGATTCACCGGAGCTGTTGCCTTACGGAATTAAAGCGTTCCGATTCCCATATGAAGATAATCCGTTTTCACCGGGTTCCGAAACCAGAAAACTGTTCGGAAAGATAGTCGGAGGATCCTAAAGCGGAACCCCGGGAACCGATACATGGTCATGTATGAGGAACGGATAATTGCAAAAAATGTAATTATCGAGAGGAAAATATATCACAGAACGGCGGCAGTTCCTCCTGTCCGCAACAAATCAACGCACCTGACGGGTGATCTTTATATGAAAAAAGAATGACCAAAAAAGAGGAAACAGGTCTCGAAAGCCCTACAAAACAGCCATTCTCGGCTTGCCATTCAACAGATTAGATGTTACAATAAACGCAGCTTTTTTGGGCTGCGTTTATTGTTTTATACAGGTAAAACGTATTGCCGCCGGGGATAAAGAAAGAATATAGCCGGAAGGAATAAAGATATGAGGGATCTGTTTAAGCGGCTGGGACTTTTGGGTCTGATGCTTTTTTGCACGGGAGTACTCGCAGGGTGCTCTCTTTTTGGAAGGGATGAAGGAAGCAAGGTTGTCAGGAGCCTTTCCGATTACTACGGAATACCTGACGGTAAGGCCATGATAATAATCGATGAAACCGTGTACGAAAAATACGCGTTGTTTGAGGACGGCATGACGTATATCGATCTTGATACCGTTACGCAGATGTATTCGCACAGGTTCTTTCCGGTTGAGGAGGATAATACGGTAATCTATACCACCCCCACGGAGGTATACGATCTTAAAGTGAATGCAAAGGAATTTGAATGCAATGGCGAGCGCTCGACTGCGAGCGTTCCGATAATCAAAAAAACCGACGGACAGTACTATATTGCGACGGCATTCCTTGAGCAATGCGGTATCACGTACAGATTTGTCGACGATCCTGCGAGGGTACTCATCACATACAGCCCTGACCAGTACCTCTGCATGGATGTCGTTACGGCGACGCCTGTTCGTACGGGGAAAACTCTCGAGGCAGACAGAGTAAAAGAGCTTCAGGAGGGCGATAAACTGCGTGTCATCGACGGTGGCGGAATCCGCGAAAACGGCTTCATTAAGATTCAAACCGAAGACGGCGTCCGGGGATATGTCCTTCAGGAGGATCTCGGCGAATCGTACTACGCGGATCCCAAGTTTACCGATCATAAGGAGGCCGAGTACACGCACATTGACATGCCCGAAAAGATTTATCTCGGATGGGAGCTCTTGTACAATAAGGATAACATCGGATATCTGAAGGAACATTTGTCGGCTGCTCCCGAGGTGAATGTTGTTGCACCCACATGGTTCTTCCTTGACGGGACGGACGGGAGCTTTATCTCATATGCGTCTAAGGATTATGTGAGCTATGCGCACGACAGGGGAGTCGACGTTTGGGCTACATATAAAAACGATACGATCGAAAACCGGTTCAGCTGTACTGAGGATACACACATAATCCTTTCTTCAACCGACAAAAGGAGAGCGCTGATCGATTCGATAATGTCGACCGTCGATGAATACGGATTTGACGGCATAAACATCGACTTTGAGATGCTCAAGCTTGACAGCGGTGTTTACTTTGTTGAATTCCTGCGCGAACTCTCCGTTAAGTGCAGGTTGAATAAAATTGTCCTATCTGTGGATAATTATGTTCCGGAGGCATATAATGCGTATTACGACATAAAGGAACAAGGACAGATCATTGATTATGTCGTGATCATGGGATATGATCAGCATTATGCCGGATCTGAAGAATCGGGATCGGTTTCATCGATCGACTGGTTTACCAATGCGTTAAAATCGACGGTTGAGCTTGCTCCGCCGGAGAGAGTCATCATGGGCGTTCCTTTTTACACGCGACTATGGAGAGAAGAGAACGGCGGAAAGGTCTTTGTCGATGCAACCCTCAATATGAAGGAGATGCAGGAAAAGGTTTCCGGCAAGGAGCTCACATGGAGAGAATCGAACGGTCAGTATTATACGGAATGGGCAAAAAAAGGATCACTGTACAGAATCTGGCTTGAAGACGGCGAATCGCTAAAACGTAAAGCGGACGCATCGAGAGAAGCCGGAGTGCAGGGAATCGCAGCTTGGAAGCTCGGCGACGAGGAAGCGGGGACGTGGGCGATCCTGCAGGATTATTTTGAGAACGACCATTCCGGGGAATGCTCGGCTCCGCCGAAGAAGGAAAAATAAAGAGGACCGGCATATCGGTCGGGTTGTTTGAGCCCCGTTATGGCGGAGCGATGAACCCGAAACATTTAAAAAGTGGGTTTGGTATATTATTGCCTGCCGCGGCAGGGAAAGGAAGATAGATATGAAAGATTATATGCCTCGTGAAATTGAGGCCAAATGGCAAAAATACTGGGAGGAGAATGAGACCTTTAAGACTGACATCAGGGATTTTTCGAAGCCTAAATACTACGTGCTCGACATGTTCCCATATCCTTCGGGCGTCGGTCTTCATGCGGGTCACCCCGAGGGTTACACCGCAACCGACATTGTTTCGCGTATGAAGCGCATGCAGGGCTACAACGTCCTTCATCCCATGGGATACGATTCGTTCGGACTTCCCGCTGAACAGTACGCCATCAGTACCGGCAATCATCCGGACGGCTTTACGCAGAAGAACATACAGACCTTTTCAAAGCAGCTTAAAGAGCTCGGATTTGATTACGACTGGTCAAAGATGGTCGCAACCTCCGATCCCAAATTCTATCACTGGACGCAGTGGATCTTCAAAAAGCTTTATGAGGCAGGCTACGCTAAGTGCGTTGATATGCCCGTTAACTGGTGCGAGGAGCTCGGAACGGTTCTCAGCAACGACGAGGTTATCGACGGCAAGTCAGAGCGCGGCGGCTATCCTGTTGTCCGCAAGAACATGAAACAGTGGGTCATCGACCAGCCCGCATTTGCAGAGAAGCTTCTCGAAGGTCTCAACGAGATCGACTGGCCCGAGTCCACGAAAGACATGCAGCGCCACTGGATCGGACGTTCCGAAGGTGTCGAGGTCAGCTTTGACATCGTGGGCGGCGGCAAGTTCTCGATCTTTACCACATGTATAGAGACCATCTACGGTATAACGTTTATGGTACTCGCTCCCGACGGGGATCTCGTACAGGAGCTTCTTCCCCGAGTTAAGAACAGGGCAGAGGTTGAGGCTTATATCGAAGAGACGCGCAAGAAAAACGACATGGACCGTACCGAGCTCAACAAGGGCAAGACAGGTTGCAGACTTGAAGGCGTTAAGTGCATCAATCCCGTCAATGGAAAAGAAGCAGAGCTCTTCATCGGCGATTTCGTCCTCGCAAGCTACGGAACAGGTGCCGTTATGGCGGTTCCTTCGCATGACCAGAGAGACTTTGAGTACGCGGTGGCACACAACATCGAGATGATCCAGGTTATCGACGGCAATGACAAGGACGGTCATATAGACGTGAGCGATCACGCACTTGAAAAATATGATTATCTCGGAAAGGGCTACAAGCTCATCAATTCCGAGGAGTTCACAGGCATGACGGTTGAAGAGGCAAAGGAGGCCATCACCGTCAAGCTTGAAAAAATGGGCGTTGCAAAGCGCACCGTCAACTACCACTTCCGTGAGTGGATCTTCGCGCGCCAGCGTTACTGGGGCGAGCCCGTACCTGTGGTTCACACCGAAGACGGCGGCATCCACGTGCTTGATGATGACGAGCTTCCGCTTGTTCTTCCCGAACTTGAGGACTACAAGAGCAAGGGCGGCAAGGCTCCTCTTGAAAACGCTACAGAGTGGAAGAAGTACGATCACAACGGTATAAAGGGAACGAGAGAGACATCAACCATGCCCGGTTCGGCCGGCTCAAGCTGGTACTTCCTTCGTTACATCGACCCCGACAACGACAAAGAACTTGCCGATTACGAACTCCTTAAGCATTGGATGCCCGTTGACCTTTATATCGGCGGACCCGAGCATGCCGTCGGACATCTTATGTATTCGAGGATATGGAACAGATTCCTTTATGACATGGGAATCTCGCCTGTGAAGGAGCCCTTCAAAAAGCTTGTTCACCAGGGAATGATCCTCGGGGAAAACGGCATCAAGATGGGCAAGCGTTTCCCCGAATTCGTGGTGAATCCTTCGGATGTTGTCCGCGATTACGGCGCAGATACGCTCCGCCTCTACGAAATGTTTATGGGACCGCTCGAGGTTTCCAAGCCTTGGAGCAATCAGGGCGTTGAAGGCGCAAGGAGATTTCTTAACCGTGTTTGGAACTTCTTCACCGAAACATCGAACCTCACGGCCGGCGACGACGGAGAGCTCACACAGCTCTACCACCAGACCGTAAAGAAGGTTACAAACGATTTTGAGAAACTTGCGTTCAACACAGCCATTTCTCAGATGATGATCTTCGTGAATGCTCTTTACAAGAAGGGTTCGTGCCCGATTGAGTACGCAAAGGGACTCGTAAAGATGCTTTCGTGCATCTGCCCTCACATCGGAGAGGAGATTTGGGAGATCATCGCAGCAACAGGCAAGAGCATCGCTTATGAGCCTTGGCCCGAGTTTGATGAGAACCTTGCGCGTGAAGACGAGATCGAGATTGCGATACAGATCAACGGCAAGGTTAAATCGACCATCAAAGTCGGCCTTACCGAAGAGCAGGATTCCGTCAAGGCACGTGTCTGGGAGGATGCAAATATCAAGCGCATCACGGAGGGCAAGACCGTTGTAAAAGAAATTTACGTCAAAGGCAAGATATACACTATAGTGATCAAATGATATTAAAAGCTGTTATCAAACGATGACAGCTTTTATTTTTTATAATTATTTTAAAGTATGTATTGGAGAAGAGGACTGTTGGGAAGTATAATATAAATGTGGAGAAACGTGCTTCGGAACGTATTATAATATTGCCATAACCGGAGAGAAAAGGAACGTGACGGAGAATGTACATTACGGCCGCAAAACTGAGAAGTAGTTGAAACCGATATAGGGTCGGGGAAAGGAAAGTGTTATGCAGGTGTTGAACTTAAGCGCAAAGGGCGTAAGACCGTTTTTGCATCTGATTGACGAGGGGGTTGCAAAGGAGATTGACAACTCTTTGAAAAAAAACAAAGGCGAGAGTGATCTTATCGGAGATGGGTTTTATGTTTATGGAGCCTTTCAGGAAGAAGCAGGGATTCCGCAGGGAGCTCTTGCCGTTCAGATTGATGGATATACCGTCAGCATCAGGTCGCTTTTTATGAAGCCGGAATACAGGTTGTTCGGTGGAGCTACCATGATGCTTGATACACTTACCGCCGAGGTACTTTCAAGCGATGATATTATCGAAATAGAGTTTTTTGCTGATGATTCAAGCAGCAGGGATAAGGAAATAGGCGAGTTTTTAAAGGAAAAGGGTTTCCTTTCGGAAAAAGCACCGGACAAATATTACAAGACCACTCTCGGTGCCGTTCGGGATGGAGAAGTGCTTTCGAAATATGTCGGCAAGGGCGGAACCGTGTCTCTCGGAGAGGTATCGGATAAAGCCCTGAGAGTACTCGGAAGCGAGCTTGCGGATAATGAAAGATCGTTCATTGACCTACCGATCGTCAAGAGCGATTATGATACAGACATAAGTACCGTGACAATAACAAGTGACAAAATCTGCGATCTGGTTCTGGTTGCGAAGGATGAAGACGGGCTTGTTCTTGAATGGGCGTGGGCCGGTAACGAATCGGGAACAGTCATAAAGGCTCTTGCAGGGGCGATGAATAAGGCGATCGAAAAGTACGGCCCCGATACGGTTCTCAGGATTCCGACGGTAAACGATGTGTCAAGCGGACTTGTGGAAAAAATAGTTGAGGGAGCAGAGTGTTTTGGCTTTACAAGATACTATATGCCGTTGCTTCCTGTTTTGGAGGCAATGTACAAAAGAAAGGACGGTGCGGTTGTATGAGCAATACATTTGATCAGATCGTTAGAAATAAAATGGCGCAGAAACCGATAGAATACACAACTCCCGAAGAACTCGGAAATGTGACCATGGAAGGTGTTGCCGCTCAAAAATTCAAGGAAGAAATGTATTACAAAAAGCTCAGCGCCATTCCGACCGAGGCGCCCATTAATTTCACGGATCTTCAGGAACAGACTCTCATTCCTAAGCTCGGGGAAACAGAGTCGATGAAGAACAAGCACAGAAAGAGTCTCAGAAAAAGGACGTTGAAGAATTACAAGGAGGGGCGTGAGAAGGTCGGAGATATGGCAACGGCACAGACTGTTCCCTTGATGAAGTCTATATCGGATTACAAAAAGAGCATCGAAAAACAAAAGCTCAGGGTTGCACAGGATATGCGGGAACTTTCACAGATGGAGATTCCGTCGGATATTTTTGATGTTGTCCTGACGAAGGAACACTCGCATTTTGATGTAAAACGGGCATTAAGGATCAAGGAAGGACTGTCGAGGATTGACGATTATAAG